>NZ_JBMKHV010000005.1:0-363986 GCF_049238585.1 Enterobacter cloacae complex sp. IR5428 | reverse complement strand
CGCCCTGGCCTGCAGGAAACGCCTCAGCGATTTACAGCCGGACCAGGGCATCGCTGACAGCCCTCAGTCATTTAGAAAGCAACTTTATTGCTTCTGCATAAAAAAATTACTGGGGATCCCTCAGCCCACAGGGAGAGGGAGCAGACACTAAAAACGGCAACGACGTTGCCGTTTTGCTTTTACCTACGGCTCAAACGGCCGACGCTGGAACTGGTCGTGCCCGCATTTCGGACACAGCGACAGCACCTCCGGCGTATAAACGGCGATATGGTGGTGGCACTTCTCACACACCAGGTTCCCCAGCCCCACCACTTCGCCGCTGTGATAGACACCGTGGTGGTTTAAATCCTGGAATACCTCGCGCCACTCCAGTTGGGTTTTATCGGTAATATCCGCCAGCTCCTGCCACAGGCTCTCTTTAATTACCCGCATAAAAACACTGTCGGCGATTTCGTCCTGGCTCTCTTCATAGCTTCGCGCAAACTCTTCCAGGTCGCGGCGCACGGCGCGCGTCACCTCTTCCACTTCGGTTCGCGATAACTCACCCGTTTGCGTCACGCGTGCGCGTGCCTGTTCGACCAACGCGTCGATATCACGCTCGCCGTTACGCAGCCTTTCCGTCAGAGTCGCTACCAGTTCACGGTAAAATTGAGCAACCTTGTTCATCATTTTGCCTCCCGGGTAAGTAACTGTCTCTAATAATAGACCTTATTTCGTCGCCGCTTTGTCAGGTGAAGCACAGACCCGGTAAATTCCTGCAAAGTGCATTTGCGTGAAAGGCTGTTTTGACGCGGGCGTTTGGGCTATGCTATGCGGATCTGAATTACCACATCCATTGGCTACATTTGTAGCTGTATTGAACACAGGACCACTGGCTGCCATGCAAGAGCAATACCGCCCGGAAGAGATAGAATCAAAAGTCCAGCAACACTGGGACGAGAAGCGCACCTTTGAAGTAACCGAAGACGAGAGCAAAGAGAAGTATTACTGCCTGTCGATGCTTCCCTATCCTTCTGGTCGACTACACATGGGCCACGTGCGTAACTACACCATCGGTGACGTGATTGCACGCTACCAGCGTATGCTGGGCAAAAACGTACTTCAGCCTATCGGCTGGGATGCGTTCGGCCTGCCTGCTGAAGGCGCGGCGGTGAAAAACAACACGGCACCGGCTCCGTGGACGTACGACAACATCGCGTACATGAAAAACCAGCTGAAAATGCTGGGCTTTGGCTATGACTGGAGCCGCGAGCTGGCAACCTGTACCCCGGAATACTACCGCTGGGAGCAGAAGTTCTTCACCGAGCTGTATAAAAAAGGCCTGGTCTACAAGAAAACGTCCGCCGTTAACTGGTGCCCGAACGACCAGACCGTTCTCGCGAACGAGCAGGTTATCGATGGCTGCTGCTGGCGCTGTGACACCAAAGTAGAGCGTAAAGAGATCCCGCAGTGGTTTATCAAAATCACCGCCTACGCTGACGAACTGCTGAACGATCTGGATAATCTGGATCACTGGCCTGACACCGTTAAGACCATGCAGCGCAACTGGATCGGCCGTTCCGAAGGTGTGGAAATTACCTTTAACGTAGAAAACTACGACCAGACGCTGACCGTCTACACCACCCGTCCGGACACCTTCATGGGCGCGACCTACCTGGCCGTGGCCGCAGGTCACCCGCTGGCGCAAAAAGCGGCGGAAAACAATCCGGAGCTGGCGACCTTTATCGACGAATGCCGCAACACGAAAGTGGCCGAAGCCGACATGGCGACGATGGAGAAAAAAGGCGTTGATACCGGCTTCAAAGCGATCCACCCGCTGACGGGCGAAGCGATACCTGTCTGGGCCGCCAACTTCGTACTGATGGAATACGGCACAGGCGCCGTGATGGCCGTGCCGGGTCACGATCAGCGCGACTACGAATTTGCCACCAAATACGGCCTGACCATCAAGCCTGTTATTCTTGCTGCTGACGGCTCTGAACCCGATCTCTCTGAGCAAGCGCTGACTGAAAAAGGCACCCTGTTTAACTCCGGTGAGTTCAGCGGCCTGAGCTTCGAAGAGGGCTTCAACGCCATCGCCGACAAACTGGCCTCCCTGGGCGTGGGCGAGCGTAAAGTCAACTACCGTCTGCGCGACTGGGGCGTTTCCCGTCAGCGTTACTGGGGTGCGCCAATCCCAATGGTGACCCTGGAAGACGGCACCGTGATGCCAACGCCGGAAGATCAGCTGCCGGTGATCCTGCCGGAAGACGTGGTCATGGACGGCATCACCAGCCCGATCAAAGCCGATCCTGAGTGGGCAAAAACCACCGTCAACGGTCAGCCAGCGCTGCGTGAAACCGACACCTTTGACACCTTTATGGAATCCTCCTGGTACTATGCGCGCTACACCTGCCCGCAGTACAAAGAAGGCATGCTGGATTCCGATGCTGCAAACTACTGGCTGCCGGTAGACATCTATATCGGTGGCATTGAACACGCCATCATGCACCTGCTCTACTTCCGCTTCTTCCACAAACTGATGCGTGACGCAGGCCTGGTCAACTCCGACGAGCCGGCAAAACAGCTGCTGTGTCAGGGTATGGTGCTGGCAGATGCGTTCTACTACGTTGGCGCGAACGGTGAACGTAACTGGGTTTCTCCGGTTGATGCGATTGTGGAGCGCGACGAGAAAGGCCGTATCGTGAAGGCGAAAGACGCCGAAGGTCATGAACTGGTTTATACCGGCATGAGCAAGATGTCCAAGTCTAAAAATAACGGTATCGACCCGCAGGTGATGGTTGAGCGTTACGGCGCTGACACCGTGCGTCTGTTCATGATGTTCGCCTCCCCGGCAGATATGACGCTGGAATGGCAGGAATCCGGCGTTGAAGGGGCAAACCGCTTCCTGAAACGCGTCTGGAAACTGGTTTACGAGCACACCTCACAAGGTGATGCGCCAGCGCTGAACGTGGCTGCACTGAGCGAAGATCAGCAGGCGCTGCGTCGTGATGTTCATAAAACCATTGCGAAAGTCACCGATGATATTGGTCGTCGTCAGACCTTCAATACCGCAATTGCGGCTATTATGGAACTGATGAACAAGCTGGCAAAAGCCCCGCAGGACGGCGAGCAGGATCGCGCGTTAATGCGCGAAGCGCTGCTGGCGGTCGTTCGCATGCTGAACCCGTTCACGCCGCACGTTAGCTTCACCCTGTGGCAGGAGCTGAAAGGCGAAGGGGATATCGACAACGCGCCGTGGCCAGTGGCGGATGAATCCGCTATGGTGGAAAACACCACGCTGGTTGTGGTGCAGGTTAACGGTAAAGTGCGCGGTAAAATTACCGTCGCGGTCGACGCAACCGAAGAACAGGTTCGCGAGCGCGCAGGCCAGGAGCATCTGGTCGCGAAATACCTTGAGGGCGTTACCGTACGTAAAGTGATCTACGTACCCGGTAAACTGCTGAATCTGGTCGTTGGCTAAGCGCGGGAGGAAACGTGCGACACCTGGCAACAATACTCTTATCTCTGGCGGTGCTGGTCACCGCTGGCTGCGGCTGGCACCTGCGCAATACCACGGCAGTGCCTGCTCAGATGAAAACAATGATCTTCGACTCATCCGATCCGAATGGACCGCTGAGCCGGGCCATTCGTAACCAGCTGCGTTTGAACGATGTTGAACTGATCGAGAAGGGAACCCTGCGTCAGGATGTTCCTTCGCTTCGCGTCCTGAAATCAACGCTGGCAAAAGACACTGCGTCAATCTTCCAGGATGGGCGGACGGCGGAATATCAGATGGTGCTGACCGTTAGCGCGGCTGTTCTGATACCGGGTAAAGATATTTACCCTATCAGTACCAAAGTCTACCGTTCGTTCTTCGATAACCCGCAGACGGCGCTGGCGAAAGACGCCGAAGAGCAGATTATCATCAAAGAGATGTACGATAAGGCTGCGGAGCAGCTGATCCGTAAGCTGCCTACCATTGCCGCGTCGACGAAAAAAGGCGCTGACGTCATCGAAACACCGGATGCCCGCACGCCGGATATGCCAACGTCGCTGGGTAACTGATGATCAGGTTGTATCCTGAACAACTCCGCGCGCAGCTCAACGAAGGGCTGCGCGCGGCCTATCTGCTACTCGGCAACGACCCCCTGTTACTCCAGGAAAGCCTTGATGCGGTTCGCCATGCGGCAGCCGCGCAGGGTTTCGAGGAGCATCATACGTTCCAGATCGATAACAGTACCGACTGGAACGCTATCTTCTCGCTTTGTCAGGCCATGAGCCTGTTTGCCTCTCGTCAGACAATCCAGATCCTGCTGCCTGAGAATGGTCCTAACGCGGCCATCAATGAACAGCTGACTATGCTGGTGAGTTTATTACACGGCGATCTGCTGCTTATCGTACGCGGTAACAAACTCACAAAAGCGCAGGAAAACGCGGCCTGGTTTACCCAGCTTGCCACCAATGCGGTACTGGTCACCTGCCAGACGCCAGAACAGGCGCATCTGCCAAAATGGGTTGCCGCGCGCGCAAAGCTGCACAATCTGCAACTGGATGATGCCGCCAGCCAGCTCCTTTGCTATTGCTATGAAGGCAACCTTCTGGCACTGGCGCAGGCGCTGGACAGGCTCGCCCTGCTGTGGCCCGATGGCAAGCTGACGCTACCGCGCGTGGAACAGGCGGTGAATGATGCCGCGCACTTTACTCCCTTCCACTGGGTTGATGCGCTGCTGTCGGCGAAAAGTAAGCGAGCCCTGCACATACTGCAACAGCTGCGCCTGGAAGGGAGTGAGCCGGTCATTCTGCTCCGCACGCTCCAGCGCGAATTACTGCTGCTGAACAACCTTAAACGTCAGTCGGCACATACGCCCCTGCGCGCCTTATTCGATAAACATCGCGTCTGGCAGAACCGTCGGGCGATGACCACGGAGGCGATAAACCGCCTGAGCCAGGAGCAGTTGCGTCAGGCAGTGCAACTTCTGATGCGCGCCGAACTGACGTTAAAACAGGACTACGGCCAGTCTGTCTGGGCGGAGCTGGAGAGCCTCTCTTTGCTGCTCTGCCATAAGGCGCTGGCAGACGTATTTATCGATGGGTGATATGCATTCTTTACAGGCAATGTATGGCGGGACCTTCGACCCGGTACACTATGGGCATCTTAAGCCGGTAGAAATCCTCGCGAATTTGATTGGGTTGCAGCGGGTAATCATCATGCCCAACAATGTTCCTCCGCATCGTCCTCAGCCAGAAGCAACCAGCGAGCAGCGCAAAGCGATGCTCGCGCTGGCTATCGCAGATAAGCCTCTCTTCACGCTGGATGAGCGCGAATTGCGCAGGGATACCCCTTCCTGGACATCGCAAACGCTGCGGGAGTGGCGCGCTGAGCAGGGGCCCATGCAACCGCTGGCGTTTATCATCGGCCAGGATTCCTTGCTCAACTTTCCCAGCTGGTACCAGTACGAAACCATTCTGGAAAACAGTCATCTGCTGGTCTGCCGCCGTCCGGGCTACCCGTTGACCATGCGCGACGCGCAGCATCAGCAATGGCTTGACGCGCATCTGACGGACAATATAGAAGACCTGCACAGTCTACCCGCCGGGAAAATTTACCTCGCTGAAACGCCGTGGTTTGATATTTCCGCGACCCTCATCCGCGAGCGTCTCCAGCAGGGTTTAGACTGTGACGATCTCTTGCCCTCGCCCGTGCTGGCCTATATCCACGCACACGGTTTGTATCAGAAAAGTACAGATGCCTGATCATCACCGGCGAAATTGTCTGTTAATGTTTATCCTGCCTTGACAGGCTAAGCCATACTGATATCCTCCGCTGCCAGACTTTCCCGCCGATCGCTGCTTTACAGAAATTGTTTTACAAAAATGGCGATGCAATCTCAGGCGGAGGGTGGGATGATACCCGCCTTCAAAAGCCGGGCGGTGACATTTGTCCCGCGACTGGCGTCAGTTCAGGTATACTGACTGGCCACGAATTCATAGTTGTACAATCTCATTCACCCAGGGGGAAAACTTGCAGGGTAAAGCACTCCAGGATTTTGTTATCGACAAAATTGATGACCTGAAAGGTCAGGACATCATCGCTATCGACGTTAAGGGTAAATCCAGCATCACCGACTGCATGATCATCTGCACCGGGACCTCAACTCGTCACGTTGTTTCGATTGCTGACCATGTTGTTCAGGAATCGCGCGCGGCAGGGCTGCTTCCGCTGGGCGTTGAAGGTGAAGCGACCGCTGACTGGGTGGTTGTCGATCTCGGCGATGTGATTGTCCACGTCATGCAGGAAGAGAGCCGTCGCCTGTATGAGCTGGAAAAACTCTGGGGTTAATGCGTGAAGTTGCAACTGGTCGCCGTCGGCACCAAAATGCCGGACTGGGTACAAACCGGTTTTACTGAGTATCTGCGTCGTTTCCCAAAAGATATGCCGTTCGAACTGGTGGAGATCCCAGCAGGAAAGCGCGGCAAGAACGCAGATATCAAACGTATTCTCGATAAAGAGGGAGAGCTGATGCTGGCTGCCGCAGGCAAAAACCGCATCGTGACCCTCGATATCCCGGGAAAACCCTGGGATACGCCGCAGCTGGCGCACGAACTGGAGCGCTGGAAGCAGGATGGTCGTGATGTCAGTCTGTTGATTGGCGGACCAGAGGGGTTATCTCCCGCCTGCAAAGCGGCAGCAGAACAAAGTTGGTCACTCTCGGCGCTGACGTTGCCCCACCCGCTTGTGCGGGTTCTCGTGGCAGAAAGTTTGTATCGCGCATGGAGCATCACTACCAACCACCCTTATCACCGCGAGTAATGACTGACCAGGGTAATTTAAGCAGCGGATGAAACTACAGAATTCTTTTCGCGACTATACGGCTGAGTCCGCGCTGTTTGTGCGCCGGGCGCTGGTCGCCTTTACGGGGATTTTGCTGCTTACCGGCGTGCTGATCGCCAACCTCTATAATCTGCAAATTGTCCGCTATACCGATTACCAGACCCGCTCAAACGAAAACCGTATCAAGCTGGTGCCCATCGCGCCCAGCCGCGGCATTATCTACGATCGTAACGGCACCCCGCTGGCGCTAAACCGCACCATCTACCAGATAGAGATGATGCCAGAGAAAGTGGATAACGTGCAGGATACGCTGAACGCGCTGAGAAGCGTTGTCGACCTGACTGATGACGACATCGCTGCGTTCAAAAAAGAGCGCGCACGTTCTCACCGCTTCACCTCTATTCCGGTAAAAACCAACCTGACGGAAGTGCAGGTCGCCCGTTTTGCCGTTAACCAGTACCGTTTCCCCGGTGTGGAAGTCAAAGGCTATAAACGTCGCTACTATCCTTACGGCTCCGCGCTGACGCACGTCATAGGCTACGTCTCCAAAATTAACGATAAAGACGTCGAACGCCTTGATAAAGACGGCAAGCTGGCTAACTACGCCGCAACCCATGATATTGGCAAGCTTGGGATTGAACGTTATTACGAAGATGTCCTGCACGGTCAGACCGGGTATGAAGAGGTTGAAGTTAACAACCGTGGCCGCGTGATCCGTCAGCTCAAAGAGGTTCCCCCACAGGCGGGACATGACGTTTATCTGACGCTCGACCTGAAGCTACAGCAGTATATCGAAACGCTGCTGGCGGGTAGCCGGGCCGCCGTGATCGTGACCGACCCGCGTACCGGCGGTATTCTGGCGATGGTTTCTATGCCAAGCTACGATCCGAACCTCTTCGTGGATGGCATCTCCAGCAAGGATTACTCCGGCCTGCTCAACGATCCAAACACCCCGCTGGTGAACCGCGCCACGCAGGGAGTTTATCCTCCAGCCTCAACGGTAAAACCGTATGTCGCCGTTTCTGCGCTGAGCGCGGGCGTCATTACTCGTAATACCAGTCTGTTTGACCCTGGCTGGTGGCAGTTGCCTGGCTCTGAAAAACGCTACCGTGACTGGAAAAAATGGGGTCACGGCCATCTGAACGTGACCAAATCACTGGAGGAGTCGGCGGATACCTTCTTCTATCAGGTCGCCTACGACATGGGTATTGATCGTCTGTCTGAATGGATGAGCAAATTCGGCTACGGACATTACACTGGTATAGATTTGGCGGAAGAACGTTCCGGCAACATGCCAACCCGCGAATGGAAGCTGAAGCGCTTTAAAAAACCCTGGTATCAGGGTGATACCATTCCGGTGGGGATCGGCCAGGGCTACTGGACGGCAACGCCGCTGCAAATGAACAAGGCGATGATGATCCTCATCAACGATGGCGTTGTGAAAGTACCGCACCTGCTGCAAAGCACCGTAGAAGACGGCAAAAAAGTGCCATGGATACAGCCGCACGAGCCGCCGGTGGGTGACATTCATTCCGGGTACTGGGAAATCGCGAAAGACGGGATGTATGGCGTAGCCAACCGCCCTAACGGGACGGCGCACAAATATTTCGCTGGCGCACCGTATAAGGTTGCCGCGAAATCAGGTACGGCTCAGGTCTTCGGTCTGAAAGCGAATGAAACCTATAACGCACATAAAATTGCCGAACGTCTGCGTGACCACAAGCTCATGACGGCGTTTGCCCCTTATGATAACCCGCAGGTTGCGGTGGCGATGATTCTTGAGAACGGCGGCGCTGGCCCGGCGGTGGGTACCATCATGCGTCAAATCCTCGACCACATCATGCTGGGTGATAACAACACCGAACTGCCAGCTGAAAACCCGGCAGCCGCTGCGGCGGAGGACCAATAATCATGACGGATAATCCGAATAAAAAATCGCTGTGGGACAAGATCCACATCGACCCTGCCATGCTGCTGATCCTGCTGGCTCTGCTGGTGTACAGCGCCCTCGTTATCTGGAGCGCCAGCGGCCAGGATATCGGCATGATGGAGCGTAAAGTTGGCCAGATCGCCATGGGTCTGGTCATTATGGTGGTGATGGCGCAAATACCACCGCGCGTGTATGAGGGCTGGGCGCCCTATCTCTATATTTTCTGTATCATTTTGCTGGTGGCAGTAGATGCGTTCGGTGCTATCTCGAAGGGGGCGCAACGCTGGCTGGATCTGGGAATTGTCCGCTTCCAGCCGTCAGAAATCGCCAAAATCGCCGTTCCGCTGATGGTGGCGCGCTTCATTAACCGCGACGTCTGCCCGCCGTCGTTGAAGAATACCGCCATTGCGCTGGTGCTGATTTTCCTGCCGACGCTGCTCGTGGCCGCACAGCCTGACCTCGGCACCTCGATTCTCATCGCCCTCTCCGGCCTGTTCGTCCTGTTCCTGTCCGGCCTGAGCTGGCGTCTGATCGGCATCGCGGTGGTCCTGCTGGCTGCCTTTATTCCTATTCTCTGGTTCTTCCTGATGCATGATTACCAGCGCCAGCGCGTGATGATGCTGCTCGATCCCGAGACCGATCCGCTGGGCGCAGGCTATCATATTATTCAGTCGAAGATTGCGATTGGCTCCGGCGGCCTGCGCGGAAAAGGCTGGCTGCACGGGACACAGTCGCAGCTCGAATTTTTACCGGAACGCCACACCGACTTTATCTTTGCCGTTCTGGCTGAGGAGTTAGGGCTGGTTGGCATTCTGGTGCTGCTTGCACTCTACGTGCTGTTGATCATGCGTGGGCTCTACATTGCCGCACGCGCACAGACCACCTTTGGCCGAGTTATGGCGGGTGGATTAATGTTGATTTTGTTCGTTTATGTCTTCGTAAATATTGGTATGGTGAGTGGTATTCTGCCGGTTGTTGGCGTACCGCTGCCGCTGGTGAGTTACGGGGGCTCGGCACTGATCGTGTTGATGGCCGGGTTTGGTATCGTCATGTCGATCCATACCCACAGGAAAATGTTGTCCAAAAGCGTATAAAAATAAGGGGATCGCAATGCGTAAGCAGTGGCTGGGGATCTGCATCGCAGCAAGTTTACTTGCCGCCTGTACAAGTGATGATGGTCAGCAACAGGCAACCGTCGCGCCGCCGCAGCCTGCGGTCTGTAATGGCCCGATTGTTGAAATTAGCGGTGCCGATCCCGTTTATGAACCGCTGAACGCCAGCGTGAATCAGGATTATCAGCGCGACGGTAAAAGCTATAAAATCGTTCAGGATCCTTCCCGTTTCAGCCAGGCCGGCTTTGCTGCCATCTATGACGCTGAGCCAGGCAGCAATCTGACCGCGTCAGGTGAAACCTTCGATCCGATGCAGATCACGGCGGCACACCCGACACTGCCTATTCCAAGCTATGCGCGCATCACTAACCTGGCGAATGGCCGGATGATCGTGGTACGTATCAACGATCGTAGCCCTTACGGCAACGATCGCGTGATCTCCCTGTCACGCGCGGCAGCCGACCGTCTGAATACCTCAAATAATACAAAAGTGCGTATCGACCCGATTATCGTGGCGCAGGATGGTTCGCTGTCTGGCCCGGGCACGGCCTGTACCACGGTCGCGAAACAGACCTACGCCCTGCCCGCACGCCCGGATCTAAGCGGTGGTATGGGGGGCGCTTCAATGCCAGCAGAGCCCGCGCAGCCGCAGGGTGAAGTGCACGCCATCAGCAACGATACGCTACAAAGTGAAGATGCGACAGGCGCCCCGGTGAAAAGCAGTGGTTTCCTTGGTGCACCCACCACGTTAGCGCCGGGCGTGATTGAATCAAATGAACCTGCCCCAGCGCCTGCGCCCGTTGTTGCTGCACCCGCTACACAACCCGCCCCGGTGACCGCACCGGCTGCTACGCAGACTGCGGCGCCTGCGACGGCGAGCGGCAGCTACGTGGTTCAGGTTGGCGCCGTCAGCGATCGGGCCCGTGCAGAGCAGTATCAGCAGCGTTTAAGCCAGCAGTTTGGCGTGCCAGGCCGCGTTGAGCAAAACGGTGCGGTATGGCGTATCCAGATGGGTCCGTTTGCCAGCAAATCGCAGGCAGCGTCCCTGCAACAGCGTTTGCAGAGCGAGGCGCAGCTCCAGTCGTTTATCGCTGTTGCGAAGTAATTAATCGGTGGTATCCGAAATGTCAGTTTGTGTAAACCACGTTAACACTCTCATGATGAAAGTCGGATGCCTGCCCGTATAGCATTTGCTATAGTAAGGCACTTTTTTTAATTCCATCACGGATGTCGTAGTTCTGACCATGAAGACCACTTTTTCTGCTCGTTTTGTGCAGCGCATGGCGCTGACCACGGCCCTTTGCGCTGCTGCGTTCTCCGCAGCTCACGCGGATGACCTGAACATCAAGACCATGATCCCTGGCGTTCCGCAGATCGACGCGGAATCCTACATCCTGATTGATTACAACTCCGGCAAAGTTCTGGCAGAACAGAACGCCGATGCCCGCCGCGACCCGGCCAGCCTGACCAAAATGATGACCAGCTATGTTATCGGCCAGGCCATGAAAGCGGGTAAATTTAAAGAAACCGATCTGGTGACTATCGGTAACGATGCGTGGGCAACCGGCAACCCGGTGTTCAAAGGTTCATCGCTGATGTTCCTGAAGCCAGGCATGCAGGTTCCGGTCTCTCAACTTATCCGTGGCATCAACTTGCAGTCCGGTAACGACGCCTGCGTGGCAATGGCCGATTTTGCAGCGGGCAGCCAGGACGCGTTTGTGGGCCTGATGAACAGCTACGTCTCTGCGCTGGGCCTGAAAAACAGCCACTTCCAGACCGTTCACGGCCTGGACGCCGAAGGTCAGTACAGCTCCGCGCGTGACATGGCGCTGATCGGTCAGGCGCTGATCCGCGATGTGCCAAACGAGTACTCTATCTACAAAGAGAAAGAGTTCACCTTCAACGGTATTCGTCAGACCAACCGTAACGGCCTGCTGTGGGACAATAGCCTGAACGTCGACGGCATCAAAACTGGTCACACCGACAAAGCTGGCTATAACCTGGTAGCTTCTGCCACTGAAGGCCAGATGCGTCTGATCTCTGCCGTGATGGGGGGCCGCACGTTTAAAGGACGCGAAACGGAAAGTAAAAAACTGCTGACCTGGGGCTTCCGCTTCTTCGAAACCGTGAATCCGCTGAAAGCCGGTAAAGAATTTGCCTCTGAACCTGTCTGGTTTGGCGATAACGACCGTGCTTCCCTGGGTGTGGACAAAGATCTCTATCTGACGATCCCACGCGGTCGTATGAAAGATCTGAAAGCCAGCTACGTGCTGAATACCACCGAGCTGCACGCCCCGCTGCAAAAGAATCAGGTCGTGGGTACCATCAACTTCCAGCTGGATGGAAAAACCATCGATCAGCGCCCGCTGGTGGTGCTGGAGGAAATTCCTGAAGGCAATTTCTTCGGCAAAATCATTGATTACATTAAGCTGATGTTCCATCACTGGTTTGGTTAAAAATTGAACACTTGAAAGTGTGATTTTGATCCCCATATACTACGTATCAGTAAAACTCCCGCCCCGTGGCGGGAGTTATTATTTTTTATACACACGCCGGAGCTGACATGAAAACCAAACTTAACGAACTGCTTGAATTCCCTACCCCTTTTACTTACAAAGTAATGGGTCTGGCGAAACCTGAGCTGGTTGATCAGGTGGTTGAAGTGGTACAGCGCCATGCGCCGGGCGACTACTCTCCATCAGTCAAACCGAGCAGCAAAGGTAACTACCACTCGGTCTCAATCACCATCACTGCGACACACATTGAGCAGGTTGAGACGCTGTACGAAGAGCTCGGCAATATTGAAATTGTTCGTATGGTGCTGTAGTCCTTCTGCGGTTACCCGGTTTGCCGGGTAACCCACTTCCCCGCTGTGATATACTCCCCGTTACCTATTCTCCCTTGTCTTCGGAGACATCCTTTTGTACCAGGATAAAATTCTTGTCCGCCATCTTGGGCTACAGCCTTACGAGCCTGTCTCTCAGGCTATGCATGACTTTACCGACAGGCGCGATGACACCACGCCTGATGAAATCTGGCTGGTTGAACACCTGCCGGTGTTCACTCAAGGCCAGGCAGGAAAAGCCGAACATTTATTGATGACGGGCGATATCCCGGTGATCCAGAGCGATCGCGGTGGACAGGTGACCTACCACGGCCCGGGCCAGCAGGTGATGTATGTTCTGCTTAACCTGAAACGCAGAAAGCTGGGCGTGCGTGAGCTCGTGACCTTACTGGAGCAAACCGTGGTGAATACGCTGGCTGAGTACGATATTGACGCTCACCCTCGCGCCGATGCCCCGGGCGTTTATGTGGGAGAGATGAAGATCTGTTCGCTGGGGCTGCGTATCCGCAAAGGCTGCTCGTTCCACGGGCTGGCGCTGAATATCAATATGGATTTGGCCCCCTTCCAGCGCATCAACCCATGTGGGTATGCCGGTATGGAAATGACGCAAATGCGCCAGTGGGTCGATACCGCCACGCCTGACAATATCCGGCCCGTGCTTCTGAAGAACTTTTTAGCACTGCTTAACAATCCCTCCTACGAATATATTACTGCTTAACTTACCTCGGGCAGTGGCTCAGTTATTTGACCAGCCACTGCTTAATTACCGCATTTACGCTTTACAATAAACCGCATATTCTATATTTTCGAGTCGCCCATATATTAGCGTCACATATTAATTAGAACCTTAATAGAACCATCACCGGGTTTCGTGTAACGTGCGTGACAATCACCCAACTGCTTGTTTTCGATAAATAATGGAAACTTACTAAACACTTTACGAATCTCTGCAAGCATAATAAATAAATTCAACTATCATTCATATTGTGAATGGATACGGAGTAAGAGCGTGGAGCCTACTAATTTACCAGCCAAACGCCTGAATGAAACCAGCGGCGAAGATAAGCCGCAAATTTTTCGGACTTTACGTAATATTGATCTCAATTTATTGACTATTTTTGAGGCGGTATATGTCCATAAAGGTATCGTTAATGCTGCGAAAATTCTTAATCTCACGCCCTCTGCTATTAGCCAGTCAATTCAAAAATTGCGCGCGATATTTCCCGATCCGTTATTTATTCGTAAAGGCCAGGGCGTAACCCCAACCGCGTACGCCACCCATCTGCACGAGTACATCAGCCAGGGTCTGGAATCAATACTGGGCGCGCTGGATCTCACCGGCAGTTACGATAAGCAACGAACTATCACCATAGGCACCTCTCCCTCAGTGGGCGTTCTGGTCATGCCGGCCATCTATCAGGCGGTGAAACAGCATGCGCCACAGTTGCTTATCCGCAACGTGCCCGTCACCGATCCGGAAACACAGCTGGCGCAATTCCAGACGGACCTGATCATCGACGGCAATAGCTTTACGGCCAGAGCGTTAGGGCATAACGTACTTTATACCGACACTCTGGCGCTCGTTTGTCGTCAGGCTCACCCTGCGTTGAGCGCACCTTTGACGCCAGAAAATTTGCGCCATTACGAACATGCGACATTTATGTCCGAAGGACAGGGTCAGGATCCGCTGCGACAACGTATTGACGAACTCTTCCCGGATCGTCCGATCAGCTTTAGCAGTTACAATATGTTTACCCTCGCGGCCCTGATTGGCAGCAGCGACTTGCTCTGTATAATGCCTGTGCGTCTCTTCACTTTGCTTCAAAAGTGCTGGCCACTGGAGAGCATTCCATTAAGTCAACTTACGACGGAATCTATTGAAATCTCACTGCATTACAACAAGCTAAGCCTGCGCGATCCGGTGCTGGAAAACGTCATCAATGTGATCCGCCAGACTTTTTGATCCGCCTTTCAGCGTAAGGCCCTGCCGCATGCGGGGCAAAAGGCACAAAACAACAACTATTTTACAAATTGGCGACCTGGCAGGCTGCTTTACCGCCCCTTTAAATGATATACTGCCTGTCGTTCGTTCAAAAATAGTTGATAATTACAACATTCCCTTGAATTGAAACGCTTTCCTTCGATATTCGCAACTGGAACACGCACGCTATGAGTAAACCCATTGTGATGGAACGCGGTGTTAAATACCGCGATGCCGATAAAATGGCCCTTATCCCGGTTAAAAACGTGGCTACAGAGCGCGAGGCGCTGTTAAGAAAACCGGAATGGATGAAAATTAAACTTCCGGCTGACTCTTCGCGTATTCAGGGGATCAAAGCGGCAATGCGCAAAAATGGCCTCCACTCTGTCTGTGAAGAGGCCTCCTGCCCTAACCTTGCTGAATGTTTCAATCACGGTACCGCGACGTTTATGATTCTGGGTGCCATCTGCACCCGCCGCTGTCCGTTCTGTGACGTTGCTCATGGCCGTCCTGTTGCGCCTGACGCTAACGAACCGCAAAAACTGGCGCAGACCATTGCCGATATGGCGCTGCGTTATGTTGTTATCACCTCCGTTGACCGTGACGATCTGCGCGATGGCGGTGCTCAGCATTTCGCTGACTGCATTACCGCCATCCGCGAAAAAAGCCCGAACATTAAGATTGAGACGCTGGTGCCGGACTTCCGTGGCCGTATGGACCGCGCGCTCGATATCCTGACCGCGACGCCACCAGACGTGTTCAACCACAACCTGGAGAACGTACCGCGTATCTACCGTCAGGTGCGTCCAGGTGCAGATTACAACTGGTCGCTGAAGCTGCTGGAGCGCTTTAAAGAAGCCCATCCGCATATTCCTACCAAGTCTGGCCTGATGGTGGGACTGGGTGAAACCAACGCTGAGATCATTGAAGTGATGCGCGATCTGCGCCGCCACGGCGTCACCATGCTGACGCTGGGGCAGTACCTACAGCCAAGCCGTCACCACCTGCCTGTACAGCGTTACGTGAGTCCGGATGAGTTCGATGAAATGAAAGCCGAAGCGATGGCGATGGGCTTTACCCACGCTGCGTGCGGTCCGTTTGTTCGCTCCTCTTATCACGCCGATATGCAGGCGAAGGGCGAAGAAGTGAAATAAAGCTGTAAAACTTATTTACAGTAAAACAAAAAACCGGCCTCGTGAGCCGGTTTTTTTATGCAAGCCTTGCAGCATTGCCATTACTCTTTGTGTGAAAGCTTCTGTGCTGCGATGTCATCTTCGGCACTTTTCTTCGCTGCCGCGTCGTCATCGTTCATTGCTTTCTTAAAGCCTTTAATGGCAGCACCCAGGTCTCCACCCAGCGTGCGTAACTTCTTGGTACCGAACAGCAGGACGACCAGTGCGGCAACCACCAGCAGTTTGGTAATACTAATCTCACCCATAAATACCTTCTTTACATGAAACAGGCTGCATTCAGCGCCAAAGAAACCTGAACGTATTAACGGTCATCAGGCGCGCGCACACAATAGCAATCTGTAACAAGGTGAATCAAGCATTGTTGAAAAAAACATCATATTAATTGCGGTGGCGCAAACCTGCGGTTGCGCAGAACAGGTAATTGCTGACGCGCAAGCGTTATTCGTGCTGACGTTATCTCTGTCAGCAGTAAAGCAGGCGCTTCCGCCGCCGCGGCTACGGTCACTCCCAGCGGATCGACAACCCTGCTCTGCCCGATATTTTTATTGCCACATTCACCCGCAGCCACTACATAGCAGGTGGTGTCCAGCGCGCGTGCGGCCAGTAGCGTTACCCAGTGATGCTCCTTAAGCGGTCCTCTGACCCACGCGGCGGGCAGAACCAGCACCTCGGCCCCCTGTAGTGCCAGGTTCAGCGCCAGCTCCGGAAAACGGATATCGTAGCAGGTCATCAGGCCAACCTTAAAACCCTCCACCTCAATCAGCGGCGGAATTACACTCCCCGGATCGACCAGTCGCGACTCCTGGACGCTGAACGCATCATACAGATGAAGTTTGGCGTAGCTTGCGACAATTGTGCCTTCACGTATCGCCACCAGCGTGTTCACCGCCCGCCCCGGCGTGGAGGGAACATGGATAGTCAAAATGGTGGTGAGCGCGTTACCGACGCTTTCGGCCAGCAGTCGTTTCAGAAACGCCCCTTCCAGCATTTGCGCAGACTTTACCGACAGGTCCGGATCGCCATCATCGCGCGCCAGTAACGCTTCAGGAAGCACCAGCAGCGCCGCCCCTTTTTGCTTCGCCTGGTTCATCAGGGAGATGCACTTGTCCGCGTTTTCATTCCAGTCCGGCGTCACCGCAAACTGCCCTACTGCAACATACATAATTGTCTCCCGGTTAAAAACAGCGTTACACTCGACGCACTTACACAGCAAATAGCAGGTATTGACAGTGTTACAACTACTTATAGCCGTTTTTATTGGTGGGGGCACGGGTAGCGTTGCGCGCTGGCTCTTAAGCATGCGGTTTAACCCGCTGCATCAGGCCATTCCGATGGGGACACTGGCGGCAAACCTGATCGGGGGATTTATCATCGGGATGGGGCTGGCGTGGTTTAATCGCATGACCAACATCGACCCTATGTGGAAGGTATTGATTACGACCGGTTTCTGCGGCGGTTTAACGACGTTTTCTACCTTCTCTGCGGAGGTGGTGTTTCTGTTTCAGGAAGGCCGGATGGGCTGGGCGCTGACGAACATTGCCGTTAACATGCTTGGCTCGTTTGCGATGACTGCGATCGCATTCTGGTTATTTTCCTCCGCCAGCGGACATTAAGCGCGACAACCTTAATGTTGGCTTAATTTTTCTCTGTCATTCTTGGCTCAATATTGAACGAGGGTGATAGCATGAGAGAGAATCTGTCAGGCGTGGGTATGGTATTGCTAAGCGTCGCGATCGTCGCCAGCTTTCTGAAGATCTATCTTTTTGGTTGATTCATAACGAAAAAAACCCGCTCATTGAGCGGGTTTTGAAATTCTTGCTGACGCGTCTGAATTACAGAGCGATTACGTTAGCAGCAGAAGGGCCTTTGGCACCGTTAGTGATTTCGAACTCTACGCGCTGACCTTCAGCCAGAGTTTTGAAACCATTAGACTGGATTGCAGAGAAGTGTACGAACACGTCTTTGCTGCCATCTTCAGGAGTAATGAAACCGAATCCTTTGGACTCATTAAACCACTTAACGTTACCTTTAATCTTAGACATCAAAATTACCTTTACATTAAAAAACGACACAAATGCTGTGTCGGGTATCAGTACAACAATTGTGAGGCGTTTTGTCCAGCGGATCTTTGATAAAAAGTGACAAAAGTCGCGTTAATTTTCGCTGTCCGATTTTTATCCTTTACATTTCAATGTCTGTGCGTTTTTTGGCCGATTTACCAGACAAATGCAGTTAAAACTGAAACCGCATCCAGGCAAAGTAAACGTTACCGTTGTTATACGTACCCGGTATGTAGGTCATCTGAAACGTTGCCGGACCATAGCCGATGGAGGCAAGCGGCAACAGTACCGGAACAGGAATGTATTTCCAGTTATCACGCGCCGTAAACCCTGCCGTATAGCCCAGTCCCAGACGGAAGTTGTCGTCTGATAACGGACGCCAGGTTTTTTCCCAGCCGTAGCCACCAATAGGCTCCCATTTATTGTAGGAGTCCTTAAACGCCATCAGGTACAGGCCATGCCAGTTACCTTTTTCATCCCAGCGAGACTGACCGAAACCAGCCCCCCACGGACGCTCGTTATAACGGTCTGTTTTTTCTTTATCGTAGGCAAAACGTGCATGCCACGTAATGGCCGGAATATAGAGATCGTAATGTTCAGGTTCGTTCCATGTTTGCGCAATGTTATCCGTGAAGGTGGTGAACCAGCTTTTATCCGCTGTATTGCTCTGTGCATTAACAGCAGACGCAAATGATAACTGCGCAATAATAAACAATAAAATCAGGGGGAATTTAATTCGTACAATCACAATGCCATTACCATATTTAGTATTCGGTGCAGACCTTAGCACAGAATACTTGAATGAACGCTTAACAGCATGGGTGTTATTCCTAATTACCATCCCGTTCCTGAGAATAGTCTGAGGATACATAAACTGCATGCCTGAATAAGCACATGCAGTTGACATTTTTAACGTTGATGTAACAATTTGTAGAGTGCGGGAATAACTAACATCGACAATAACGGTGCAGTAACCATGCCACCAATCATCGGTGCAGCAATACGTTGCATCACCTCCGAGCCACTCCCATTGCCCCACATGATGGGCAGCAGTCCCGCCATAATCGTGGCGACCGTCATCACCTTCGGACGCACGCGCAGCACGGCACCTTCGTGGATCGCCCGCAATAGCACCGTATTTCCCCCTTCTGGCTCAAGCCTGTGATATTTATCAAGCGCATGATTCAAATATAGAACCATAATTACGCCGAATTCTGCTGCCACCCCGGAAAGGGCGATAAAGCCAACGGCCCCCGCCACAGACAAATTATATTCAAGCAGCCATAATAACCACACCCCACCAATAAGCGCGAAAGGCAATGTCCCCATTATTATCAGGACATTTGATATCCGCCTGAAGGTTAACCATAAAAGGATGAATATAATCATCAGCGTGACAGGTAAGACTATTTTAAGCGTCGCGGTCGCCCGTTCCAGATATTCAAACTGCCCGGACCAGGAGAGAGATACGCCCTGCGGCAATACCACCTTCTCCTCCACCCGTTTTTGCATTTCATCTACGGCGGACTTCAGATCGCGCCCGCGTAAGTCCACGTAGATCCAGCTGGAAAGGCGCGCGTTTTCACTTTTTAGCATCGGTGGGCCTTCCGTCACGACGATATCGGCCAGTTCCCCCAGCGCCACCTGGCTACCGCTGGCGGTTACTACCGGCAACACCCGCAACGTGTCGACGTTATCACGCAAATCGCGGGGATAACGCAGGTTGATGGGGTACCGCTCGCGTCCCTGGATCACCTCACCAATGTTATCGCCCCCGACCAGCGTGGAGACCAGGCTTTGCAGTTCATCGACGGAAACGCCGTAGCGCGCGGCTTTTTGCCGGTCGATACGAATATCCACGTAGCGCCCGCCCTCCAGTCGCTCCGCCAGCGCCGAGGAGACGCCAGGAACGTCCTTCACCACCTGCTCAATCTGCCGGGCCACGCGCTCAATGTCGGCAATATTATTGCCGTTCACCTTAATGCCGACCGGGCTTTTGATCCCGGTTGCCAGCATGTCCAGACGGTTACGGACAGGGGGCACCCACACATTGGCAATGCCCGGCAGCGACACGGTTTTATCGAGCTCCTCCACCAGCTTTTGCGGCGTCATTCCAGGCCGCCACTGCTCGCGGGGCTTAAAGTGGATAGTTGTTTCCAGCATGGTTAATGGCGCGGGATCGGTTGCCGACTCCGCCCGACCAGCTTTGCCAAACACGCTCGCCACCTCCGGTACGCTTTTGATCAAGCGGTCCGTCTGCTGAAGCAGCCGCGATGCCTCGCGAGCAGAGATCCCCGGCAGCGTGGAGGGCATATAGAGTAAATCCCCTTCATCCAGCGGCGGCATAAACTCACTCCCCAGGCGGCTCAGCGGCCAGAGCGTGGCGATCAGCAGCAGACATGCCAGTGCCAGGGTCGTTTTCGGGAAGGTCAGTACCTTATCAAGCAGCGGCTCATACAGGCGGATCAGGAGGCGGTTTATCGGGTTTGCCTTCTCATCCGGGATTTTCCCGCGAATAAAGAAGCCCATTAGCACCGGCACCAGAGTGATCCCAAGCCCGGCGGCCACGGCCATCGACCAGGTTTTGGTGAACGCCAGCGGCGAGAACATTCGCCCCTCCTGCGCTTCCAGCGAAAATACCGGTATAAATGACAGCGTGATGATTAACAGGCTGCAAAACAGCGCCGGTCCCACTTCAACCGCCGCCTTTTCCGCCAGACGCCAGTACTCTCCCGACGCAGGCTCCTTGCCCGGATTATCATGCCGCCACTGCTCCAGCACCTTGTGCATGTTTTCAATCATGACAATTGCCGCATCCACCATCGCTCCGATGGCAATGGCGATCCCGCCGAGCGACATCATATTCGCGTTAATGCCCTGATAGTGCATCACCACAAAAGCCCCGAGGATCCCCAGCGGCAGAGAAACCATCGCCACCAGCGCGGAACGCAGGTGGAACAGGAACAGCGCGCACACCAGTACCACCACGGCAAACTCTTCGAGCAGCTTGTGCGTCAGCGTTTTGACCGACTCCTCAATCAGCGTGGAGCGATCGTAGACCGGAACAATCTCGACGCCCTGCGGCAGCGTTTTTTGCAGCTCGCTCAGTTTCGCTTTTACCGCGCGAAGGGTTTCCAGCGCGTTCTGCCCGTAGCGCATCACGATTACGCCGCCAGCAACCTCCCCTTCACCGTTAAGCTCCGCCACGCCCCGGCGGATCTCCGGGCCAATGCCAATGGTGGCGACATCTTTCAGCAGGACAGGTACGCCATCGCGGGTGGCGATCACCACATTGCGAAAATCCTCCAGCGAGCGCAAATAGCCCGTTGTCCGCACCATATACTCCGCTTCGCCCATCTCCAGCAGGGCGCCGCCGCTCTCTTTATTGGCGGCCTGCACCGCGCCGGATAGCTGGCTGTGGGTAATATTCAGCGCGCGCATTTTCGCCGGGTCCGCCACGATCTGATACTGACGCACCATTCCGCCAATGCTTGCCACTTCAGATACATTCGGTACCGTCTTAAGCTCGAACTTAAGCGTCCAGTCCTGAAGGGCCCGCAGATCTGCCAGGCTGTGTTTTCCACTACGGTCGATCAGCGCATATTCGTAGATCCAGCCCACGCCCGTCGCATCCGGCCCCAGCGACACCTTCACGCCCGGCGGAAACTGCGCCTGTACCTGGCTTAAATATTCCAGCACCCGGGATCGCGCCCAGTAGAGATCGGTGCCATCCTCAAACAGCACATACACATAAGCGTCACCAAACATTGAAAAACCGCGCACGGTTTTGGCGCCCGGCACAGACAACATGGAAGTTGTCAGCGGCCAGGTCACCTGATCTTCAATCACCTGCGGCGCTTTCCCGGGGTAACTCGCTTTGATAATGACCTGCACATCAGACAGATCGGGCAACGCGTCCAGCGGCGCGCGCTGCACCGCCCACCAGCCCCAGCTGGCCATCATCAGCGCGGCCAGGATCACCAGCAGGCGGTTACGCAACGAGGCGCGAATCACAGCGGCAATCATGGCGTCACCTCCGGCATCACGCTACGCAGGCTGGCTTCGGAATCAATCAGGAATTGCCCGGACGTCACCACCTTATCGCCCTCTTTGACCCCGGACAGGATCGCCGTCCAGCCCTGCGCCGTCAGGCCGGTTTTCACCGTCACAGGCTGGAAATAACCGTCCCCGGTAGCCAGCAGCAGACGCGCAGACTCTCCGCTGTTAATCACCGCTTCTTCCGGCACCGCCAGCACCGGCGGGCCTTTCAGCTCTTCCGCACGCCTGACGGAGAGGTACATGCCCGGCTTCAGCTTATGTGCGGAATTTTCCAGCACGATACGGGCTTTAAGGGTTCGCGTGGCCGCCTCCATCTGCGGCAGCAATTCGCTGACCGTGCCGTGGAACTGCTCCCCCGGCCAGCTTTCTGAGGTTGCTACCACCTTGCTGCCCACCGCCAGAGACTGCGCCTGCGTTTGCGGGTAGTCGATCACCAGCCAGACCGGATCGAGGCTGGCGATCTCAAACAGCGGCGCCGTTGCGGTGATTTGCGCCCCTTCCCGCACGTCCAGCTTCACCACATAGCCCGCCCGGTTGGTGCGCAGAATGAGCGTGGTCTGCGGCTTACCGCTACGCTCCAGCAAACGAATGACCTCTTCTGGCATAAACTGCAACGCCAGCCGCTCGCGTGCGGCGCGGGTCAATGCGGCATCGCCAAGCTGACGAACCGCGAGATACTCCTGCTGGGCGGCGGTCCACTGCGGGATCCACAGTTGCGCCAGCGCCTCTCCGGCTTTTACCTGCTGCTGCGGCGCATTAACAAACAATTTTGACACCACGCCATTGGCCGGGGCTGACAACACCGAGACGTTACGTTCATCCGTTGCAACCGTGGCAAAGGCCGAGAACGGCGAAACCAGCTGGCGCATCTCAACGTTGGCGGTTTTCATCCCCAGGTTTTGCTGCTGTTGAGTGCTGATGGCCACGCCTGACGCCGTCTGCGCTTCATCGGCGTAGCGTGGGACCAGATCCATATCCATAAAGGGGGATTTACCCGGCTTATCGAAGCGCTGACCGGGTACCATGGGGTCGTACCAGTAAAGCACCTTGCGTTCAGACGGTTGTGAAGCCGCATCCGGCTGATGCGTCTGCTTCTGTCCGACAAAATAGCCGCCAACGGCAGCTATCGCGATGGCAATCGCCATTAACGTTGTTTTTTTCATTGCGCCAGCTCCTGCGGGATCAGCCAGTTCACGGCAGCCCAGGTTCGCGCCATTTCGCGCTCCGCCTGGTTCACCGCCAGTTCCGTATCCAGTACGCCACGACGCGCCTCCAGCAGGGCCGGAAGCGCCGACTGTCCAGAGCGATATTGCGCCGTCAGCACTGTCAGCCGTTGACGCTGCAACGGTAGTACCTCGTCTCGCTGTCGCTGCCACACCGTTTGCGCAGCCTGATACTGCGCCACCAGCGTTTGCACCTGGGCAATGTGTTCGCGTTTGAGCAGCGTCAGTTGATCCACCGCCTGCATTGAGCGGGAAACATCGGCGGCGTAATCCTTGTCCTGACGTTTTGACTGGAACAGAGGCAGATCCACGCTGAACATCACGCCAGCCATATCGTCATAGCCTTCGGCGCGGTGGGCGTAATAGACCTCCACATCCACATCGGGTAGCGCTGCCACGGCAGATTGCGCTGAACGCGCTTTCGCGGTCTCTGCTTCACGTCGCGCGGCCTCCACTTCCGGGTGTCTGGCAATCCCCTCCTGCAACGTTTTTTCATCGGCAGGAAGGCGCTGATAGCGCGGCAGCGGACCGCGAACCGCCGTAATAGCGTGCCCTGTTAGCTCCAGCAGACGGCTTTGCGCCAGCTGCACATCCCGCTGCGCCAGCGTCTCTTTGTCGCGCATGGCGCTGAGGATCATTTGCAGGGCCAGTACGCTGTCCGGCGTTGCGCCTCCCGCCCCGACGCTCGCCTTCTGCACGCCCCGCTGGCGTTCCGTTTCACGGACCAGCGTTCTGGCCGTTTTCAGCGCCTGCTGTGCCAGCGCCAGATCCAGCCAGGCCTGGGCGGTATCACGCTGAAGCGCGGCACGTACGGCCTCGGATTTTGCCAGCACGCTTCGCGCCTGCGCCTGAAAAGTCTGTGCTTTACGTTCCCGCTTCTCTGAGCTGACGTAGCTTTGCATGATGCCAACCTTCTGCATGGTCATCCCTTCGCGCGTAAGCCGCCGATCGTTGCTGCCCTGTACCGGCACGTTTTCAATACCGAATTTCAGTTTTGGATCAGGTAATTGCGTGGCGGAATCCGCCATCGCATCCAGCGCCTGCGCTTCGTTACGGCTGGCGGAGAGTTCTGCCGAGTAGCGCTGGGCTTCGGTCAGGGTGTGTTCGAGCGTCCACGGCTCCGCCTGCGCGGCGGAGGTTAACAGGCCGAACAACACCCCACCGAGCCACAGGCTCAGTGTGTGTTGTTTCATGGTGACCTCGCTTAGCGCGCTGGCGTCAGCGAGATAATCTGGAAACCGTCACCCGCACGCTCAAGCGTGAAGGTCACCTCATCCCCCGGTTTGGCGCCATTCAGCGTGGCACCCGAAGATAAAGTAAACGGCATGGTCATCGCTGGCCATTTTAGTTCCGGTATGGCCTCGTGACGGAGCATGACGGCATTGTCAGAGATCGACTGAACCACGCCGCGGCCCTGCCAGGTCTGGTTTGCCTGAACGGTATAAGAAGCGAAAGAGATGGACGCGCCAACCAGCGCGGAAAGGAATAGGGTACGCATGATAAAACTCCTGTTAAACGTTAAGTAAATAAAATCAACGAATTAACAGGTTTTTACTCCCGAAACCGGCAATAGCGGATCGTTGCCGGCGGCCCCACAGCAGGAGGGGTAACAGACCACGCAGAATGGCTTGCAGATGAACACTCTGGCGTCGTTAAGGTCAGCGTCATGGCGGCAGGCAGCGCCACCAGATGCGGCTGGGCAGGTTCTTTTTGTACCTGATCCGGCACACAATGTTTTTCACACAGCGGTGAAGCACCGGCAGCATAATGCGGCCCCGGTCCCGCCATCATATCCATATGCTGGATGGTGGCCACCTCACCGCGCAAATCCATTGAACATTGATGGGAGGCGACGGCCACCTGACTCTGGATTAACAGCCAGCCAAACGCCAGCAAAAACATCAGCAGATGTTTTTTGATAAAGCGCAGGCGATACGTCCAGCTGGCGTGCATATTCAGATCGTCGGATAGGGTAAAAGTGAACCGAGTATAAGCAGGCAAAAGAATGAAAGAGAAGTAGTTTTAAAGAGATTTACGTTTTTAAATCGATTGTCGGCAAGTAATACTCAAAACCTTAACACTTCACCATCAATTTAATGACATATAATATCTATTCATCAGGTCAATAACGTCTTAATATAAATGACGCAGGGTTAGCAAAAATATCGTCATCATTGCCTTTAGTAGTCTCTTTCTTGATTTTAATCAGCAAGGACTGGCCATTTATTCGGCACATTTCAGGCTTCTTTTTTATTGATTATTTGTCTCTCGGGCAGCAAGGATACAGGGGAAATCATGCTTACTTTTCTCGAACTCCTCATTGGAGTCGTGGTCATTGTCGGTGTAGCACGCTACATCATTAAAGGTTACTCAGCCACCGGTGTGCTATTTGTCGGCGGCCTGACGCTGCTGATCATTAGCGCGCTAATGGGTCATCAGGTTTTACCCGCCAGCGAAGCCAGCACCGGATATACCGCTACCGATATTGTGGAATATATAAAAATTCTGCTGATGAGCCGCGGCGGCGACCTGGGCATGATGATCATGATGCTCTGCGGATTTGCTGCCTATATGACCCATATCGGTGCGAATGATATGGTGGTGAAGCTGGCTTCTAAGCCGCTGCAATATATTAACTCCCCCTATCTTCTGATGGTCGCGGCTTATTTCCTGGCCTGTCTGATGTCATTAGCCGTTTCCTCAGCAACGGGCCTTGGCGTGCTGTTAATGGCGACGTTATTCCCGGTAATGGTTAACGTCGGGATCAGCCGTGGCGCAGCGGCGGCTATTTGCGCCTCTCCGGCGGCGATTATTCTCTCCCCTACTTCCGGTGACGTGGTGCTGGCCGCGAAAGCCGCGGAAATGTCGCTGATTGACTTCGCCTTCAAAACCACACTGCCAATCTCCATCACCGCTATTCTCGGCATGGGCGTGGCGCATTTCTTCTGGCAACGCTACCTCGATAAGAAAGAGAACGTCAGCCATGAGATGATGGACGTCAGTGAAATCACCACTACCGCCCCGGCGTTTTATTCCATCCTGCCCTTCACGCCGATTATTGGCGTGCTTATTTTTGACGGCAAATGGGGCCCTCAGCTGCACATCATCACTATCCTGGTGATCTGTATGCTGCTGGCGGCCATCCTGGAATTTGTTCGTGGCTTTAATACCCAGAAGGTGTTCACGGGTCTTGAAGTCGCCTTCCGCGGCATGGCGGATGCCTTCGCGGGCGTGGTGATGCTGCTGGTTGCCGCAGGGGTGTTTGCTCAGGGGCTGAGCACCATCGGCTTTATCCAGAGCCTGATCTCTATCGCCACCTCTTTCGGCTCGGCCAGCATTATCCTGATGCTGGTGCTGGTGGTACTGACCATGCTGGCGGCGATGACTACCGGCTCCGGTAACGCGCCGTTCTATGCGTTTGTTGAGATGATCCCTAAGCTGGCACACTCCTCCGGCATCAACCCGGCTTACCTGTCCATTCCGATGCTCCAGGCCTCCAACCTGGGTCGTACCATTTCTCCGGTATCGGGCGTGGTGGTTGCGGTGGCGGGGATGGCAAAAATCTCTCCGTTTGAAGTGGTAAAACGCACGTCAGTGCCGGTGCTGGTTGGCCTGATTATCGTTATTATCGCCACCGAAGTGCTGGTTCCCGGCGCTGCCTAAGCGAAATTCCTGCTTTCCAAAAAGCGCCTGCGGGCGCTTTTTGTGCTTTAATAACCCCCAGAAATTAATCGCGCCCAACCAATCAGGAAAGCAAATGTTCAGGAAGGATATCGTTATCCCGTCTGGCGCAGTAGCGCTTGCACTCTGTGTCTTCTCAATTCAGGCAGATCCGCTTAAGCCAACCCAGTATGGCGATTTCGATCGCTACGTTCTGGCTCTTTCCTGGCAAACGGGATTTTGCCAGAGTATGGTCGAACGCAACCGTGACGAACCGGAAGAGTGTCGCCTGCAAAAAGAGAGCAGCAACAAAACCGATTTTCTGACCGTCCACGGCTTATGGCCAGCGCTGCCGAAATCTATTGCCGCTCGCGGAGTGGATGAACGCCGCTGGATGCGCTTCGGCTGTGCCACTCGTCCGGTTCCGAATATGCCGGAAGCAAAAGCCAGCCGCAAATGTGACGCCGCAGAGACCGGACTATCGCTAACGGGCGCGGCGAAGCTGAACAGCGTGATGCCCGGCGCGGGCGGCAACTCCTGCCTTGAACGTTATGAATACGCGAAACACGGCGTCTGCTTTGGTTTTGATCCCGACGCTTACTTCGGCACCATGGTGCGCATGAACCAGGAAGTGAAAAATAGTGCGGTTGGGGAATTTCTGGCGGAAAACTATGGCAAGACCGTCCGCCGTAGCGATTTTGATGCAGCCGTGGCCAAAAGCTGGGGGAAACAGAACGTAAAAGCGTTCAAGCTTACCTGCCATGGCAATCCGGCTTATCTGACCGAGATGCAGATCTCGCTAAAATCCAGCACCATTAACAACTCGCTCTCAGCCAGCACCTTTGCGCCACAGCCGCATCCGGGCAACTGCGGCAAACAGTTTGTTATCGATAAAGCTGGTTACTGATTGTTCCTGCGCGCATCCGGGCGTACCAGATCGAAGCGATGGCTGTCGCTGATGCCGTAGTAGGCTGACGGTCCACCCGCACGCAGAATGGGCTGCGCTTTCGCGGTCTGGTAAATCCCCTCTTCCAGCAAACTCTCAGCGATATGGACGCCCACCACTTCGCCGAGCACCAGCCAGGTATCAATCGGTGTCCCATCCGCGCCGGTCAACTGAATGCACTGTGACAATCGACACTCGAAATTCACCGGGCTTTCCGCCACGCGCGGCGAGCTCACAAGCTGGCTGGCTACGGGCGTCAGGCCGGCAAAGGTAAATTCATCCTCGCCATGAGGGAGTGTGGCGGAGGTTTCATTCATCGCCTCAGCCAGATCGCGCGTTGCGAGGTTCCAGACAAACTCTTCCGTTTCGGTAATATTCCGCACGCTATCCTTCCAGCCGTTGCTGGAAAAACCAATGATCGGTGGGCGATAGTTAAAGCAGTTAAAGAAGCTGTACGGGGCAAGGTTCAGTTGACCGGCCTTATCACAGGATGAAATCCAGCCAATCGGACGTGGACCGATAATGGCGTTCAGCGGGTCGTGCGGCAGGCCGTGCCCCTGAGACGGTTGGTAAAAGTACATATCGCTCTCTCTACGCTGGGGCTGCAACGCGCATTGCCCGGTTTAAGTTTTACCAGCGTAACGAAATTTCCGTTCAGCGTGAATCGGGATGCCGGGTTTATTGCCAAAAATTCATATGGCGCACGAATGTGACCTTCATCACTTCAAACTTAGGGTTTCAGACAGTATCATCAGATAAGTTAAACCCTCGCTGCCAGACGGCGAGGGTTTTCTTTTGGATTGGTTTCTGCGTTACACGCAGCATTAACGACATGGAGTAAAAATGTCCAGACCTACGATTATCATCAATGAACTCGACGCAGAACGTATTGACCGACTGTTGGAGAAACCAGAATTCGCCTCGCTGCCGGTTGCCGATGCGCTGAACGAAGAGCTAGACCGGGCGCAAATGTGTACGCCTGAGACCATGCCGCATGATGTGGTCACCATGAACAGCCAGGTGAAGTTCCGCAACCTGACCACCGGGGAGGAACTCACCCGTACGCTGGTCTATCCGGCGCAGATGACCGACAGCAGCATGCAGCTTTCGGTGCTGGCACCCGTGGGCGCGGCGCTGCTTGGACTGCGCACGGGCGATACTATCCACTGGGAACTCCCGGGCGGCGCCTCAGCCCATCTGGAAGTACTTGAGCTGCTCTACCAGCCCGAAGCCGCTGGCGATTACCTGCGTTAATCCCTTCTGAACAAGCGACCCCGCTTTGCACAGAGGATGCACCTGCATCCTCTTTCCGCAAATTCACCCGATTGTGTTATATCGGACAAAAACCGCTTAATCCACGCTTACTCTGTCGTAGTGCCGTGGGGACGAAACCTCACACAACGCCGCCGGGGAAGGCATTCACCAGTCCCTTCACTTTCTGCTGCGCTGCCTCCGGGGTGTCTGCGCCAGGCACCAGGATCACCTTGCGGCACTCCTCCTCCCGTTTTTCGAAGATCTTATAGGCTCGCTCCGCATCAGCCAGCGGAAGATAGTGGGTCACAATATCTTCCGGTGTAAGCAACCCTTTTTCGATAAGCGGCAGCAGCTCTCCCAGCCAGGCGTGGACGTGCGTCTGCCCCATCTTAAAGCTCAGCCCTTTATCGAAGGCATCGCCAAACAGGAAGCCATGGATGAAACCGGCGTACACGCCCGGCACGCTGACCACGCCGCCGCGTCGCACCGCAGCAATGCACTGGCGCAGGGCTTTGCCGCTGCTGCCTTCAATTTTCAGGTTACTGAGGATCGTTTCCGTCGTGCTGCCTTTGGCCTCAAACCCGACGGCATCAATCACCGCATCCACCCCGCGCTGCCCGGCCGTTTGCTCAATGATTTTTTCCGCCGCGTCGTTATCGTCATCAAAGTTAATCGGGATCGCGCCGTAGCGCTCCTGGGCAAACCGCAGTCGATAGGGATGATGGTCAACCACAAAAATCTGCTCTGCGCCGAGAAGCCGCGCGCAGGCAATGGTCAGTAACCCCACCGGCCCGGCCCCGAATACGGCGACGCTGGAGCCTTTCTGGATCTGCGCATTTTTCGCCGCCTGCCAGGCGGTAGGCAGAATATCTGACAGGAAAAGCGCTTTGTCGTCTGACAGCAGCTGAGGCACTTTAAACGGCCCTACGTTGCCTTTCGGCACGCGCACATACTCCGCCTGTCCGCCCGGCACGCCGCCGTAAAGATGGCTGTAGCCAAACAGCGCGGCAGGGGCGGGAATTTGCTTTTTGTTCAGCGCCGCGCCCTGCCCGCGGTTCGTGTTTTCGCAGGCCGCGTACTGTTGCATCTGGCAAAAGAAACAGTCACCGCAGGCAATCACAAACGGGATCACCACCCGGTCACCTTTCTGCACGTTCTTCACTTCGCTCCCGCACTCCACCACCTCGCCCATAAATTCATGACCAAAGATATCGCCGTGCTGGACCTTGGGAATTTTTCCGCGATAAAGATGCAAATCGGAACCACAGATCGCCGTGGCTGTTACGCGCAGGATGATATCGTCAGGCTGTTCGATGCCCGGATCGGGGACATTATCGACCCGAACATGATGTGGACCGTGATAGGTGAGAGCTTTCATGCAACCTCCGAAAGGGTGTGGGTAAGCTTATAAAAGGGTAGCTACCTCTCGGGATCTGCCCCGGAATCCGGCTGTTTTGAGATTTATCCTGGCGAGATAAAAGTGCTGTCGGGATTACAGAAACCATTTATATTTTGTGGTTGAATGATTGCAGCGTTTATAAACAAGGAGAAACGGGTATGTATCAAACAATCATTATGCCGGTTGATGTTTTCGAAATGGAACTGAGTGATAAGGCTGTACGTCATGCGGAATTTCTCGCGCAGCAGGACGGAGTTATTCATCTTCTGCATGTTTTACCGGGCACTGCCAGCCTGAGCCTGCATCGTTTCGCTGCTGATGTGCGTCGTTTTGAAGAGCATTTACAGCATGAAGCCGAGACGCGCCTGCAAACCATGGTCGGGCACTTCAGCATCGATCCTTCCCGCATAAAAACCCACGTCCGGTTCGGTAGCGTGCGTGACGCCGTTAATGAACTGGCCGCGGAGCTGAACGCAGACGTGGTGGTGATTGGTTCGCGCAACCCGTCTATCACCACTCACCTGCTGGGGTCGAACGCCTCCAGCGTGATCCGCCACACCCACATTCCGGTGATGGTCGTCAGATAAAAAAAAGAGGCCACCTTTTGGTGGCCTCTTGCATTGCAGGTGCCGTCTTGCTTTCTTTTATTATGCAGTTTTGGTGCGGATCAGGTAATCAAACGAGCTCAGCGACGCTTTCGCCCCTTCGCCAGTGGCGATGATGATCTGCTTGTACGGCACGGTGGTGCAGTCGCCTGCCGCAAATACGCCCTTCACGCTGGTTTCGCATTTCGCATCGATGATGATCTCGCCCATGCGGTTGCGCTCGATTGCGCCTTCCAGCCAGGTGGTGTTTGGCAGCAGGCCAATCTGAACGAAGATCCCCGCCAGCGCTACGCTGTGGATATCGCCACTCACGCGGTCACGGTATTCCAGACCGGTCACTTTGCTGCCGTCGCCTTTCACTTCTGTCGTCTGGGCATTGAGCACAATGTCGACGTTATTCAGGCTACGCACTTTATCCTGCAGCACCTGGTCCGCTTTCATCTCAGGGGCGAACTCCAGCAGGGTAACGTGTTCAACAATTCCCGCCAGATCGATAGCCGCTTCCACACCGGAGTTACCGCCGCCGATCACCGCTACGCGTTTACCTTTGAACAGCGGGCCGTCACAGTGCGGGCAATAGGTCACGCCTTTGGTGCGATACTGATCTTCGCCCGGCACGTTCATGTTGCGCCATTTCGCGCCAGTGGCAATGATCACGCTGCGCGCCTTCAGCACCGCGCCGGACGCCGTTTCAATCTGGTGCAAACCACCCTCGACCGCGGCCGGAACCAGTTTGCTGGCGCTCTGGCTGTCAATGACATCCACGTCGTAGTCGCTGACGTGCGCTTTCAACGCCCCGGCCAGCTTCTGGCCTTCGGTTTTCGGCACGGAAATGTAGTTTTCAATGTCTACGGTATCCAGAACCTGACCACCGAAACGCTCGCCCATCAGACCGGTACGGATCCCTTTACGTGCGGAGTAAACCGCTGCCGCCGCGCCCGCCGGGCCGGAGCCAACAATCAGCACGTCGTACGCATCACGTTGGTTCAACTCTTCCGCCGCACGTTTTTCTGCGCCGGTATCCACTTTGGCGACGATTTCGGTCAGCGTCATACGCCCCTGGCCGAACTCCTGACCATTCAGGTAAACCGCCGGAACGCCCATCACGTTGCGCTCGGTGATTTCGTTCTGGAACGTACCGCCGTCAATCGCCGTGTGCTTAATGCGTGGGTTGAGCACTGACATCAGGTTCAGCGCCTGCACCACGTCCGGGCAGTTGTGGCAGGAGAGCGAGTAATAGGTTTCAAACTCAAAATCACCGTCGATATCGCGGATCTGCTCCAGCAGCGCCTGCGCTTCTTTTGACGGATGACCACCGGTCCACAGCAGCGCCAGCACCAGGGACGTAAATTCGTGCCCCAACGGAGAACCCGCGAAACGCGGCCCCTGGTCAGACCCTGGGTTGGCGATCAGGAAAGAAGGCTTACGGACTGCCAGCGCGTTGTCTTCTTTGAAGGTCACTTTCGGCGACAGCTCAGCAATCTCTGTCAGCAGCGCTTTGATTTCTGCCGATTTCGCGCTGTCGTCCAGCGTGGCAATCAGCTCAACAGGTTTGGTCAGTTTCTCAAGGTAGGCCTTGAGCTGGGTTTTCATGTTAGTGTCGAGCATTATTCTTCCCTCTCTTAAAACGTCATCATGCAAGCCGCCTTATACGGGCTGCCTGAATGCAACTTGCATCATGGTGCTGGAATGAAATGGGCGCGGGTGCGCCCATGACTGAAACAATTTCCAGAGTATTTCGCGTCAGAGCAAGGCGGCTAGCCTGAGAATCCCCGGGAGCTTACTGAAGTAAGTGACCGGGGTGAGCAGGCGACGCCAACGCAGCTATGGCGTGAAAGACGACGGAAATTTAGATCTTGCCGACCAGGTCCAGAGATGGCGCCAGCGTTGCTTCGCCTTCTTTCCATTTCGCCGGGCACACTTCGCCTGGGTGAGAAGCAACGTACTGAGCCGCCTTCACTTTGCGCAGCAGGTCAGATGCATCACGGCCGATACCTTCAGCGGTAACTTCGATAGCCTGGATAATGCCCTGCGGGTCAACAACGAAGGTCGCACGGTCAGCCAGGCCTTCATCTTCACGCATGTTGTCGAAGTTACGGGTCAGGGCGCCAGTCGGGTCGCCGATCATCGCGTATTTGATTTTCGCGATAGTTTCAGAGCTGCTGTGCCACGCTTTGTGGGTGAAGTGGGTATCGGTAGAAACAGAGTAAACGTCTACGCCCAGCTTTTGCAGTTCTTCGTAGTGGTCTGCAACGTCGCCCAGTTCGGTCGGGCAAACGAAGGTGAAGTCAGCCGGATAGAAGAAGAACACGCTCCAGCGGCCTTCGGTATCTTTCTCAGTAACTTCGATGAACTCACCGTTTTTGAACGCCTGGTTTTTGAAAGGTTTAATTTTGGTGTTAATCAAGGACATCTGTACTTCCTCCGTGTTTTCGTTGAGGTGTAAGGTAACCAACTTTGTTCATCGGGGCTAATGCGTATGCTTTATCAAATCAATCAGCCAAACCTTACAACAGCAACAAGACAGCAAGGTGAACCTTTTACAGGAAAGCCTGAAAGTAAAAAGGCCGCCTCAACGGGCGGCCCTGATACCTGAATTCCCCGCAGGTACATTCAGTGCCAGCCGAAGCTGGCGTTGCGTTGCGCTCTACATACCTTGTATCAAGGCCGTAACAGCGGTTTGATTACAGCACCCCTGCGCGCAATGAGCAATGCATAAGAGGGATAGTCCTGCCTATGGCTGTGATAGGCAGATTCGAACAGGTCATTGAAACATTATAAATTTAATTTCATTATGGGTTTCACGCTATATATAAACGCCATTTGTCATTCAAATAATTCAATCACACTTTAAAGATAAAATTATCTTAATAACTCTTGAAGATATGTTTCAATAATCCAAAGCCGTGATATATTAAGATCACTTAAATTCTAAATTAAGCGAGTTATTCACACGGATTGTAAAGGGTAACTACACTCTGTCGTACTCCATGGTGTGATAACGACAGCAAACTCAACTCACTCAGGACGAAACATGGCAAACCTCTACGACCTAAAAAAATTCGATCTCAATCTGTTAGTTATCTTCGAATGCATTTACCAACATCTCAGTATCAGTAGGGCTGCCGAGACGCTTTATATCACACCATCCGCCGTCAGCCAGTCGCTGCAACGCCTGCGCGGTCAGCTTGATGACCCCCTGTTTATCCGTTCAGGGAAGGGAATTACGCCCACCACGGTAGGTACCAACTTGCATCATCATCTGGAAAAAAATCTCAATCAGCTTGAGCAGACGATCAACATGATGCATCACTCGGACATCAAGAAAAAGTTCGTTATCTATTGCACTCAAATGGTGTCTCCTGGTTCGATGCTGGAACCGTTGAAGCTTTTAATATCTGAGGAGAATTATGAGATAGAACAAAGAGATATGCTTATTTCCTCCGAATCAGCGGAAGATTTGTTGGCCTATCGTAAAGCCGATCTCATCTTCTCTATCGCACCTATCCACAATCGCTCTGTGGTCTGCACCCACTTCACTACGGTGCCGATAGCCTTAATCTGTAGAGCAGACCACCCAAGGCTCGCTGACACAGCTACGGTGGACGCGCTATACCAGGAGAAATTCACTTTTTACCAGAGTGCTCATCCGGGTGTAAAAGAGTTCCAGAGTCGGGCCAATGACGCTTTTCCGGAAAGAAATATTGCTTTTCGCACCGACTCCCTTAGCTCTCTCATCTCTATGGTCAGTTCATCTGATTTGTTAGGCTATATCCCCGTGTCGATCTATGAAACATTTAAAGAATCTTTGAAATTAAAAAGGCTTGAGCCACCGTTTGCGCTGCCTGAATTAAAGATCTATATGCTCTACGGCCGTTCATCACTGAATAGCTCTGTTTTTTCAACATTCATTGAAAAAATGCATAAGCTCTGCGTTTCTCCGCCGTCTGCGTAAAATACATTTGCATGGTGAATATAATTAAAGCGAACCGAAAAAAATGACTCCGTGAAATTAAGGATAAACAATTCCATAATATCGTTTTGATTTTCCCAAGACATTTAACACGCAGGACGCGATTAATCATGTCGAACTATAAAATCCCTTTACAGGAAAATGTTTTAGACGCTTCTGCGGAACGCATACACTGGACGCTTAACAATTTCCCCAGGGTATGCGTTTCCTTTTCCGGTGGAAAAGATTCTACCGTGATGCTGCATCTTGTTGCCCAGAAAGCACGGCAATTAAAGCGAAAAATAGACGTCATCTTTCTGGACTGGGAAGCGCAATTCTCGTCGACCATTCAGCATGTTGACGCTATGAAAACGCTCTATCGGGATGTTATCCACCAGTTCTGGTGGGTAGCGCTTCCGCTCACGACCCAGAACGCCCTGTCACAGTTTCAACCTGAATGGCAGTGCTGGGAACCCGGAACAAACTGGGTTCGCCAGCCACCAGAAGATGCCATTACCGATTATCACTATTTCGATTTTTATCAGCAGGGAATGACGTTTGAAGCCTTCGTGCGCGAGTTTGCCGAATGGTATGCGCAAAGACGTCCTTCCGCAGTCATGGTGGGGATCCGCGCCGATGAATCTTACAACCGCTTTCTGGCTATCGCGTCGGCGCGTAAGCAGCGCTTTTCTGACGATAAACCCTGGACGACCGTCGCCCCGGGTGGGCACGCCTGGTATATCTACCCACTGTACGACTGGAAAACCGCCGACATCTGGACGTGGTTCGCGAAATCAAAATGTTGCTATAACCCGTTATACGACCTGATGTACAAGGCGGGGGTGCCGCCGCGTTATATGCGCATCTGCGAACCGTTTGGTCCGGAACAGCGTCAGGGCTTATGGCTCTATCATGTCATTGAACCCGAACGCTGGGCGGCTATGTGTGAACGCGCCTGCGGCGTGCGAAGTGGAGGTATTTATGCCGGGCACGATAACCATTTTTATGGCCACCGGAAGATCCTGAAACCTGACCATCTCGGCTGGCGCGAATACGCCATGCTGCTACTCGACAGCATGCCGCAAAATACGGCGGAACATTACCGAAATAAAATCGCAATTTATCTCCACTGGTATCAAAAGCGAGGCCTGGACGATATTCCCGATACGCAGGAGGGTGACATTGGCGCAAAAGATATCCCTTCCTGGCGACGCATTTGCAAGGTTTTACTCAACAATGACTACTGGTGCCGGGCTCTCTCATTTAGTCCAAACAAACCTAAACACTATCAACGCTACAGCGAAAGAGTAAAAGCCAAACGCAAGGAATGGGGGATTTTATGCAGCAGCAAATAATCAGAGAAATGCAGACGTACCTGCAGGCCCTTTCTGAAGAAGAGAAAATCGGCGCTATAAATGCCTTTCGCCAGGCATTACACGAAATCAGCCCTTTTAATAATCAACCCGTCGACTGCGTATTGTGGATAAAACAGACTGACATCACCGCCAATGACTACAACCCAAATAATGTCGCTCCGGCGGAGAAGCGGTTGCTCAGCAAATCACTGGAGCTGGATGGATTCACACAACCTATCGTTGTGACGGAAAATGCGCCTGAGAGCTATGAAATTGTCGATGGATTCCATCGCCATGAGCTTGGCAGTCATCGGGCTATTCTGAAGCGTCAACTTAAAGGTTACCTCCCTGTTACCTGCCTGCGTAAAGCACGCCAGGAAAAGTTCGATCGCATGGCTACAACCATTCGTCACAACCGCGCGCGTGGACGCCACCAGATCAATGCCATGTCAGAAATCGTGCGAGAACTGGTGCTTATGGGCTGGAGTGAGCAGAAAATTGGCCTGGAGTTGGGTATGGACAGCGATGAAGTGCTGCGACTGAAGCAAATCAACGGTCTGCTGGAACTCTTCGCGGACCGTCGTTTTTCAGAAGCCTGGACGGTTAAATAGTCAGAGCGAATTTAAGCGCGCAGCCGCTGCCAGCAGCGTCGCCTCCTGCTTCGCAAAGCAAAGACGAATCAGTTTATGCGGGAAGGGATCGGCGCAGAACACCGACAGCGGAATGGCCGCCACGCCCACCTCTTTCGTCAGCCACTGGCAAAAACTGACATCATCCAGATCGGAAATCGCGCTGTAGTCCGCCAGCAGGAAGTAGGTGCCTTCGCATGGCAGGATCTCCAGCCGACTCTCGCTCAAGGCAGTCACAAACCGATCCCGCCGCGCACGGTAAAAAGCTGGCAGGTCCCGGTAATGTTCAGGTTCAGCGCGCAGCATATCCGCCAGCGCCAGCTGGGCGGGTGTGTTTACGGCAAACGTCAAATACTGGTGCACTTTACGCAGCTCAGCGCTGATGGCGGCGGGCGCCACGCAGTACCCTACCTTCCAGCCGGTCATATGGTAGGTTTTCCCAAATGATGATACCGCGATTGCGCGCTCGCGAAGCTGCGGATGCGCCAGCACGCTGGCATGACCCTCTTCGGCAAAGCAGATGTGCTCATACACCTCGTCGCTCAGAACATAGATTTCACGTTCGGCGATGGCCTGCCACAGGGCGGCAAAATCGCTTTTCTGCCACACCGTCGCCGATGGGTTGTGTGGCGTATTCAGGATCACCAGCCGGGTTTTATCGCTCAGCAGCGCGGCAAACGCCTGCCAGTCCGGACGAAAATGCGGCGGCTGGAGCGCCACGCGTTTCACCACGCCACCGGCCAGTTCAATCGCCGGGGCGTAGCTATCGTAGCTCGGGTCAAAACAAATCACCTCATCGCCCGTACGCACCAGGGCGGTTATCGCCGCATACAGCGCTTCGGTCGCCCCTGCGGTTACCGTGATATCGCTGTTCGCGTCAGGCTTATGGCCGTATAACTCCGCCGTTTTATCCGCAATGGCTTCACGCAACGCCTGCACGCCGGTCATCGGCGCATACTGGTTGGCTCCCTGCACAACGTGGTACGCCAGACGCTCCTGCAAATATTTCGGCCCGTCAAAATCCGGGAAACCTTGTGAGAGGTTAATGGCGTTGTGCTGCTGCGCCAGGGCGCTCATCTGCGTAAAAATCGTCGTGCCGAGATTCGGAAGTTTACTCTGCGGGATCAACGGGTTATTGCTCATTGTAGTGTGCCTGCCTGTAATACTTATGTTGCTGACACTATAACACGATGTTAGTCTTTGGCAATCAAGACGCTTAGACGTCTAAATGATATAAATATTCCTGACCGAGAGGGTAAAAGGAAATGACAGACAACCTGCAACTCACACACCTGGTCGAGGCCTGCCGCTGGATTGGCGCTAAAGGCTGGGCGCCCGCTACCGGCGGCAATATGTCCGTGCGTCAGGATGAACATCTGTGCTGGCTGAGCGAATCCGGAAAAGACAAAGGCAGCCTGACCACCGCCGATTTTCTACAGGTTGAAATCGCCACCAACCGTGCGCCTTCTGGCCGTAAACCGTCGGCAGAGACCGGGCTGCATACCCTCATCTACCGCCTGTTCCCCGAGGCTAACGCCGTCCTGCACGTTCACACCGTCAATGCCACGGTGCTGTCGCGGCTGGTCAACGAGACCGAGCTGAAGATCTCCGGCTTCGAGATGCAAAAATCCCTTACCGGGCAGACCACGCATCGGGATACGGTGGCCATCCCGGTGTTTGACAACGACCAGGACATCGACGCCCTCGCCTCTCGCATCGCCCATTATGCGCAGGAACGCCCGCTTAATTATGGTTTTCTTCTGCGCGGTCATGGCTTAACCTGCTGGGGACGCGACGTGGCCGAAGCCCGCCGTCATCTGGAAGGTTTAGAATTCATATTTGAATGCGAAATGCGTTTACGACAATGGGAGAGAGTATGATTCGCGCGATTGTGACGGATATTGAAGGGACCACCAGCGATATCCGTTTTGTCCATGATGTTTTGTTCCCTTACGCGCGTGAGCGGCTGGCGGCCTTTGTGACCGCGCAGCAGTACGCCGAGCCGGTCAAATCGATTCTGGACAACCTGCGCGATGAAATCAGCACTCCGCATGCCAGCGTCAGCGATCTCATCAACGTGTTGTTTACCTTTATGGATGAAGACCGCAAATCGACGGCGCTCAAAGCCCTGCAAGGCATCATCTGGCAGGACGGTTACATCAACGGTGACTTTACCGGCCATCTCTACCCTGATGTACTGCCCGCGCTGGAAAAATGGAAGGCACAAGGGATTGATCTCTATGTTTATTCCTCTGGCTCCGTCGCCGCGCAGAAACTGTTATTTGGCTACAGCGACGAAGGTGATATTACTCATCTGTTCAGCGGCTATTTTGATACCCGCATCGGTGCCAAGCGTGAGGTGCAGTCTTATCAAAATATTGCGGCGCAAACGGGCATCGCCCCGTCGCAGATCCTGTTCCTGTCGGATATTCATCAGGAGCTGGACGCGGCTGAACAGGCGGGTTTTCGCACCCTGCAACTGATACGCGGTGAAGATGACGGCGCAAGCCATCACCATCAGATCCACCAGTTTGACGAGATTAACCCGGAGCAGATCCCTTCATGAGCGCATTGACCATTTATTCCGATAAAGACGCCAGTAAGCACCTGTGGCACAGCACCGACGCCCCCGAGATTGCCCAACAGCTCAACGCCAAAGGCGTGCGGTTTGAACGCTGGGCGGCAGACCGTGATTTAGGGCAGGATCCCGCGCCTGAAGCCGTGATTGAGGCGTATCAGCATGCAATCGACAAGCTGGTGGCAGAGAAAGGTTATCAGAGCTGGGACGTGATTAGCCTTCGCGCCGACAATCCGCAGAAAGAGGCGCTGCGCGCGAAGTTTCTCAACGAGCACACCCACGGCGAAGACGAAGTGCGCTTTTTCGTGGAAGGGGCGGGACTATTCTGCCTGCACATCGGCGATGAGGTGTATCAGGTGCTGTGCGAGAAAAACGACCTGATTTCCGTACCCGCAGGCACGCCGCACTGGTTTGACATGGGTTCAGAGCCGAACTTTACCGCCATTCGTATTTTCGACAATCCGGAAGGCTGGGTTGCCCAGTTTACGGGCGATGCAATCGCGGATGCGTATCCACGCCTGGCCTGATCTTTTCTCCCTACCCCGCAAAGTAATGCGAGCACCGTGCTATCCCCTCGCCCCTCTGGGGAGAGGGTTAGGGTGAGGGGAACATACGGCTCAGGTGGTCAGTTCCATACTCAGGCATTAATTAAATACTGGCGATAATCCTCTGCACATCTCCGCCAACCAGCCTCGCCAGATGCACAAACTCCACCACGTCCAACCTACGCTCACCGTTTTCCACTTTAGCAATAAACGATTGTGGTTTTCCCAGTGCCTCCGCAAGCTGCGCCTGAGTCATCCCCTTCTCTTTACGCGCTTTCTTCAACGCATTGATAACACGCTGGTATTCATCCGAGTAAACTGAAGCCATTGTTCCGATTCCATACAAATATCCTGAAATCGAATATCCTCCCGTTGCCTTTTTATCCCAAAATAGGATAATTGAGCACGTAACGAACACATGTAAGGAGGACACAATGCAACATCAGAACTGGCACCCGGCCGATATTATCGCTGCACTAAAGAAACATGGAACAAGCCTGGCTGCGTTGTCCAGAAAGGCTGGCCTTTCCTCATCCACACTGGCAAATGCGCTTACCCGACCATGGCCTAAAGGTGAATTGCTTATCGCTCAGGCGCCAGACATTCCACCCGATGTGATATGGCCGGAAAGATACTTTGATGAAAAGGGAGAGCGAGTATTTCGTCAGATGAGGGATACCAAAAAGAGAAATCTGTCTTCAACATAATCAATGAATTCTCCCCCCTCACCCCAGCCCTCTCCCTCAAGGGAGAGGGGGTCTAAGGGCACTACCGTTTCAGCCCTTTCACATACCCCACCAGCTGATCCAACACCACGCCCCACCCTTCGTGGAAGCCCATCTGTTCATGCTGCTCGCGGATCTCCTTCGTTGGGTGACGCGCAATTGCCGTGTAGCGGGTCTTGCCCTCCCCCACATCTTCCAGCAGCAGGATCGCCGTCATAAACGGCTTTTCAGCCGGCTTCCAGCCCTCAGTATAGCCATCGGTAAAGACCAGCTTGTTCCCCGGATCGATTTCAAGAAATACGCCCCGGTTATCCATCCGCTGCCCGTCCACCTCAAACACGGTATTGAACCGCCCACCCACGCGCAGATCGAGGTCGCATTCAGTTACCTTATGGGGAGCAGGAATGAAGAAGTTTTTGATGTGCTCCGGTGTGGTCCAGCAGAGCCACAGCAGGTCGCGCGGTGCGTCCACCACGCGTTCCAGTTTTAAGTCTGTTTCAGGATCGAGCGTCACGATAACGTCCTCTAAAGGGAACCCCTTACAAGGATAGTCCCACTCAGGCGAATTTCCCTTTCGCTACCTCTTCAGGGGTGACCACGCCCGTATCCAGCACCCAGCCGCTAATCAGCGAGGCGGGGGTAACGTCAAACGCCGGGTTATAGACCTGCGCCTCTTGCGGCGCCCACTGCACCGCGCCAAAGCTTCCCGCCACGCCCGTCACTTCGCTGGCCGCGCGCTGCTCAATCGGGATCGCGTCACCGTTCGGGCAGTCCCGGTCGAGGGTCGTTTGCGGGGCGGCGACGTAGAACGGAATACCGTGGAACTTCGCCAGCACCGCCAGGGAATAGGTGCCGATTTTGTTCGCCACGTCGCCGTTGGCGGCAATGCGGTCTGCCCCCACCCACACGGCATCCACCTGCCCTTTTGCCATCAGGCTGGCGGCCATGGAGTCAGTAATCAGCTGATACGGCACGCCCAGCTCGCCCAGCTCCCATGCGGTCAGCCTGCCGCCCTGCAACAGCGGACGGGTTTCATCCACCCAGACGTTGCTGACGTTGCCTGCCTGATGCGCGCGGGCAATCACACCCAGCGCCGTACCGACGCCCGCCGTTGCCAGCCCGCCGGTATTGCAGTGGGTCAGCAGGCGGCTGCCGGGCTTCACCAGCGCGCTACCCGCTTTCGCAATCGCGTCGCAAAGCCGTTTGTCTTCATTAATCAGGCGCAGCGCTTCAGCCACCAGCGCCGGAACGAACGCTTCCTGCCACAGCGCAATCTTCATGCGGTCGAGATTGTTCATCAGGTTCACCGCCGTCGGGCGGGAGGCACGCAGGGTCTCCAGCGCCGCCGCCAGCTCGTCGCGGCCTTTACCGCTTTCCGCTAACAGCGCCAGCAGCAGGCTTGCAGAGAGACCAATCAACGGCGCGCCACGCACGCGCAGAGCGTGGATATGCCCAACCAGCGCCTCCACCGTCGAGGCATCCAGCCAGCGTTTCTCCTGCGGAAGCGCCTGCTGGTCGAGAATAAAGAGCTGATTATTCGCCACCCGCAGGCTGGTCGTCTGTAATGTCTGCATGTCGTTAATTCCCTGTTGCGTTGTTGTAGCACATTGTGTCAGGATGAAATCCAGATGTATAGACGTCTACATGTCTTAATTAGCAAAACTGAGGAGCAGGCCATGTCGCAATACCGTACCTTTACCGCTCAGGACGCCGTGGAGTATGCCAGGCAGTTTGGCGGACTTGACGATCCGTCATCGCTGGTGGAGGCGCAGGAAATCGGCGACGGTAACCTCAACCTGGTCTTTAAAGTTTTCGACCGCGCGGGCGTGAGCCGCATCGTCGTTAAGCAGGCGCTGCCCTATGTGCGCTGCGTCGGCGAGTCCTGGCCGCTGACGCTGGATCGCGCTCGCCTGGAGGCGCAAACCCTGGTCGAGCATTACAAGCACAGCCCTGAGCACACGGTGAAAATCCACCACTTTGACCCGAAACTGGCGGTGATGGTGATGGAAGATCTCTCAAGCCATCGCATCTGGCGCGGCGAGCTGATTAACAACATTTACTACCCGCAGGCGGCGCGGCAGCTGGGTGAATATCTGGCTCACACCCTGTTCCACACCAGCGATTTTTATCTGCATCCGCACGAGAAAAAAGCGCAGGTTGCAAAATTCATCAACCCGGAGATGTGCGAGATCACCGAAGATCTGTTCTTCAACGATCCGTACCAGATCCACGCGCGCAACAGCTACCCGGCCGATCTGGAGAACGATGTTGCCACCCTTCGCGACGACGCCCAGCTTAAAATCGCCGTGGCCTCCCTGAAGCACCGCTTCTTTTCGCATGCCGAAGCCCTGCTGCACGGGGACATTCACAGCGGCTCAATTTTTGTGGCCGACGGCAGCCTGAAGGCCATCGACGCCGAGTTCGGCTACTTTGGCCCGATTGGCTTTGACGTTGGCACTGCCATCGGCAACCTGCTGCTGAACTTCTGCGGCCTGCCGGGGCATCTGGGCATTCGCGATGCCGCCGCCGCGCGCGAGCAGCGCCTGACCGATATTCAGGAACTGTGGAACACCTTCGCGGAGCGCTTCCAGGCGCTGGCGAATGAGAAAACGCGCGACGCCGCGCTCAGCGCGCCGGGCTATGCCTCTGCGTTCCTGAAAAAGGTCTGGCACGATGCCATCGGATTCTGCGGCACCGAGCTGATTCGCCGCAGCGTCGGGCTTTCCCATGTGGCGGATATCGACACCATTCAGGATGAAGCGATGCGTCACGAATGCCTGCGCCACGCGATATCCCTCGGCAAGGCGCTGATTGTGATTGCTGACCGCATCGACAGCGCGGAAGAGCTGGTAGCGCGAGTACGGCAGTACAGTTGAGAACGTTTGCCCGGTGGCGCTGCGCTTACCGGGCCTACGGGTGCAAAATGTAGGCCCGGTAAGGCGAAGCCGCCACCCGGCAAAAACTCATCCTAAATACTCAATCACCGACATCCCACCGTTATAATCCGTGCTGTAAATAATCCCCTGCGCATCCACAAACACGTCGCACGACTGGATCACCTGCGGGCGATTGGGCCGCGTATCCATCATCTTTTCCGGCGCCGCGGGCACCAGCGCCCCCGTTTCCACCGGGCGATACGGATTGGAAATGTCATACGCGCGCACGCCCGCGTTCTGGTACGTCGCGAAGATCAACGTTGAGCTGACAAAGCTCCCCGGCCGGTTTTCGTGCAGGTTGTGCGGGCCGAAATGCGCCCCTTTCGCCACGTAGTCGGTTTCATCCGGCTGCGGGAAGGTAGAAATGCTCACCGGGTTCGACGGCTCGCGGATATCAAACAGCCAGATCAGCTTCTCGCCGTCCTGCTGGTTATCCAGCACCGCCTCGTCCAGCACCACCAGCAGGTCGCGATCCGGCAGCGGAAGCGCGGTGTGCGTCCCGCCGCCAAACGGCGGGCTCCAGTTACGATGGCTAATGAGCTTAGGCCGGGTGCGGTCCTTAACGTCCAGCAGCGTCAGGCCACCGTCGCGCCAGCTGCCGTACGCGGTATCGCCTGCAATAATCGCATGGTGCAGGGCGTAGCGTTTGCCTTCCGGCCAGTTCGGCTGTTCGCCTTCGGCCTGATTCATCCCCGGCAGCCACCAGCGTCCCGCCACTTCAGGCTTGCGCGGGTCCGCCAGATCGATGGTCAGAAAGATGTAGTCGGTAAAGCCGTCTATCAGCGCTGAGACATACGCCCAGCGGCCACCGACGTACCAGATGCGGTGAATGCCGATGCCGCTCAGCGATAAAAAGCCTATCTCGCGTGGCCTGTCCGGTGTGGAGATATCAAAGACGCGAAGCCCTGCGCTCCAGCCTTTATCCTGCACATCGCTGACGGTCTCCCCCACCTGGCGGGTGTAGTAGACCTTCTCGTCGGCAAAACGCGCATCGGCAAACAGATCCCGGGCGTTGATCACCAGCAGCAGGTCGTCATGCGCCTGGAGATGCACATTCCAGGTACCCGGCGGCGCAGGCACGTATCCTGCGGCTTTTGGTTTTTTCGGGTCGCGCACATCCACTATCGAAAAGCCCTGCGACACCATATGGCCGATATAGGCGAAACCGCGGTGCACCATCAGCTGCACGCCGTCCGGGCGACCGCCCTGATCGCTATGGCCAATTAGCCGCATATTGCGGCTGTATTCGGGAGGGGGTAATTGAGACACCTTATGCTCCTTACGCCCGGTGGCGCTGCGCTTACCGGGCCTACGGGTGCGAAATGTAGGCCGGGTAAGGCGCAGCCGCCACCCGGCTTGGTTTACTTGTTTTTAGCGGCAAGGGTCGCAAACCACGGCGCAACAAAATCTTCCGTCTGGCCCCAGCCCGGAATGATTTTCCCCAGAGACGCCACGTTCACCGCGCCCGGCTGGGCGGTCAGCAGCGCCTGCGGAATGGCCGCCGCCTTGAAATCGTAAGTGGCAGGCGTCGCTTCTCCGGCAATCTTATTGGCAATCAGGCGTACGTTGGTCGCGCCAATCAGCTTCGGATCCACCGCCACGCTCACTGCCCATGGGCTACCCGGCTCGCGCATCAGCTGTAAATCCTGGTTGGAGATGTCGATGCTGTAGAGTTTGATCTCGGTTCGGCCGTTCTCTTTCAGCGCCTTATAGGCGCCCTGGCTGAAGGCATCCCAGGTACCCCAGATGGCATCGATTTTACCTTTCGGGTATTTCGCGAGGATCGCGCCCACCTTGTTGGCAGTGTCGCCCTGCACGTCAGAGGAGACCGCGCCGATGGACTCCAGCTCTTTAATCTCCGGGTACTGCTTTTGCAGTTCTTTGTAGGCCGCCTGACGGCGCTCCATCGGCGGGAAGCCCGCGACCCATAGCTTGACGATATTGGCCTTGCCGTTGAAATCTTTCGCCAGCTGGCCGAAAGAGAGGTTGGTCAGGGAGGCATCGTCCTGCTGGGTAACGGTTACGCCCGGGATCTCGCCGTTCACAGCGGTATCAAACACCGAAACTTTGATCCCGGCATCCACCGCCTTCTTCACCAGCGCGGTGGAGTACGGATCGCGCCCCTGAGAGAGAATAATCCCGTCGTATTTCTGGCTGATGGCCTGGTTAACGAAATCCTGGAATTTGGCGTCGTCCCCGTTACTTAAAAAGGTGCTGACCTTAAAGCCGAGCTTTTTCCCTTCCTGAATCGCCCCGGCAACAAACTGCGTGGTGTTGTCGTCCGAGCCCAGGTTGCGGATCACCGCGATGCGGATCGGGCCGTCATGGCTGGCAATGGCGGTCGGAACCGGCGCGGGAGTAGCCGCCAGGCCCGGCAGAGAAGTGAGTAACCCAAGAGCTACCAAAGAGAGCGCAATCTTTTTCATTTATTATCCCGTTGTGTTGTCAGCGTTTTTGTATGTAGGTAATCGCCAGCGCTACCGCGAGCACCAGCCCTTTTATAATGTCCATGGCGTAATACGGCACGGAGAGCATCACCAGCCCGTTCGACAGCACGCCGAGGATCACCGCCCCCACCAGCGTACCCAGCGCGTTCGGCTTGCCGGATCCGGCCAGCGAGAAGCCGATCCACGCCGCCGCCACCGCGTCCATCAGGTAGCCGCCGCCCGCATTCACCTGCGATGAACCAATACGCGAGGCCAGCAGAATGCCGCCCAGCCCCGCCAGCAGAGAGGCAATCACGTAGGCTGCCACCTTGTAGCGGGTGGTGCGAATGCCGGAGAGGCGCGCGGCTTCGGGGTTGCCGCCAATGGCGTACATCCGGCGTCCATGGGTGGTCAGCGACAGGCCCAGCTGTGCCAGAATCGTCACCACCAGCATGACGATCACAATGGTCGGCACCTGCCCGAGCAGGCCAAACGCCGCCGGAATGGTCCCTTCCGCCATGTCGCCGCTCGGCAGTACCATGTTCTCGGTAATCGACCCGCCGTAGCTGTAGGTCATCGCCACACCCTGAATGACAAACAGGCTGGCAAGGGTCGCGAGCATGTCCGGAATGCGCAGGATGACGATCAGAAAGGCGTTAAACAGGCCGACCAGCGTACAGAGCGCGAGGGTCAGCAGAATCGACTCGGTGGTGCCAAAGCCGTGCCAGACGAAAAGCGAAATCACCAGCGCGTTCGCCAGCGACGCGGTAGATCCCACGGAGAGATCGAACCCGCCGACGGTCAGCGAAATAGAGACGCCAACGGCAATCACCGTCACGATGGCAATCGAGCGCAGAATGTTGATGATGTTGTTCGGGTCGAGGAAGCTGTCCGACGCCAGGCCAAACACCGCCACCAGCGCGACGACGGTCAGCAGCATGCCCCACTTATAAAGAAAATCGAAAATCTGCTGACGGCCAGACGCCGCCGTGGTCACTGAAAGGGCCTTGCTCACGACGCAGTTCCTCCGGTTGAATAATAAAGTAGTGTTTCTTCCCGGGCCTCTGCCCCGGCGATTTCCGCCACGATGCGACCGTCCCACAGCACGCAGATGCGGTCGCACAGACCGACCAGCTCGGCAAATTCACCCGAGGCGTAAATCACCCCTTTGCCCTCGCGCGCCAGGCCGTCGATCAGTTGAAACAGATCGGTTTTGGCCTTCACGTCCACGCCTTTGGTCGGCTCGTCGAATATCAGCACGCTGGCGTCATTGCGCAGCCATTTCCCGATGGCGACCTTCTGCTGGTTACCGCCGGAAAGCCGACGCAGCACCTGCCCCGGCCCGCGCGTGCGCACGCCGACGCGGGCAATCACCTCTTCCGCCCAGCGCCACGCCTGACGATGACCAAACAGGCTCCAGCGCGAGAAGCTGTTATCGGCGCACACGGCAAGGTTCATGCTCACCGGCTCGTCGATAAAAATGCCCTCTTTGCGCCGCTCCTCCGGCACCAGCGCCAGACCGCGTAGCACCGAGTCTGCCGGATCGCGCGGTTTCCAGGCCTGATGGTTCAGCTCGCCGCGCGCCACGCGGCTTTTGCTGGCGCCAAACAGCGCCTTGCAGAGTTCCGTTTTCCCCGCCCCCGCCAGCCCGGCAATGCCGAGGATTTCACCTTTGCGCAGATGCAGGGAGATATCTTTCAGCAGCGCGTCGTCGTGCAGGCCTTCCACCCGCAGCAGCATCTCTTCACCGTGCGGCGGTCGCGGGGGCGGATAGATATCGCTCAGCTCGTGGCCGAGCATCTTCTCGACGATCTCCTCTCCGCTCAGATCCGCCATCGGGCCGGACTCAATCAGCCTGCCGTCGCGCAGCACCGTCAGGGTGTCGCAGATGGCCTTCAGCTCGTGAATGCGGTGAGAAATAAACACCACGCCAATACCCTGCTGTTGCAGACGTCTTACTACCGCAAACAGACGCTCGCTTTCGTGCGCGTCCAGCGGCGCAGTGGGCTCATCAAGAATGAGAAAACGGCAGTGGTGCGAGAGCGCCCGCGCCAGCAAAATCTGCTGCTTTTCAGCCAGCGTGCAGCTGTCGATGGAACGGCGAACGTCCAGCGAAACATCCAGCTGCGCCAGCGCCTGCCGCGCCTGCTGACGAATCGCGCGCCAGCTGTAGCGGTGTCCCGGCTGCGCCAGCTGGTCGAGCATAATGTTCTCCGCAATGCTCAGCCCGGGGATCAGCGCCACGTCCACCTCCTGCTGCACAAGGTGGATACCCAGCCGTTTGGCGTCCAGCGGCTCGCGGATGCTTACCGGCTGGTTGTTAATGCAGATTTCGCCTTCATAACGATCGTGCGTCCCACACAGCACCGCCATCAACGTCGATTTTCCCGCGCCGTTGGCGCCGGTCAGCGCATGCACCGACCCGCCATTCAGGGTGAAATCCACGCGCGACAGGGCCTGAAAGCCGGAAAAGGCCAGGCTGATACCGCGCATCTCAAGGCGACTGGAAACCATCCGCGTAAATCCTTCATTACTCTTCTGATTTAGCGAATTTTTCACAGCTCCGGTTGACTGACAACGACGGAAAAGGCATAAGATAAAGCGAAATATTATTAGCCATCCGGATGTCCAGACATAACATCGGGTTAGCGCTTGCTAAAAAAGGACAACTTCATGAGCAACACCAATATCCGCGTCGTGCCCGGCCCGGCGAACTACTTCTCTCATCCGGGAAGCCTTGCGCACCTGGATGATTTCTTTACTCCGGAACAGCTTTCCCGCGCGGTGTGGATCTACGGCGAGCGGGCTATCGAGGGCGCACGCCCTTATCTGCCGCAGAGTTTTAACGCAACGGGGGCAAAACATCTGCTGTTTAAGGGCCATTGCAGCGAGCGTGACGTCACTCATCTGGTGAACGCGTCGGGTGGTGAAGCCAGCGTGGTGATTGGCGTGGGCGGCGGTGCGGTAATGGATACCGTCAAGGCCGTGGCGCGTCGTCTGGGCGTGCCGTTCGTGGGCATTCCCACCATCGCCGCCACCTGCGCGGCGTGGACCCCGCTCTCCGTGTGGTACAACGATGCCGGGCAGGCGCTACAGTTTGAGATTTTTGACGACGCCAACTATCTGGTGCTGGTGGAGCCGCAAATCATCCTTAACGCCCCGGCGGAATACCTGTTGGCAGGCATCGGCGATACGCTGGCGAAGTGGTACGAAGCGGCGGTACTCGCCCCTGAACCGGAAAACCTGCCGCTGACCGTGCGTCTTGGCCTGAACGGTGCGCTGGCGATCCGCGACGTGTTGCTGGAGCGCAGCGAAGAGGCGCTGGCCGACCAGCAGCGCGGCGACCAGACGCAGGCGTTTCGGGACGTGGTGGACGCCGTTATCGCCGGTGGCGGTATGGTCGGCGGTCTGGGCGAACGCTATACCCGCGTGGCGGCGGCACATGCGGTGCACAACGGCTTAACCGTGCTGCCGCAGACGGAAAAATACCTCCACGGCACCAAGGTGGCCTACGGCATTCTGGTGCAGAGCGCCCTGCTCGGTCAGGAGGACGTGCTGGCGCAGCTGGTGGCGGCATATCAGCGTTTTAACCTGCCGACCACGCTTCGCGCGCTGGAGGTCGATATCCATAACCGCGACGAGCTGGACAAGGTCATTGCTCACACCCTGCGCCCGGTGGAGTCGATTCACTTTTTACCGATTACGTTAAGCCCTGACGTTCTGCGCGCCGCGTTTGAGAAGGTGGAATCCTTCAGCCGTTAATCGCGCCGACGGGCTATACCTAATGATGATTCTCTCCACTCTTGCAACGAGGTCATCATGCAGATCGATTTAACAGGTAAAAAGGCGCTGGTCACCGGCGCCAGTCGTGGGCTGGGTCGGGCAATTGCGCTGTCGCTGGCACGCGCCGGTGCCGATGTGGTTATCACCTACGAAAAATCCGTCGATAAAGCCCAGCAGGTCGTCGATGAAATCAACGCGCTGGGGCGACACGGCGAGGCGATTCAGGCCGACAGCGCCAGCGCGCAGGCGATTCAGGATGCGGTCACGCAGGCGGCGCGCTCCCTCGGCGGGCTGGATATTCTGGTCAATAACGCCGGGATTGCACGCGGCGGCCCGCTGGAGTCCATGACCCTGGCGGACATCGACGCTCTGATCAACGTCAATATCCGCGGCGTGGTGATCGCCATTCAGGAAGCGCTGGTGCATATGTCTGACGGCGGACGCATCATCAACATCGGCAGCTGTCTGGCGAACCGCGTGGCGCAGCCGGGGATCGCCGTCTACTCGATGACCAAATCGGCCCTAAACTCCCTTACCCGGGGTCTGGCCCGCGATTTAGGCCCGCGCGGCATTACCGTCAACCTGGTTCATCCCGGCCCGACCAACAGCGATATGAACCCGGAAGACGGCGAGCAGGCGGAAGCCCAGCGCCGGATGATCGCGCTTGGTCATTACGGCCAGCCGGAGGATATCGCAGCGGCGGTCACCTTCCTCGCCAGCCCGGCTGCGGGGCAAATTTCCGGCGCCGGTCTGGATGTCGACGGCGGTCTGAACGCCTGATCGCAAATTTACTGTATGCCTCTGTCGCCCGGCAGAGGCCTGTTCGAGTCGCCTCGACGATTCGCGTTTTGCCGCTTTCTCGCGGTTTTTTTCCGCTCTACAGTACCCCATAAGAAATTCGGAATTTATCTAATAGTCTTATTATTTCCTTATGTTTTGTGTGGGCGTACAGTGGAGGTACGGATGAAGATTGTCTGGTCTAAAACAGCAGAGAAGCAGTTTTCTAAAATCGATACGCGATATCAGAACCGCATTAAATTCAGGCTGGAGAAGATGGACGATAAAACATCACCTGTCGCGGATATCAAGAAATTATCTTCTCCCGAAAACCACTACAGGTTGCGATTAGGTGATTACAGGGTCATTTACACCTTCGGGGATCCGCCGGGTGATATCTGCTACGTAGTGGCAGTAAAACGCCGGACAACCACTACCTACCTTCATGAGGAGCATACGGAATATGACTATTCAGTTCATCAAGGATGAAGAAGGAAAAAAACAGTATGTTGTCATACCCTACGGTGAATATTTTCGCATGCGTTTAGCCATGCTTGAGTACGATGACGATGATGAAAACGACTGGGAAGACATCCCTTACGAATCAGACATCTACGATAACGTAGGTTTACCGGGTGAAGTGTGCGACATCATGCATAACGAGAACGTCAGCCTACAGGCCGCCTGGCGCATTTTACGCGGTATGTCCCAGCAGGAGGTGGCGGAGAAGCTTGGCATCAGTCAGTCCGCCGTGTCACAGCTGGAGGCGCTGGACTCCCGACCGCAAAAGCGCACCCGCGAAAAGCTGGCGGCAATTTACGGCTGTAAACAGGAGCAGATCAGCCTCTATTTACCAAAAGAGGGTTAACAGCACTTCGCCCCGCCCTTACCGCCGTAGCGGGCGTCCTGACGGTCGCGGAAAAATTCTTCGTAGGTCATTGGCGTCTGATCCGGGTGGTTGACGCGCATATGCTCGACGTAGTTGTCGTAATCCGGCACGCCAATCATCATTTTAGCGGCCTGGCCCAGGTATTTACCTGCTTTGGAAAGGGTGTCGAACATAATCAGTTTCTCGTTTGTTTCCCTCACCCCGGCCCTCTCCCGGAGGGAGAGGGAGGATAAGAAATGTAGGCCGGGTAAGGCGAAGCCGCCACCCGGCACACGGGTTAATGCGCCCCTTTCGCCTGGGTGACAATCTCGTCCAGGTTCTCAGGCATTGGCTCATACGGCGTCTCTTTCGCCGTTGGCGTGTCGACTTTCAACGCCGCCAGCGCGGTTTTCAGAGAATACAACGCCAGCACCACAACCACCACCATAAAGAAGATGGTCAGCCCGGCGTCCAGACGGTTGTTAAACACCAGCTGCGACAGCTGAGATTCGGTGTACTGCGCCGGGATCTTGCCGCTGTCGATCATCGCCTGGAACTTGTTGGCAATGGCCAGGAAGCCCACCTTGTTGTCCGGGCTGAAGGCTTTCTGCCAGCCTGCTGTCAGGGTACAGATCAGCAGCCACGCCGTTGGCACCAGCGCCACCCATGCGTAACGCTGGCGCTTCATCTTGAACAGGACTACGGCACAAAGCATCAGCGCCATGCCCGCCAGCATCTGGTTGGCGATTCCGAACAGCGGCCACAGGGTGTTAATGCCGCCCAGCGGATCTACCACGCCCTGATGCAGGAAGTAGCCCCACGCCAGCACGCACAGTGCCGTCGCCAGCAGGTTAGCCGGGAGTGAATCGGTACGTTTCAGATTCGGGGAGATCACCCCCAGCAGATCCTGCAACATAAAGCGCGCCGCGCGCGTACCGGCATCCACCGCCGTCAGGATAAACAGCGCCTCGAACAGAATGGCGAAGTGATACCAGAACGAGACATCCATCAGCCCGCCCAGCGCACCGTGCAGGATGTAGGCCATACCCACCGCCAGCGTCGGCGCCCCGCCCGCACGGGAGATAATCGACTGCTCGCCGACCTCGTTAGCGATATGCGTCAACGTTTCAGGGGTAATCGCAAAGCCCCAGCCGCTCACCACCTGCGCGGCAGAGGCGACCACGTCAACAGTGCCGGCCGGGGCCAGTACCGCCATCGGGCTGTTCATCGCGAAGTACACGCCCGGGTCGATAATACAGGCCGAGACCAGCGCCATAATCGCCACGAAGGATTCCATCAGCATGCCGCCATAGCCAATCAGGCAGGCCTGATTTTCATTCGCCAGCATCTTCGGCGTGGTCCCGGAGGCGATAAGCGCATGGAAGCCAGACACTGCCCCACAGGCGATGGTGATAAACAGGAACGGGAACAGATTGCCGGTCCAGACCGGGCCGGTGCCGTCAATGAATTTGGTCAGGGCAGGCATGGTCAGGGTCGGGCGCATAATCAGAATGCCGATCGCCAGCCCGACGATGGTACCAATTTTCAGGAACGTAGAGAGGTAGTCACGCGGGGCCAGCAGGAGCCATACCGGCAGCACCGCCGCCACGAAGCCGTAGCCCACCAGCATCCAGGTCAGCTGCACGCCGGTGAAGTCGAAGAACGGTGCCCAGGTCGGGCTTTCCGCCACCCAGCCACCGGAGATAATAGCAAACACCAGGAACACCAGGCCAATGACTGAAACTTCACCAATGCGTCCCGGACGCAGATAGCGAATGTAGATCCCCATGAACAGCGCCAGCGGAATGGTGAAGGCGACGGTATAGGTTCCCCACGGGCTGTGGGTCAAGGCTTTCACCACAATCATCGCCAGTACCGCGAGGATGATGACCATGATCATAAAGGTCGCCACCAGCGCAATCACCCCGGCAGTTGCCCCCATCTCCTCTTTCACCAGCTCACCCAGCGAACGACCGTCGCGACGGGTGGAGACGAACAGCACCATGAAGTCCTGCACCGCGCCCGCCAGCACCACCCCCGCGAGGATCCAGATCATCCCCGGCAGGTAGCCCATCTGCGCGGCCAGTACCGGCCCCACCAGCGGGCCTGCCCCGGCAATCGCCGCGAAATGGTGACCGAACAGCACTTTTTTATCGGTCGGCACGTAGTCCAGACCATCGTTATGACGCACGGCCGGCGTCATGCGCGTGCCGTCTACGCCCAGTACCGTCTTCGCGATATAACGGCCATAAAAACGGTATGCGATCAGATAAATGCAGACGGAGGCGACCACGATCCAGAGCGCATTGATCTGCTCCCCCCGGTTGAGGGCGATGTAGCCCAGGGCAAAGGCTCCCACAACGGAGAGCCCTGCCCATATAAGGTATTTCCCTGAGTTGTTCATAATGGTTATCCGTTGTTGTGAAACAGTGAGATGTTACATTTTGTTTCTAGAACAACGGATAAAATTTAACAACTTTGAAACGCAATAATGCGTGGTCAAACCAGACATTTACACCACATTGTTAAGCCGATCACTTTCGTAGCGTCACCGTTCACACTTTTACCTTTTTCGGCCAGACACCGCCTTACGGAATGATTTGTATCATTTTTTTTGGCCATAACCTCGCCAGAATGATCCTGCGCAATCGCGTGCATACAAGGAAAAGGATATGAACAGTTCAGTACCTCAGGATAGTCAGGTCGGGCCGGGCGCGTACTTCGCGCTGGCGTTTGCAGCCGTTTTCTTCTCGGGTCTGTTAGGCGGAAAAGAGTGGTACGGCGTCTTTGATTTCACCACCCTCAACGGCGCATTTGGCAAAGTGGTCAGCAAAGCCAGTCTGGATGACGGTACGTTAACCACAGCCAGCAGCGCCTTTCGCGGCACCGGCGGCAGCGGCGCGATGGACGGGTTTCTCTTCGCGCTCGGTTTAATTCCCGCGGTGATGTTCGCGCTGGGGATGATCAACGTGCTGGAGCACTATGGCGCCCTGCGTGCCGCGCGAAAACTCTTAACTCCTCTGCTGAGCCCGCTATTGGGGATCCCTGGCACCACCGGGCTGGCGCTGATTGGCAGCCTGCAAAGTACCGACGTGGGCGCGTCGCTTACCCGTAATCTCTCTGATGAAGGGCAAATCAGCGAAAAAGAGAAAGACGTTTTCGCCATGTTCCAGTTCTCCGCCGGGGCGATGATCACCAACTTTTTCTCTTCCGGGGCGATCCTCTTCACGCTGCTCGCCGTTGACGGCACGGCGGCGGTGCCCACCTCCATCGGGGCCTGTATCGCGGTGATGTTTATCATGAAAATTGTCGGCGCCAATCTGCTGCGCCTGATCCTGACGTTTACCCATAAAGGAGACGCCGCATGAGTGCCCCACAGTCCAATCCCGTCATTACCGATGTGTTTATCGAAGGCGCGCGCAAAGGCTGGAGCATTGCCACCAGCAGCACGCTGCCCAACGTGGTGATGGCCTTTATCATCATCAAGGCGCTGGAAATTACCGGCGCGCTGAAAGGGCTGGGCACGATCTTCTCTCCGCTGATGGGCCTGTTTGGCCTGCCGGGCGAAGCGGCCGCCGTGCTGATTGGCGGCTGGATGTCGATGGGCGGCGGGATCGGCGTTGCCATCGGCCTGTTTGATAAAGGCATCCTCACCGGCGAGCACCTGGCGATCCTGGCGCCCGCCATCTACCTGATGGGCTCGCAGGTGCAGTACCTGGGCCGCATTTTGGGGGTGATTGGCACCCGCGCCAAACGTATTCCGCTGATGATCGCCCTCTCGGTGGTCAACGCTTTCTTAGCCATGCTGCTGATGCGCATTATTCTCTGAACAGGACGTGAACATGAACCTTGACCATTATATCGAAGAGCTGAAAACCCTGGTGAACGTAGACTGCGGCACCCAGACGATTGACGGCGTCGCCGCTGTTGCAGGCATCATGCAGCAACTGTGGCAGCGCGAAGGCTGGCATACGGAGCAGGTGAACCTGGGCGACAAGGTGGGCCCCGGCGTCTTCGTCAGTAACAAGCCGCAGGCGGAACGGTTCGACGTGCTGCTGGTCGGGCATCTGGATACCGTATTTCCCGCCGGCACCGTGGCCGCGCGTCCGCTGAGCGAGGATGAAACCCGCCTGTACGGCCCCGGCGTCTCGGATATGAAGAGCGGACTTCTGAATATTTTGTGGGCAATGCGCGCGCTTGACGCCGCAGACAACGATCGTCTCGCGATTGCCGTTGCGATGAACCCGGACGAAGAGACCGGATCTGTCCATTCCCATGAGTGGATTGGCGAGCTGGCTAAGCGTTCCCGCTGCGTGCTGGTGTGCGAAGCCGCCCGCGCCGACGGTTCGCTGGTGAAAGCGCGTAAAGGGATGGCGGGCTATCACCTCACCTTTAGCGGCGTGGCGGCACACGCGGGCAATGACCCGGAAAAAGGCCGCTCGGCGATCACCGCGCTGGCAAAGAGCGTTATCGCCATCAATGCGCTGACGGACTGGGATCGCGGCACTACACTTAACGTCGGCGTAATTCAGGGCGGCAGCGCGGCGAACGTGGTCGCGGACAGCGCTGTGGCAGAACTGGACGTTCGCTTCTGGGAAAACGACGAGTATGACCGGGTGAACCAGGCGCTGGAGTTGTTATGTGAACAAGGCTTTTTAGACGGCGTGACCACCACGCTGACGCGGGTTAATCACAAACCGGCGATGGCCGCGAGCGACGCGACGCAGGCGCTGATGCAGCAGGTTGAAGCGGCGGGTAAAGCGGAAGGCATCGACATTACCTGGCAGGCAGTCGGCGGCGGCAGCGACGCCAACCACACCGCCGCGCTCGGCATCCCCACGCTTGACGGCTTCGGGCCGGTTGGCGCCGGGTTCCACAGCCCGGCGGAATGGCTGGATAAAGCGTCCATTGCGCCGCGAATTCGGCTGTTGAAGCGGGTGGTATCGATGTTGTAACAACCGCCCGGTGGCGCTTCGCTTACCGGGCCTGCATGTTTCGTAGGCCGGGTAAGGCGAAGCCGCCACCCGGCACTCCCGCCGCACAATCTAACCCAGCACCATCGTACTCAACCGACACGTACAGCACCGCCGCCCCTGCTCGTCGAACACCACAATCTCCCAGCTCTGACTGGAGCGGCCCAGATGCAGCGGCTGACATACGCCGCGCACTTTACCGTGAGAGACCGCGCGGTGGTGCGTAGCGTTCAGTTCCGTGCCCACCACATTCTGCCCGTCGCGGGTCATCAGAAAACCGGCCATCGACCCCAGCGTTTCCGCCAGCGCCGCCGACGCACCGCCGTGCAGCAGGCCAAACGGCTGGTGGGTGCGCGCATCCACCGGCATCTCCGCTTCCAGCGTATCGTCCCCGAGGCGGGTATAGACGATGCCAAGGTGTTCCACCATCGTGTTCTGGCTAGTGGCATTCAGTTCGTCGAGGGATAAATGACGTTTCCAGATCATTACGCCCCCAGCGTGGAGCCGCCGTCCACCACGATATCCTGCAAGGTGATATGGCTGGCGGCATCGGATGCCAGGAACAGCACGGTCGCGGCAATCTCCTGCGGACGGGCAATTTTACCGAGCGGAATGCCGAGTTTGAACTGCTCGCCGAAGCCGCGAATGCGCCGCTGTTCCGCATCATCGCTGGTCCACAACGTGCGCTGCATGTCGGTATCCGTAGAACCCGGCGACACCAGGTTACAGCGTACGCCGCTGCCCGCCAGCTCCAGCCCGACGGTCAGCGCCAGGCTTTTCAGCGCCGCTTTCGACGCGCCGTAGGCGCTCATGCCGATGCGCGGCGTGTGCGCCGCGTCAGAGGCCACCGTCACAATCGCCCCGCCCTGCTGACGACGGAACTGGCCCATCGTCTGCTGGAACAGGTTGAACGCGCCGCCGACGTTGACCGCAAAGGTCTGCTGCCAGTCCTCCTGCGAAAGCTGATCCGTCGCGCCCATACGCAGAATGCCCGCCGCGTTAACCAGCACGTCGAGCCGCTCAAGGCTGCTGAGCAAACGCCCGCAGACATCACTCGCCTGCGCCGCATCCGCCACGTCCAGCGTTTCGGTGGCAAACGGATATTCGCCGTGAGGGAAAGCCAGATCGAACCCGGTCACCTGCGCCCCGGCCTCCACAAATGACAGCGCGGTCGCATAGCCAATGCCCTTACCCGCGCCCGTCACCCAGACGGTTTTACCGGTAAAATCAAAAGCCATCACTTCACCTCGCGGGAGAGCAGCGCCCACCAGGCATCGAGGGTCGGATTTTTTGCCAGCATCACGAAATCAATGTCGCCGTGCACTTTGCGCCAGCGGGCGGCGAGCGCCATCATCCGTACTGAATCCAGACCGTAGTCGATCAGGTTTTCGTCATCCATCGGCTCGTCGGACTCGTCCAGCAGCGGCAGGATCAGCTCACGCAGCGCGGCTTTCGTTGCCGGAACAGACGGCAGCAACTCGTCGGTCATCACCACGCGGCCCGAACGTCCGGCCACGTATTTCAGCGACATCAGGTGCTCGTCGCGGGTGAAATCCGCCAGCGCGTCGGCGATAAAGAACGGTTTGATGTCGCGCATAAAGGCGTCGGTGGCGGTGGTCATGCAGCCGATGTGGGCGTACACGCCGGTGATCAAAAGCTGGTTGCGGCCGGTCTCTTTCAGCATCTGCTCCAGCGGGGAGCGGTGAAACGCGCTGTAGCGCCACTTCACCAGCACGGTGTCCGCTTCGTCCGGGGTCAGCTCAGCGACGATGCGCTGCTGCTCCGGTGAGCGAGTCAGACCCGGCCCCCACATATCGTTCAGCAGGGCGCGGTCTTCATCGCTCTGATCTTTCGGCTGCGCGGTGTAGTACACCGGAATATTGTGCTCTTTGCAGTACGCGCGCAGTTTAGCGATGTTCGCCACTACCTGCTGCATCATGTCGCTATTTTCGCCCCAGAAATTCAGGAAGTACTCCTGCATATCGTGGATCAGCAGTGCGGCGCGCTCCGGCTCAAACGCCCAGCTTACTTTACTGGTCGGCAGTTCGGCGGCGGTTGGCAGCGCATATGCGGTTAATTTTGGAATAGCCATTCTCTGTTCCTCAGCCCCGGGCGCGTTCAGCAAGCCACAGGCGCAACTGTTTCTTATCAACTTTGCCGACCGGCGTGAGCGGAAGCGCATCCACGCTCTCCACGCGGTCCGGCAGCTTAAATTCGGCAACGCCCTGCTCGCGCAGGAAGCGGCGCACCTCCACCGCGCGCAGCGGCTGTTTCACCACCAGGTACGCGCAGCTTTTTTCGCCCAGCAGGCTGTCCTCCATGCTCACCAGCGCGGCGTGGATCACTGCTTCGTGGCGCAGCAGCAGGTTTTCGATCTCTTCGGCGGCGATCTTCTCGCCACCGCGGTTGATCTGATCTTTCTCGCGCCCCTGCACGGTGATGTAACCCTGCTCGTCGATGGCGATCAGATCGCCCGAGCAGTAGAAGCCGTTGGCATCGAAGGCGCTGGCGTTGTGGTCCGGGCTGTTGAAATAGCCGCGGAAGGTGTAAGGGCCGCGCGTCATCAGACGCCCGACCTCCCCGCGCGGCAGCGGGTTACCGTCCTCGTCCGCCACCCACACTTCATCGTCCGGGCACATCGGGCGGCCCTGGGTATTGATGATGCGCTCCGGCGCATCGTCGAGGGCGGTATAGTTCACCAGCCCTTCCGCCATGCCAAACACCTGCTGAAGCTGGCAGCCAATTTCCGCCGGAATGCGCGCCGCAAGCGTGGCGGAGAGGCGCGCGCCGCCCACCTGGAGCAGCCTGAGGGATTTCAGCTGGGCGTTCCCCGCGCCGTCGGCAATCGCCTGCAACCACAGGCTGACCGCGGGCGGCACCAGCGAGGTGACGTTTATCTGATGCTGCTCAATCAGCGGGAAGCAGAGCGTGGCGCTCGGATCGTTCGCCAGCACCACGCAGCCACCCGCCGTGAAAACGCCTAACGATCCTGGCGAGCTCATGGCGTAGTTATGCGCCGCGGGAAGGGCGTTCAGATAGCGGGTGTGCGCAGTGATACCGCAGATTTCGTTGCTGCGACGGATGCTGTAGTCGTAATCGTTATGCGTGCGCGGGATCAGCTTCGGCGTGCCGGTGCTGCCGCCGGAGAGCTGGAAGAACGCCACTTCGTCGGCGGGCGTCGGGTTCGGGATGAAATTGTCCGCCGGGCGCGCAATCGCCGCCTCCAGCGCATGTTCGCCCTTATCGCCACGCAGCAGCACAACGCGTACCGAGCGATGCGCATCCACAAAGGTGTTGAGAAAATCATCGCCTGAGAACAGCGCGTGGTCGCGATCGGCAATCAGTACGGCGGGTTTGATCTGCTCCGCGTAGGCGTTGAGTTCACTGCGCTGATGGCTAAAGAGCGCGTTGACCGGCGCGACGCCGATTTGCAGTAGCGCGAAGAAGGTGATGTAGAACTCGGCCACGTTGCCAAGCTGCACCAGCGCGGTCTCACCGCGATGCAGCCCCTGCGCCTGAAGGGAGGACGCCAGATTCGTCACCGCCTGATTAAACGCGCGGTAGGTGATGCGGCGATCGCCGTCAATTATCGCGACCGTATCGCTGTCCGCATGGTCCGTCAGGATGTGGGTCAGCGGCAGATCCTGCCAGTAGCCTTTTTCACGGTAGCGGCGGGCAAAATCCTCAGGCCAGCGGGTAAAAGGGATGGTCATGAGTATTCCTTAGTGCAAACCAAACACGTTGAGCATGGTGGAGAGCTTCACGCCCGTCTCGCGCCACTCGCCGACCGGGGAGGAAGCAGGCACAATGCCCGCGCCGGCAAACAGGCGAACGGTATTCTGATGCAGCCGCGCGCAGCGGATAGTTACCACCCACTCGCCGTTACCTTCGCTGTCGCACCAGCCGACGATGCCGCCGAACAGCTCGCGGTCGAACGGCTCCAGCTCGGCAATCAGCTCTTTTGCCGCCTGATGTGGGAAGCCGCTCAGCGCGGGCGTCGGGTGCAGCAGGCAAGCCAGCGTCAGGGCGTTCTCGTTTTCACGTGCCTCACCTTCTACCGGCGTGGCCAGATGCCACAGCGTCGGGGTGGTGATGAGCTGCGGGGAAGCCGGCATGCTCAGATGATGGCTACGCGGTTCCAGAATGGTTTTCATCGCCTGCGTGACCAGATCGTGCTCATGGCGGTCTTTTTCGGAGGCCAGCAGCTTAGTGCCCGCTTCGCGATCCAGCACATCGTCCGGCTGACGGCGCGCAGAGCCTGCCAGCGGCAGCGAGCTAAAGTGCGCGCCCTCTTTGCGCAGCAGCAGTTCCGGGCTGGCGCCCAGCAGCACGCCGCCGTCTTCCAGCGGTACGTGGAAGTTAAAGCTCGCCGGGTTCTGGGCGATAAGACGCTCCATCAGCGCGCTGCTATCGATCTGTTTGTCGGTAGCGATATCAATCAGGCGCGACAGCACCACCTTATTCACCTGCGGCGTAGCGGTGAGCGACGCGGCGCGAGCAACCATCTCCTCGAAAACCGGCTGCGACGGGATCTCGGTGCGCTGTTGCACGTTCAGCGTCTGCGCGCCGGAGGCATAACGTGCGGACTGCTGACGCGCCGGGCGGGAGAAGGTTTGCCAGCGTTGCGGAATAAACAGCGATGACGGTTTGCGGGTATCGAAGGGGATCGCCCCTACCATCACCGGATGGGCAATGCCGCTGTTTTTCGCATTCCGGAAAGCCTGAGCTAATTTCTGCTGAAAGGGACCCGCCGGATCGTCACCGCCGACGGCGGGTTCAGAAAAACGGGCAAAACAGCCGGACGTGGTAAAACTGCGGTAAGGCGACATAAAGAAAAAGCTGTCTGATTGCAGCGTTGTCGCGGTGTGCTGAACTTCCTCAGCCAGGGACGTGTCCATATCATCCTCCTTAAAATGATAAAAGAAGCAATAATGATTATCATTTATATTTTCGTCGGCTAACCTAATCCCACATCGCCCCGCTGTCAACCGTCGGGCAAATAACTTGTGCGACAAACGCTTGCATCCCTTCCCTACAGCCCTGAAAATGAGAAGCATTATCTTCAATAAAATCAGGATGCCGCTCTGTGAAAATCGCTGCCGTTTGCCGCAATGCCCTTCTTTTAACAGGACTTTTTGTTTTAGGACTAACCTCAGCCCTCGCCGCCGACTGGCCGCGCCAGGTCACCGACAGCCGCGGCGTTCACACGCTTGAGAGCAAACCGACGCGCATTGTCTCCACCAGCGTGACCTTAACCGGCTCCCTGCTGGCCATTGACGCGCCGGTCATTGCCAGCGGCGCGACCACGCCAAACAACCGCGTGGCGGATGCGCAGGGCTTCCTGCGTCAGTGGGGCGATATCGCCAAACAGCGTAAGGTTGCCCGGCTGTACATCGGCGAGCCGAGCGCCGAAGCCGTCGCGGCCCAGATGCCGGACCTGATTTTGATCAGCGCCACCGGCGGGGATTCCGCGCTGGCGCTCTACGATCAGCTTTCCGCCATCGCGCCGACGCTTATCATTAACTACGACGACAAAAGCTGGCAGGAACTGCTGACCCAACTGGGGACGATCACCGGGCAGGAGACACAGGCCGCAGAGCGCATCGCTGCCTTCGACAAACAGCTCGCCAAGGTGAAACAGCAGATGAAGCTGCCGCCACAGCCGGTGAACGCCATCGTCTACACCGCCGCGGCGCACACGGCGAACCTGTGGACGACAGACTCCGCGCAGGGCAAGCTTTTGCACCAGTTGGGCTTTACGCTGGCCGACGTGCCTGCCGAGTTGCACACCTCAAAAAGTCAGGGCAAACGCCACGACATTATCCAGTTAGGGGGTGAAAACCTGGCGACGGGGCTGAACGGCGAAGGGCTGTTCGTGTTTGCCGGCGATCAGAAAGACGTGGACGCGATTTACGCCAACCCGCTGCTGGCGCATCTGCCGTCGGTGAAGAACAAGCGCGTCTGGGCATTAGGAACCGAGACGTTCCGCCTGGATTATTACAGCGCGATGTTGGTGTTGCAGCGTTTGAATTCAATTTTTAAATAAGTGGCACGTTCCCCGTAGGCCCGGTAAGCGCAGCGCCACCGGGCGTTTTGTCGGGTGGCGGCTACGCCTTACCCGACCTACAGGGTTTGCCTGAACCGACGCAACTCCACCAGAACCGCCAGTAAAATCACGCCAACAACGGCTAACAAAAACCCGCTGCTGCTCGCCGACGCCACCGGTGTCATTATCGCCCCCAGCCCGCCGAGGATCGCCGCGCCAATCGCATCGCCCGTGACGTTCTGCGCCGTCCACAGGCCGTTAATGCGCCCGAGCATCCCTTCCGGCGTCTGGGTCTGGATCAGGGTGTACTGTAAAAGAGAGCTGACCGCGCTCAGCCAGCCGAAAATCACCAGACACATCACCCCCAGCGCCCACACCGGCATCAGGCTAAAGAAACCAATGGCGATAAACGAGGCCAGCGTCGCCACCAGCATGATCAACCCCGGTCTCGCGCTCTGCGCCAGGTTGCCGCTGGTCAGCGCCCCGAAGGCCGCACCGAGCGGAATGGCGGCGTACAGCACGCCAATCTCTGAGGCGCTCATCTGCCACTCACCCGCCAGTGCCGGGTACAGCACGCGCACGGCGCTCGCCATCGTCAGCAGGCCGCCGAGCAGCGCAATTCCGCCAATCAATGGGTTGCTGAACAGGAAACGAATCGCGGCCATCAGGGACTTCAGCGGATGCTCGCGCGGCTGCGGCGGGGGTGGCAGGAGCGGCAGACGCAGTAGCGTCAGGGTGGTAATAAACGTTCCCGCCGCGGCAAGGCCGTAGTTCCACGCCACGTTGCCGGTCGCCAGCAACAGACCGCCCACCATCGGCGAAATCACCGAGCCGAGACGTACGGTGAGCATGGTGATCGCCCCCGCCTGCATCAGGTTCTCGCGCCCGACCAGCGCGGGCGTGGCCGCCAGCAGCGCCGTCACGCCTAGCGAAGCAAAAAAGCCGTCCCACAATCCCAGCACGTAAATGGCCACCAGCGACGGCTCCGGCAGCATGGCGTTCAGACACAGCCCGATAAAGCCCACCCCGCAGGTGCCGCGCGCCAGCAGGATCAGCTTTTTACGCTCGTAGCGGTCCGCCAGCACGCCGCCCACCATCAGGCCGATAAACATCGCCCCGCCAGTTAAGGTGACGGATAACCCCACCAGCCAGCTGGAGTGAGTCATGGTCTGGATTTGCACCGGTACGGCCACACCAAGCAGACCGAGGGACAAAATGGAGATAAAGCGAGCGATAAAAACGGCGCGATACGCCGGGTGTGTTTTGAGCAGGCTGAGGTTAAGCAGCCAGGATTTTTGATTCATGACAAAGCCTTGAGTCTATTTCTACCCATTCCATGGGCGCACATGCTAACATAGCCAAATAAGATAGATAACGATAATCACTATCATTATCAAATCATGGATGTTGCTATGTCGTTTTCCTCTTCTGCGGTGCGCGCCCTTACCGTGCCCGTTTTATTGCTACTGCTAATCCTTGCGATTGCACTCAGCCTGTTGGTCGGCGCAAAACCGCTGCCCGCGTCCGTTATTGTCGATGCGCTATCCGGTACCTGTCAGAGCGCCGACTGCACCATCGTGCTCGACGCTCGCCTGCCCCGCACCCTTGCCGGATTGCTGGCTGGCGGTGCGCTCGGCCTTGCCGGTGCCCTGATGCAAACCCTCACCCGCAACCCGCTGGCGGACCCCGGCATTCTCGGCGTTAACTCCGGCGCCAGCTTTGCCATCGTGCTCGGCGCAGCGCTGTTTGGATTTACGTCCCCCTCTGAACAGCTGATGATGGCTTTTTGCGGCGCGCTGGCGGCCTCGCTGGTGGTGGCGTTTACCGGCAGCCAGGGCGGCGGCCAGCTCAGCCCGGTACGCTTAACGCTGGCGGGCGTAGCGCTCGCGGCGGTACTGGAAGGCTTGTCCAACGGCATCGCCCTGCTCAACCCGGACGTGTATGACCAGCTGCGCTTCTGGCAGGCGGGTTCGCTGGATATTCGTACCCTTGAAACCTTAAAGGTGGTGGTGATCCCGACGATCGTCGCTGCCGCCGTGGCGCTCTGTTTAAGCCGGGCGCTGAACAGCCTGAGCCTCGGCAGCGATACCGCGACCGCCCTCGGCAACCGCGTGGCGCGCACGCAGCTGACGGGGCTACTCGCCATTACCGTGCTCTGCGGCAGCGCGACCGCCGTGGTCGGGCCGATTGCCTTTATCGGCCTGATGATGCCGCACATGGCGCGCTGGCTGGTGGGGGCGGATCACCGCTGGTCGCTGCCGGTCACGCTGCTGGCGACCCCTGCCCTGCTGCTCTTTGCCGACGTACTGGGCCGCCTGCTGGTGCCGGGTGAACTGCGCGTCTCGGTGGTCAGCGCCTTTATCGGCGCGCCGGTGCTGATCTTCCTGGTTCGACGCAGACGCGGGGGTGGCGCATGATGGCCCCGTCCCGTCGTTTACTTACCAGCGTCGCCCTGCTGGTCGTCGCCAGTCTGCTGCTGGCGGTCTGGAGCCTGCAAAGCGGTGCCGTAACGCTTGATTTCGCGCAGGTCTTTCACGCTCTCAGCGGCAGCGCGCCGCGTAACATCACCATGGTGGTCACCGAATGGCGACTGCCGCGCGTGGCGATGGCGATCCTGGTGGGCGCGGCGCTTGGCGTCAGCGGCGCGATATTCCAGTCGCTGATGCGTAACCCCCTCGGGAGCCCGGACGTGATGGGCCTGAATACCGGCGCGTGGAGCGGCGTGCTGGTGGCGATGGTGCTGTTCGGGCAGCATCTTACGGCCATTACCTTTACGGCGATGGCGGGCGGCATTCTCACCTCCCTGCTTATCTGGGCCCTGGCCTGGCGCAACGGCATCGACACCTTCCGTCTGATCATCATCGGGATCGGCATCCGTGCGATGCTGATGGCGTTCAACACCTGGCTTCTGCTACAGGCATCGCTGGAAACCGCGCTCTCCGCCGGGCTGTGGTACGCCGGCTCCCTCAACGGTCTGACGTGGGGAAAAACCTGGCCCGCCGCGCCGCTGATTTTGGTGATGTTTATTGGCGCGTTGCTGCTGGTCAGGCGCATGCGGCTGCTGGAGATGGGCGACGACAGCGCCTGCGCGCTGGGCGTGAGCGTAGAGCGCTCGCGCCTGATGCTGATGCTGGTGGCGGTCTTGCTGACCGCAGCGTCTACCGCCATCGCCGGGCCGATCTCGTTTATTGCCCTCGTAGCCCCGCATATCGCGCGGCGTCTTAGCGGTACCGCGCGCTGGGGATTAACCCAGGCGGCGCTGTGCGGCGCATTGTTACTGCTGGCCGCCGATCTCTGCGCTCAGCAGCTGTTTATGCCTTATCAACTGCCGGTGGGCGTGGTGACCGTCAGCCTCGGCGGGATTTACCTCATCGTCTTGCTCGTTCAGGAGTCACGCAAGAAATGACAGATTCAACATTCCGCTTGCGCGGCGAAAACTTGTCCCTCGGCTACGGCAAAAAAATCATTGCCCGGGATTTATCCGTGTCCATTCCGGACGGCCACTTCACCGCCATTATCGGCCCGAACGGTTGCGGCAAATCGACCCTGCTGCGCACGCTGAGCCGCCTGATGTCGCCGGTTGAGGGTAGCGTGTTCCTCGACGGGGAGCAGATCCAGCGCTTCGCCAGCAAAGAGGTGGCGCGCCGAATTGGCCTGCTGGCGCAAAACGCCACCACGCCGGGGGATATCACCGTGCAGGAGCTGGTCTCCCGCGGGCGCTACCCGCACCAGCCGCTGTTTACCCGCTGGCGCAAAGAGGACGACGAGGCGGTGAAGCGCGCGATGCAGGCGACGGGCATCACCGATCTGGCCCAACAAAGCGTCGATACTCTCTCCGGCGGACAGCGCCAGCGCGCCTGGATTGCAATGGTACTGGCGCAGGAAACCTCGATTATGCTGCTGGACGAGCCGACAACCTGGCTCGATATCAGCCATCAGATTGATCTGCTGGAGCTGCTGAGCGAACTGAACCGCACGCAGGGGTACACCCTGGCGGCAGTGCTGCACGACTTAAATCAGGCGTGCCGCTACGCGACGCATCTGATTGCGCTGCGCGACGGCGAGATTGTGGCGCAGGGCGCGCCGAAGGAGATTGTGACGCCGGATCTGATCGCGCGGATCTACGGCATGCGCTGCATGATTATTGACGATCCGGTGGCGGGTACGCCGTTGGTGGTGCCGTTGGGTCGGCAGTAATTGCCGGGTGGCGGCTACGCCTTACCCGGCCTACATTTCGCTCCCGTAGGCCCGGTAAGCGCAGCGCCACCGGGCATTTGCACTATCCAAAAATTTCCTTCAGTACCGGCCCAATCTTTTCAAACGCCTGCGGTGAAATAATATCCACGTGGGCGCAGTCCTGGCTGTACACCTCCAGCGCACTCACCCACGGCGCCCATGCGGCCTGCGGATCCATGGTTCGCGTGCGTTCGGCGACAAACAGCGTCGCTTTACCGTCAAACCGCGCGCTGTGCGCCGTAGTAAGCAGCCGCACCGCATCGGCGTAGTTGCCTTCAATAGCGTTAAACAGCTCGCTGGAACCTTGACCCTGCTGGGCGGCGATAAACGCCTGACGCTCGCGCTCAATTTCCGCCAGCACCTCCGGATCGAGGCCATTGGCCTCTTTCTCCGCCCAGTTCTGGGTTTCCGGCGGCCAGGTATCCAGCAGGCCGAGGAACGCTACGTTTTCACCCTGCTCGCGCAGACGCGCCGCAATGCCCTGCGCCAGCGTGCCGCCGAGGGAATAGCCGAACAGATAATACGGTCCCTGCGGCTGTTGCTTACGCAACGTGTTCAGATGATGTTCGATCACCGCATCGAGATCCGCACACTGCTGCATCGGCCCCTCAGGCCGGGGAGACTGAATGCCGACGATTGACCAGCGCGGGCTGAGGTAGCGCGCCAGGACGCTAAACTGCCAGGCAAAGCCGGACGCCGGATGGAAGCAGAACAGCGTCGGGCCGTTGCTTTCACGCAGCGGGAGAACAGTTTCATACCCCAGACGCTGCGCCTGCTCGTCACTCATCTGCGAGTCCAGCAGGCCGCTAAGCTTACTCACCGTCGAGGCGACCATAATCTGGCCCGGCGTGACCTTACGGCTGAACGCACGGCTGAGCTGAGCCGCGAGGCGCATCGCCAGCAGCGAGTGGCCGCCGAGGGCAAAGAAATCGGATTCGATATCGTTCACTGCGCAGCCCAGCAGGGCAGAAAACGCCTGCGCCACGGCGACTTCGGTTTGTGTCTCAGGCGCGCGACCAGAGGTTTTGCTGGTCAGCTCCGGCAGCGGCAACGCCTTGCGATCCAGCTTGCCGTTGGCGCTTAACGGCAGCGCGCTGATTTGCAGCAGCACCACTGGCACCATATGTGGCGGCAGCTGGGCTTTGAGTGATGCTAGCAGCGCGTCGCGATCCAGCGGTAAGCCGGATTCGGAGACAACGTACCCCACCAGCTGGCGGGCATCGCCACCCGTCGCCGCTGCCTGGTTGAACACGCAGGCGTGCGCCACGGCCTGGGCCACATCCGGCAGCGCGAGCATCGCCCGATCGATTTCGCCCAGTTCGATACGCTGTCCGCGGATTTTTAACTGGTCATCGCTGCGGCCCAGATATTCCACCGCGCCGTTGTCCAGCCAGCGGGCAACGTCCCCGGTGCGGTACATCCGCTCGCCGGGGGCAAAAGGATCGGCGATAAAGCGGCTGGCGGTAAGGTCGGGGCGTCCCAGATACCCCTGCGCCAGCTGGATGCCGGTGAGATACAGATCCCCCGCCACGCTGAACGGCACCGGGCGCATCATCGCGTCCAGAATGCGCAGCCCCGTATTCCACACCGGGAAGCCGATCGGCACGCTGTTCCCTTCCACCGCCGCCAGCTCGGAGCCGTACGCCGGATACCAGCTGACGTCCACCGCCGCTTCGGTCGGGCCATAGAGGTTGTGCAGCGGCGCATGGGTGAGCTGTTCCCACTCGCGGCACAGCGCAGTCGGCAACGCCTCGCCGCTACAGAACACCTGCTTCAGCGTCCTGCAACAGTCGACGTTTTCCGGCGTCAGCGAGGCGACGAACGCCGCCAGCATCGACGGCACGAAGTGGGTGGTGGTTACGCCATATTGTGCGAAGAAGCTCTGCATCGCCTGCGGATCGCGGTGCGCGTCCGGCTCGGCCATCACCAGCTTCGCCCCGGCGATAAACGGCCACCAGAACTCCCACACCGACACGTCAAAGCTGCACGGCGTTTTCTGCGCCACCACGTCATGCGCCGCCAGTGGATAATGATCCTGCATCCACTTCAGGCGGTTAACGATGGCGGTATGGCCGACCATCACGCCTTTTGGTCGTCCCGTCGAACCGGAGGTAAAGATGATGTACGCGGTCTGCTCCGGCTTCGCCAGGCGCAGAGGTTCAGCATCGGTGGCCGGTAATAGTGTGTTGTAACTAAAGGTGGCGATCGGCAGATCGTTAAAGCGCGGAAGCTGCTCGTCGGTGGTAATGAGCAGCGACGGCTTCGCGTCCTCCAGCATCATCCGCAGACGGTCGTCCGGGTAACCGGTATCCAGCGGCAGCCAGGCGGCGCCAGCTTCAACAATCCCGTGCAGCGCCAGGGTCAGGAACACCGAGCGCGGGAGCGCCACCGCCACGCTGTCGCCCGGCTTCACGCCGCGCGCGCGCAGCAGATTTGCCAGCGCGACCACCTGCTCGCGCATCTGGCGGTAGTTCAGCTCAGTATGGGCATCCGCCAGCGCCGGGGCGTCCGGCGTTTTGCTCGCCTGCTCCGCGACAAGGTCCGCCAGCGTGGTGGACGGCAGCGCCAGCCCGGTATCGTTGATTCGCGCCAGCCGGGCGTATTCCTGCTCTGATACGGTTTCCACGTCGCCACAGCGCAGGTCCGGGTTGGCGGCAAACTGCGTCAGCATTGCGTTCAGCCGCGCCGCGTGCCCCTTCAGCGTCGCCTCGTCGTAACGCTGCCTGTTGGCGAGGATCTCAATGCTTAGTCCGCCCTGCTCGTCCGGGAACAGCGCCAGCTCCAGATCGTTCACCGGGCCGGTCGCCAGCGTGTGGGTAATGGCCTCCACGCCGTCGATATCCAGCTGATAATCGAACACCTTGACGTTCAGCACCGGACCAAACAAGGGTTCGTCCCCTGCGGCCTGCCCGCTGTCGCGCACGATCTGCTCGGCGTCGTAGCGCTGATGGCGGCGCATCTTTTTCAGCTGGTTCGCCAGGCGCAGCGCCAGCGCTGGCAAGCTCTCGTGCGGGCGAATATTCACCGCCAGCGGCAGGACGTTAAGCACCGGTCCGGTCGCGGTCAGCGCGGCGGAGCCCATGCGGCGCATAAAGATAAACCCGGCGGCGTAGTCCAGCCGTCCGGTCAGGCGGCCCAGCCACAGCGCCACCAGCGCAAGCGCCAGATCGGTACGCTGCGCCTGGCCTGCCTTCTGTGCAAGCTGGCTGAACGCACGGCCGTCCATCGCCATTTTCAGGCGCAGGATGTCGGTGGTGGCGGCACGTCCCGGCAGCGGCGCGGAAGAGAGCGAGACCGGAGAAGGAAGCTGTTTGCGCTGTTCGGCCCAGAAAGCACCGTCGCGCTGAAACGCCTCGCTGTCGCGATAGCGCTGATACTCCTCTACCACCTCGGCGAACGGAGTAAACGGGGAGGCGGGCGCAGGTTCACCTTTCTGCCACGCAGCGTAAATGGCGGCGATTTGACGGGTAATGGCCGGGAAACTGAAGCCATCTACCACCAGATGATGATACCGCTGATACCAGTACCAGTGGTTTTCTCCCACCTGAATCAGCTGGTGAAACGCCAGCGGCTGACCGCTGTCGACGCGCAGGTTCTGGTTGAGATCGGCCTCCATCAGCGCCACGGCGGCGTCGTGGGAGTTAACGCGCACAATGGACGGCTCCGGCAGGATCATGGCCTCATCGACCCACTGCCACACCTCGCCGTTATCCTCAGCGAAACTCGTGCGCAGGGTGTCGGCCTGCATCATGCCTTCAGCGATGGCTTTTGCCAGCAATGGCGCATCGATAGCGCCTTTCAGTTCGGTGTAGTGCGCCACGCTCCAGGCGTTTGGCAGGGAGGAAAGCTGCTCTGCCATCCAGATCCCCGGCTGGGCGGCGACAAGAGGGAGACGGTTCATGCGCGCTCCCCCGCAAAGTAAGACGGCTCAAGCGTCTGCCACTGTTCCGCCAGCCACTGCTGGCACGCCTCCTGAGATTGCGGTTCGCACACCACGCGCCAGCCCGCGGGCAACTCGCACTCCTGCGGCCACAGGCTGTACTGCCCCTGGTCATTTTGCAAAATGGCGAACTGTCCCTGCGGATTATCGAAAGGATTGCTGAATTCCATACAGACTCCGTTATTGAATAAGCGGCTGCCAGAGGGTCATCAGCCCCTGTGTCAGCCCACCGCGCCAGCAAAGCGCATCGTGTCCGCCGTCAACCTGACGCCAGAAAACCGGTTGCTGAGTGTGTAGTTCGGCGAGGATCGCCTGGTTTGCGCGTAAGATAAGCGGCTCGTTGCGCCCGGCCTCAAGGACGATGCGCAGCCCGCGAGCGGTTTTTTCACCCGCTTTGAGTTGTTCAATGAGCAGCCCGTCCTGCTGCGCGCCGCGGTGCGGCCACCAGTAGGATCCGGACTGGCTGAGGATGCAGCCAAAACGCTGCGGCCAGTTGAGGCCCGCATAGAGGGAAGAGAGCCCGCCGAAGCTTTGGCCCGCCACCACGGTATGGTCGGCGCGGTCGCTGAACGGGGCCATGCTTTTCACCTGCGGGAGGAGTTCGTCCTGCACCGCCAGCCAGAAATCAGGGTTGCACGGCAGCTCGCGGCTGCGGTGTGCGGTGTCAATAACGTCGATTAAGACATAAACCGCAGGCGGCAGTTTGCCTTCATGGGTGAGCGACGCCAGCGCAGGCCAGACGGGCATGCTTTCGGCCCAGAATTGCCCATCAAGCAGCACCGCCAGCGGGCGCTCGGGGCTTTCATCCCCGGTGGTAAAAATCCACACGCGGCGATGGTTCTTCAGACGCGCGCTGTGCCACTCAATGCAGACAGGCTTTTTATAGGGCGTATCGGGATGATTCCAGCCGGGCTGTACGGGCGCCTCCGGCATCTCCAGCGCCGAGACGGCGTGCCCGCGTCCGCCGCGCCAGCTCTGGGCATTCAGCGGATCGGAAACCGCGTGCGGCAGCAGTTTGCGCCAGCCTTCGCGCAGCGCCATGCGGTCCGGCTGCTCGCCTTCAAACACTGCGCTGGCAAAATCATCTTCATTGTCGGAGGGGATAAAACAGTAGCTGCCGCGCCATTCGGGGCTGAACTCGCCCTGCCACTGCCAGACGTCGGTATCCGGGATACGTTCAAGGGACTGCGGACGGGCATTTTGATGGTGATCGGTCACGCCGGTGACGTAGAGCCAGACGCGTTTAATCGTCGACGTTTTCTGCGTTCCCGCCGGGTCCCGCCACCAGAATGTCACGCGATAGTTTTCCTGATGACGTTCCCGTTCCGGCCCGTTTTTCGCCTGCCACCACGCTTCACTTCCGGTTGTTAACGCCGTCACCCTTATAACCCCATGTTTAACAGTCTTTTTTGTTTCAGAGCAAATTTTATTGATAATATTATTGATAACTATTTGCATTTGCAATAGCGTAATGCCCGCGCTGTGGGAAGCGCGCTCATTAAATAACCATAAAAGCGGGACGTACAATGAATAAGAAGATTCACTCTCTGGCCTTGCTGGTCAATTTAGGGATTTATGGTGTCGCGCTGCCCGCCATGGCAGACGACAACACCGCCTCCGCGCAGCACGAAGACACCATGGTGATCACCGCCGCCGAGCAGAATTTGCAGGCGCCGGGCGTGTCGACCATCACCGCCGACGAGATCCGCAAAAACCCGCCCGCGCGCGACGTGGCGGAAATCATCCGCACCATGCCGGGCGTTAACCTGACCGGCAACTCCACCAGCGGCCAACGCGGGAACAACCGCCAGATTGACATTCGCGGCATGGGCCCGGAAAACACCCTGATCCTGATTGACGGCAAGCCGGTCACCAGCCGCAACTCCATCCGTCTGGGCTGGCGCGGCGAGCGTGACACCCGCGGCGATACCGGCTGGGTACCGCCAGAGATGATCGAGCGCATCGAAGTGATCCGTGGCCCGGCCGCTGCACGCTACGGTAACGGCGCGGCGGGCGGGGTGGTGAACATCATCACCAAAAAATTCGACGACCAGTGGCACGGCTCCTGGAACACCTATCTGAACGCGCCAGAACATAAGGACGAAGGTTCGACTAAACGCACCAACTTCAGCCTGAGCGGCCCGCTGGGCGGCGACTTCAGCTTCCGCATGTTTGGTAACCTGGACAAAACCCAGGCCGATGCGTGGGACATCAACCAGGGTCACCAGTCTGAACGTACCGGTGCCTACGCCAACACCCTGCCCGCAGGCCGTGAAGGTGTGGAAAACAAAGACATCAACGGCGTGGTGCGCTGGGACTTCGCACCAATGCAGTCGCTGGAGTTTGAAGCGGGCTACAGCCGCCAGAACAACCTGTATGCGGGCGATACGCAGAACACCAACAACGACAACGCGCTGGTGAAGAAGAACTACGGTAAAGAGACAAACCGCATTTATCGTCAGAACTTCGCCGTGACCTGGAACGGCGGCTGGGATAACGGCATTACCACCAGCAACTGGGCGCAGTACGAGCACACCCGCAACTCCCGTCTGGGTGAAGGACTGGCGGGCGGTACTGAAGGTCTGTTCAACAGCAATAAATTCACCGACACCGATCTGTCCGACGTGATGCTGCACAGCGAAATCAACCTGCCGATTGATTTCATTGTGAACCAGAACCTAACGCTCGGCACCGAGTGGAACCAGCAGCGCATGAAGGACTCGACTTCCTTCACGCAAACCCAGCAGGGCGGCACCATCCCGGGCATGAGCGAAGACCGTAGCCCCTACACGTCAGCGGAGATCTTCTCCCTGTTCGCCGAAAACAACATGGAGCTGACCGACAGCACCATGCTGACCCCTGCCCTGCGCTTCGATCACCACACTATTGTCGGCAATAACTGGAGCCCGTCCCTGAACCTGTCGCAAGGTCTGGGGGATGACTTCACCCTGAAGATGGGCATCGCGCGCGCCTATAAAGCGCCAAGCCTGTATCAGACCAACCCGAACTACCTGCTGTACAGTAAAGGCCAGGGCTGCTACGCCAGCTCCGACGGCGTGGGCTGCTACATGATGGGTAACGACGATCTGAAAGCGGAAACCAGCATCAACAAAGAGATTGGCCTGGAGTGGAAACGCGACGGCTGGCTGGCGGGCGTGACCTGGTTCCGCAACGACTATCGCAACAAGATTGAAGCGGGCTACGCGCCGATTGGCCAGACGTCCACCGGCAAAGTCACCACCGATATCTACCAGTGGGAAAACGTACCGAAGGCGGTAGTGGAAGGTCTGGAAGGCTCCCTGAACGTGCCGGTCAGCGACACCATCAACTGGACCAACAACATCACTTACATGCTGCAAAGCAAGAACAAGGAGACCGGCGATCGTCTGTCGATCATCCCGGAGTATACGCTGAACTCTACCCTGAGCTGGCAGGTACGTCAGGATGTCTCATTGCAGTCGACCTTCACCTGGTACGGCAAGCAGCAGCCGAAGAAGTACAACTACAAAGGTCAGCCGGTGACCGGGTCTGAGAAAGACGAAGTCAGCCCGTACAGCATCGTTGGCCTGAGCGCGACCTGGGACATGACCAAAAACGTCAGCCTGACCGGCGGCGTGGACAACGTCTTCGACAAGCGCCAGTGGCGCGCCGGTAACGCCCAGACCACGGGTAATACCACGACGGGTGCGTATATGTACGGTGCGGGTGCGTATACGTATAATGAGCCGGGTCGCACCTGGTACATGAGCGTGAATACGAGGTTCTGATACAGGCAGTGACTTCCCCCTCTCCCTGTGGGCTGAGGGATCCCCAGTAATTTTTTTATGCAGAAGCAATAAAGTTGCTTTCTAAATGACTGAGGGCTGTCAGTGATGCCCTGGTCCGGCTGTAAATCGCTGAGGCGTTTGCCTTCCGGCCGGGGCGAGGCGCAGGGATGCGCCGAGAGGGCGGCTTTACAGGGACGTTGCCTCCGCCCGTACCCGATAAGCCGGAAGGAATAAGCCGAGGGCACCGCGAAGCGGCGATTTACCGCCGGGAGCCCGGGTCGCCAGGGTGGTGGCGACTGAGCCACCCTGGCACGTTCACCGGTCATGTCGTTACAGAGTAGCAAGGAACATAAAGTGAACGGAATGACCACCACCGCCGTATATTCCCCTCACCCTAACCCTCTCCCCGGAGGGGCGAGGGGATTGCTCAGTGCTCGCATTAATTTGTGGCGAACCCTCAGCCCTTTGGGAGAGGGCCGGGGTGAGGGCATCAGGCCGCACAATACTGAAGGGAAAACCATGCACACAACCCACAGCACATTTTCTCTCGCCGGCCACACCCTTCACCGCATCACTTTCGACCCCACCACCTTCACCGACGCCGATCTCCTCTGGCTCCCCCATCACGCACAGCTGGCTGACGCCGGACGCAAGCGCAAATCCGACCACCTGGCAGGCCGCATCGCCGCGGCGCATGCGCTAAACGAGCGCGTAATCCCCGGCATCGGACCCAGCGGCGAACCGCTCTGGCCGCAAGGTATTTCCGGCAGCATCACCCACAGCGGCACGCAGGCGATGGCCGTCGTCACGCAATACCCTGCGCTTATCGGCATCGATTGTGAAACGATCCTTTCCGAAAACGAAGCCTGGGAAATCAAAGACGGCATTATTGATATGCAGGAAGAACCTGTGCTTTCCCGCTCGGGATACCCGTTCGCCCTCGCCCTGACGCTGGCGTTCAGCGCCAAAGAGAGCCTGTTCAAGGCCCTCTTTCCGCAGGTGCAGGCCTGGATGGGTTTTGACAGCGCCCGCGTTACCCTGCTCGACGACAGGACGCTTACGCTGGCATTGACCCGTCATCTTGCAGGCTTTGAGGAAGGCACTGCCTTCACCCTTCACTGGCAGCAGCACGGCGAACAGGTCATCACCCTGCTGTCACACGCTCCTGCCGACGTGCCTTCACGCTGGTCAACACAAACGTCACGATAAACACCAACGCGAACAGGACCACAATGGTCGGCGCGGGCGCGCTGTCGAGATAAAACGAGGCATAAACGCCGCTTACCGACACCAGCGCTGAAACGGCGACCGCCACCAGCAGCGCCATGTGAAAGCGTCGGGTGATCAGCACCGCCACCGCGCCGGGGGCAATCAGCAGCGAAATCGACAGAATTATCCCTACCGCTTTCAGCGTCGCCACGATGGTCAGCGAAACCATGCACAGTAAGCCGTAGTGCAGCCAGCGGGTGCGCAAGCCGCTCGCCTGCGCCTGCTGATAGTCAAAGCAGAACAGCAGAAAATCGCGCCACTTCAGGCCAATCACCAGCGCAATTAACCCCGCGACGAGACCGCTTTGCAGAATGTCCATCCCGTTAATGCCCAGCATATCGCCGAACAGAATGTGGTCGAGATGCACCTCAGGTTTGACGGCGATATAGAGGATCAGCCCGGCGCCGAACATGCCGGAAAAGACGATCCCCATAACCGTATCTTGCTTGATTCGGCTGTTATCCTTCAGGTATCCGGTGGCGACCGCGCAGAACAGACCGGCCACGAATGCGCCCAGCGCCAGCGGCAGGCCCATCATCCAGGCCAGCACGACGCCGGGAAACACCGCGTGGCTCATGGCGTCGCCCATCAGCGCCCAGCCTTTCAGCACCAGAAAAACCGACAGCAGCGCGCAGGGCACGGCCACCAGGAGTGAAATCATCAGGGCGTTGTTCATAAACGCAAACTGGAACGGTTCGAGGAGCAGCGTCATCATGGATGTGCCTCCCGCGCCCGACGGCGGCTGGCAAGCAGCCCGTGCTTCGGCGCAAAGACGAACGCCAGCAGGAACAGCAGCGTCTGGGCGACCACGATAATGCCGCCGGTGGCGCCGTCCAGGTAATAGCTGGCCCACGCACCGAGGAAGCTGGTGATGCTGCCAATGGCGACGGCAATCATCAACAGGCGCGGGAAGCGATCGGTCAGCAGCCAGGCGGTCGCACCGGGCGTAACCACCAGACAGATCACCAGAAATGCGCCGACGGTTTGCAGCGCCGCCACGGTAGAGACCGCCAGTAGCGTAAAGAAGAGAATTTTCAGACGTTCCGGGCGCAGACCGATGGCGCGGGCGTGGTTCTCATCAAAAAAGGTCACCATCAGATCTTTCCATTTGAACAGCAGGATAACTATCGACACCACGCCGATAATCGCCAGCTGGACGATATCTTCCGGGGCGATGGCGAGAATATTGCCGAGGACGATGGTCTGAATGTTCACCGAGGTCGGGTTGAGTGAGACCATAAACAGCCCCAGCCCGAAAAACGAGGAGAAGATCAGCCCGATAATGGCGTCCTCCTTCAGGCGGCTGCGCTGGTTGAGAAACAGCATGCTGCCCGCCGCCAGCCCGCCCGATAAAAACGCCCCCAGCGAGAACGGCAGCCCGAGCATGTAAGCGCCCGCTACGCCCGGCACGATGGAGTGCGACAGCGCATCGCCGATCAGCGACCAGCCTTTGAGCATCAGATAGCAGGAGAGAAACGCGCACAGCCCGCCCACCATCGCCGAGACCCACATCGCGTTGAGCATGTACTCGTAGCCGAAGGGTTCGAGAAGCACGTTCATTTGGCCTCCTGTCGGTGCGTGACGAAGGGGCGTTCGTCGTCGGTAATAATGCGATCTTCCGAGCCGCTGAGCACCACGTGGCGCAGCACGCCGCTGAAGGCGCGCTCAAGATTCTCAGCGGTAAAAGTGATATCCGTCGGGCCGCTCGCCAGCACGGTGCCTTTGACCATCACCGTGTAATCGCAGAATTCCGTGACCGAGCCCAGATTGTGGGTCGAGACCAGCATCGTTTTACCCTCGTCGCGCAGCTCCTGCAGCAGGCTGATGATCCTGGCTTCGGTTTTGACGTCCACGCCGGTAAACGGCTCGTCGAGCAGGATCACCTCGCCCTGCTGGGCAATCGCCCGCGCCAGAAACACGCGCTTCTTTTGGCCGCCGGAGAGCTCGCCAATCTGCCGATGGCGCAGCTCAAGCATGTCCACGCGCTTCAGGGCGTCGGTTACAATCTGCCTGTCGCGCTCTTTAGGCCGACGCAGAAACCCCATATGCCCGTAGCGGCCCATCATCACCACGTCCTCGACCAGCACCGGAAATGACCAGTCGACCTCTTCCGACTGCGGCACGTAGGCGACCAGGTTCAGGCGCAGCGCCCGGTGAGGCGGAAGCCCGAGAATGGAGATAGTGCCGCTCGCCGCCCGCACAAAGCCCATCACCGCCTTAAACAGCGTGGACTTGCCGGAACCGTTCACCCCCACCAGGGCGGCAATCGATCCGCCCGGCACGCTGAACGACGCGTCGCGCAGCGCCGTGTGGCCGTTGCGGTAGGTCACGGTCACGTCGGTTACAACAATCCCCTTCTGCATGGTTACTCCTTCATCCCGTCGCGGATGCCCTGCACCAGCGTGCGGGTGGTGACGTTCAGCAGATCGATATAGGTCGGCACCGGGCCGTTTTCTGCGCTCAGAGAGTCGACGTACAGCACGCCGCCGTAATGGGCGCCGGTTTCACGCGCCACCTGACGGGCGGGCTTATCCGAGACGGTGCTTTCGCTGAACACCGCCGGAATGTGATGTTTTTTCACCAGATCGATAACCTTGCGTACCTGCTGCGGCGTGCCCTGCTGATCGGCGTTGATCGGCCACAGGTACAGCTCTTTCAGGCCCAAATCCCGCGCCAGATAGGAGAACGCCCCTTCGCTGGTCACCATCCAGCGTTTGTCTTCCGGGATCGCCGTGACCTGCTTGCGCAGCGGTTCAAGGGTAGCGGTAATCTTCTGCTTGTAGGCGTCGGCGTTACGCTGATAGGTCTGCGCGTTGGCCGGATCGTACTTCACCAGCGCGTCGCGGATGTTATCGACGTAAATCAGGGCGTTGTCCGGCGACATCCACGCGTGCGGGTTGGGCTTGCCGTTATAGGGCCCTTCGCTGATGCCCATCGGGGTGATGCCTTTGGTAACAATCACCTCCGGCACGCCGTTCAGATGCTGATAAAAGCGCTGGAACCACAGCTCCAGATTCATGCCGTTCGCCAGGATCAGCTGCGCCTTCTGCGCGCGTTTGATATCGCCCGGGGTGGGCTGGTATTCGTGAATTTCCGCGCCCGGTTTGGTGATGGAGGTGACCTCTGCGGCATCCCCCGCTACGTTTTTCGCCATATCAGCGATAACGGTAAAAGTGGTGATGACCTGGAACTTTTCAGCCGCCAGCGCGCCGGTTGTGGTCGCGGTCATAAGCAGCGCGCCGAGCAACAGACGCTTCAATCCTTGCCGTGGATGCATCGCAGAAGTCTCCTGAGGTGATTAAATTAAAAGCAAAATTAGCCCGTGCTATAAGGTATAGCACAGGCTATATTTAAATGAAAATAGTTATCATTAAAGTTATGTCAACGGAGGGAGAGCCTGATGGCGCTTCGCTTATCAGGCCTAGGGTAAAGCAGTTTTGGAGTTTTGTAGGCCGGGTAGGCTCAGCGCCACCCGGCATAAGGGCGACTCACTGCCCGGCAAGTGCCTTATAAAATGCAGGATTCTCCCGAATCACATTAAGTACCTTCGCCGCCAGCCCGGTTGGGTTGCGACGTTTAGACTCCCAGCTCTTTATCGTATCGACGCTCGTGCCAAGCGCCTTCGCCATTTCGCTTTGCGTGATATTGAGCTGCTCTCTGATGGCGCGCACATCAGCAACTTCATAGCGGGTTACCCGGGAAGCGGCTTTTCTTCCGTTATGGATCTCAACGGCCTCTTCAAGCGAAGATTTTAATTCATTAAAAATACTCATTATCAGCCTCCACCTGCCTGATTAGGGTACATAGTACACCTCAAATTTACGGCACTGGAAGCAGTATTTTTCAGAATGGAAGTCAGCTTTTTAAGTTCTGCTTTCTCTGTCTCTGTCAGGCTGTCCTTTATGCATTTTGGATAGGCCATAATGAAATAGATCACCTCCTCTGTGGCAAGAAAGTAAATCACTCTGATCCCCCCTCTCTTTCCCTTTGAGCCTGCCGCCATCCTTATTTTACGTAAACCCCCCGTCTGCTGGATCAGGTCACCTTTATCAGGCCAGGCAATAAGTTCCTTTTGCAGATCCTTTAATTCATCATCCGTAGCAATGCTTTTAAACTGTCGGGTAAAGAGTGATGTTTCGATAAACTCTATCGCATGACTCATCCATAGTTCCTTCCCTAAACGCAGCAAAAGCCCGAATGCTTCAGCATCAGGCTCTTGCTGCATGGTTACTCTTCCTTGAGTAATGCTGCGCCAAATAACTGTATTTATATACAGTCTGAAGGTATTTTAAGAATCCGTTTAGACATCCGGGAACATCACGCTATTCCCCGGCGCTTCCCTGTGGAGATGGATAAAGTTCAGGTGCCGTTCATACTGGTCCAGAATATCCGTAATTACCTGCTCCTTGCTGTAATCCATCAAATCATTCCCCTGGCTCCCTTCCAGCAGGAAGGTCTCCAGCCGGTAGTAGGTCGATTTCCCGCTGCGCGCCCGGTAGGTAAAGCCGGGCACCGAATACTGCTGCGGCCAGATCTGATAAACAAAGTTCTGCTCGTCGCCCATGTGCACCAGCAGATCCAGGTGCCCCAGGGTTTCGCCCTCTTCAGGTGGCAGGTTTTTCAGCTCCACGTAGGCGCCACGCAGCTTCAGCTCCTGCGCCACCTCTTCCATCGCCGGGAAGCAGACCGTCTCCATCATCTGGCTGGTGTAGCGCGTGCCCGGGTAGTTCATCAGGCGCGACAGGCGTTTCTTCCAGCTCAATCTGTCCTGCGCGCCCATCGGCCGCGGGGCGGTGTCGCGGCTGGCGCTGACGCGGCGGTAGTCTTCCACCTTAAGCGATTTATACAGCCCGGCCATCACGAAGAAGATCACGAAGCTGAACGGCAGGCCCATGATCACCGTGGTGTTCTGCAGCGCCGAAATGCCGTTGGTCATCAGCATCCCGAGCGTCAGCAGGCCGATGGCGACGGACCAGAAGATGCGCAGCCAGTTCGGCGCATCGCTGTTGATGTCTTTGAGCTTCGAAGTGAAGTTCCCCAGCACCAGCGCGCCGGAGTCCGCCGAGGTGACGTAGAACAACAGGCCGGTAATGGTTGCTACGGACGCGCTAAAAGTAAACGCCGGGTACTGCGCCAGCAGGCTGTAGAAGCCGCGCTCCGGGTGCACCATCGCTTCCTGCGCGAAGGTCGCATTGCCGTGGATAATTTCGTGCAGCGCGCTGTTGCCGAAAATCGACAGCCACAGCAGGGTGAAGGTGAATGGGATGATCAGCGTGCCCATCACGAACTGACGGATGGTGCGGCCACGCGAAATGCGCGCCAGGAACAGGCCGACAAACGGCGACCAGGCCACCCACCACGCCCAGAAGAACAGGGTCCAGTTGTTCATCCACTCCACCGGGCGGTCAAAGGCGAAGCTGTTCAGCGTCATGTCCATAAAGCGGTTCACGTAATCACCTACGTTGAGCACCAGGGCGTTGAGCAGGAACGAGGTGTCGCCCATAAACAGCACGAACAGGATCAGCCCCAGCGCCAGCGCGACGTTCAGCTCGGAGAGCACGCGAATACCTTTATCCACGCCGGAGGTCACCGAGATGGTAGCGATGATCACCGACAGCGCAATTAGCGCCGCCTTCGCCGCCATCGAATCCGGGATGTCAAACAGCACGCTCAGCCCGTAGTTAAGCTGCACTACGCCAATCCCGAGCGTGGTGGCGATGCCGAAGATGGTGCCGATCACCGCCGCGATATCGACGCTGTGGCCAATCGGGCCGTTGATCTTTTTCCCGAAAATCGGGTACAGCGCGGAGCGGATGGTAAGGGGCAAATTATAACGATAGCTAAAGTATCCGAGCGCCATGCCCATCAGGGCATACATTGACCAGCCCGTCAGGCCGTAGTGGAACAGCGTCCAGACCATCGCCTGACGCGCGGCCTCCATCGTCTGCCCTGCCCCTTCCGGCGGCTGCATATATTGCGTGACCGGTTCCGCCACGGAGAAGAACATCAGGTCGATGCCAATGCCTGCGGCAAACAGCATCGCGGCCCAACTCAGCAGGCTGAACTCGGGCTTGGACTGCTCCGGCCCAAGCTTCACCGAACCGAAGCGCGAGCAGGCAATGCAGACGACGAAGACGATATAGAGCGTCGCCGCCAGAAGGTAGTACCAGCCGAAGGTCTTCGACACCCAGTTCAGGGTGCGCCCAATCCACTCGGCAGAAAAATCACGAAAGAAGATAGTCGTCAGGGAAAACAACAAAATCAGCCCGGCGGACGTAAAAAAAACGACCGGGTTGATTTTGTCTTTTTCTCTGTCTTGTGAAAGGTCTGTCATCCAGTATCCCCACTGTTTTTGTAACTATTAAAATCCAAAATCGCAACAATTAAGACACATTTTATATTGAACGTCCAATCAAAAACCGCTTTAATAGATTACCAACGCTGATGAATGGAGTGGCAAAAATGCCCAAAGTGGGGATGCAGCCGATCCGGCGCAGGCAGCTCATCGATGCCACGCTGGAAGCAATTAATGAAGTGGGAATGCATGACGCAACCATCGCGCAAATCGCCCGTCGGGCGGGCGTGTCCACGGGCATCATCAGCCACTATTTCAAAGATAAAAACGGTCTGCTGGAAGCAACCATGCGCGACATCACCGGTCAGTTACGCGATGCGGTATTAAGCCGTTTACGCGCCCTGCCGGACGGCAGTGCAGAGCAGCGTTTGCAGGCGATTGTCGGCGGCAATTTTGATGAAACCCAGGTCAGCGGCGCGGCGATGAAGGCCTGGCTGGCCTTCTGGGCCAGCAGCATGCATCAGCCGATGCTCTATCGTTTGCAGCAGGTCAGCAGCCGCCGGTTGCTCTCAAATCTGGTGTACGAATTCCGCCGCGAACTGCCGCGTGAACAGGCTGAAGAGGCGGGCTACGGGCTCGCCGCACTGATTGACGGGCTGTGGCTGCGCGCCGCGCTCAGCGGCAAACCGCTGGATAAAACCCTGGCCCAGTCGCTTACCAGCCACTTTATCAGCCAGCATTTACCGACCGAATAACCGAGGAGGAAGCATGTCCCGAATGGCAGAACAGCAGCTTTATATCAATGGTGGTTATACATCCGCCACCAGCGGTCGCACCTTCGAGACCATCAACCCGGCCAACGGTGAAGTTCTGGCGAGCGTGCAGGCCGCCGGGCGTGAAGACGTGGACCGCGCCGTGGATAGCGCAAAGCGCGGGCAAAAAATCTGGGCGGCGATGACGGCCATGGAGCGCTCACGCATCCTGCGTCGCGCCGTCGATATCCTGCGCGAGCGCAACGACGAGCTGGCAAAGCTGGAAACCCTCGACACCGGTAAAGCGTTTTCTGAAACCTCGACCGTCGACATCGTCACCGGCGCGGACGTGCTGGAGTACTACGCGGGGCTGATCCCGGCACTGGAAGGCAGCCAGATCCCGCTGCGCGAGACCTCCTTCGTCTACACCCGCCGCGAGCCGCTGGGCGTGGTGGCGGGCATCGGCGCGTGGAACTATCCGATCCAGATCGCCCTGTGGAAATCCGCCCCGGCGCTGGCGGCGGGCAACGCGATGATCTTCAAGCCGAGCGAAGTAACGCCGCTTACCGCCCTGAAACTGGCGGAAATCTACACCGAAGCGGGCGTGCCGGACGGCGTGTTTAACGTTCTGCCGGGTGTGGGCGCGGAAACCGGCCAGTACCTGACCGAGCATCCGGGCATCGCCAAAATCTCCTTTACCGGCGGCGTCGCCAGCGGCAAAAAGGTGATGGCGAACTCGGCGGCCTCGTCCCTGAAAGAGGTGACGATGGAGCTGGGCGGTAAATCCCCGCTGATAGTGTTTGACGATGCGGATCTGGATCTCGCGGCAGATATCGCCATGATGGCCAACTTCTTCAGCTCCGGTCAGGTGTGCACCAACGGCACCCGCGTGTTCGTGCCCGCGAAGTTCAAAGCCGCGTTTGAGCAAAAAATCGTTGAGCGCGTGGGCCGCATCCGCGCGGGCGACCTGTTCGATGAAAACACTAACTTCGGCCCGATGGTCAGCTTCCCGCACCGCGACAGCGTGATGCGCTACATCGCCAAAGGCAAAGAGGAAGGTGCGCGCGTGCTGTGCGGCGGTGACGTGATGAAGGGTGACGGCTTTGATAACGGCGCGTGGGTTGCCCCGACCGTGTTCACCGACTGCACCGACGAAATGACCATCGTGCGCGAAGAGATCTTCGGCCCGGTGATGTCCATTCTTTCCTATGACACTGACGAAGAGGCCATTCGTCGCGCCAATGACACCGACTACGGTCTGGCGGCGGGCATTGTCACCGCCGATCTGAACCGCGCCCACGGCGCTATTCATCAGCTCGAAGCGGGTATCTGCTGGATCAACACCTGGGGCGAATCCGCCGCGGAGATGCCGGTGGGCGGCTACAAACACTCCGGCATTGGCCGCGAGAACGGCGTCATGACGCTTCAGAGTTACACCCAGGTGAAGTCCATCCAGGTTGAGATGGGTAAATTCCAGTCCATATTTTAACCGGGAGGTTTATTTGCAATTTGACTACATCATTATCGGGGCCGGCTCTGCCGGCAACGTTCTGGCAACACGACTGACTGAAGATCCGAACACCACCGTCCTGCTGCTTGAGGCGGGCGGGCCGGACTACCGCTTTGACTTCCGCACCCAGATGCCTGCCGCGCTGGCCTTCCCGTTGCAGGGCAAGCGCTACAACTGGGCCTATGAAACCGAGCCAGAGCCTTTCATGAACAACCGCCGCATGGAGTGCGGACGCGGAAAAGGGCTGGGCGGCTCGTCGCTGATCAACGGCATGTGCTACGTGCGCGGCAACGCAATGGATCTGGACAACTGGGCGAAAGAACCGGGTCTGGAGCACTGGAGCTATCTCAACTGCCTGCCCTACTACCGCAAAGCAGAGACCCGCGACGTGGGGCCTAACGACTACCACGGCGGTGACGGTCCGGTGAGCGTCACCACCTCTAAGCCGGGCGTGAACCCGCTGTTTGAAGCGATGGTGGAGGCAGGCGTGCAGGCGGGCTACCCGCGCACCGACGATCTCAACGGCTATCAGCAGGAAGGCTTTGGCCCGATGGATCGCACGGTCACGCCGCAGGGCCGACGCGCCAGCACCGCGCGCGGCTATCTGGATCAGGCCAAACCGCGCCCGAATCTGACCATCCGCACCCACGCCATGACCGATCACATTATCTTTGACGGCAAGCGCGCGGTGGGCGTCGAGTGGCTGGAAGGCGAAAGCACCATTCCGTCAAAAGCGACAGCGAAGAAAGAGGTACTGCTGTGCGCGGGCGCTATTGCGTCACCGCAGATCCTCCAGCGCTCCGGCGTGGGCAACGCTGAACTGCTGAAGCAGTTTGAAATCCCGCTGGTACATGATTTACCCGGCGTGGGGGAAAACTTGCAGGATCACCTGGAGATGTACCTTCAGTATGAATGCAAAGAGCCCGTTTCCCTCTACCCTGCCCTGCAGTGGTGGAATCAGCCGAAGATTGGCGCGGAGTGGCTGTTTGGCGGCACCGGCGTGGGTGCGAGCAACCACTTCGAAGCGGGCGGGTTTATCCGCAGCCGCGAGGAGTTCGAGTGGCCGAATATTCAGTATCACTTCCTGCCGGTAGCGATTAACTACAACGGCTCGAACGCGGTGAAAGAACACGGCTTCCAGTGCCACGTCGGCTCCATGCGCTCGCCGAGCCGCGGGCACGTACGGATTAAGTCCCGCGACCCGCATCAGCATCCGGCGATCCTGTTCAACTATATGTCCCACGAGCAGGACTGGCAGGAGTTCCGCGACGCGATCCGCATCACCCGTGAGATCATGCACCAGCCGGCGCTGGACAAGTATCGCGGTCGCGAAATCAGCCCGGGCGTCGAATGCCAGACCGACGAACAGCTGGACGAGTTCGTGCGTAACCACGCCGAAACCGCCTTCCATCCGTGCGGCACCTGCAAGATGGGCTACGACGAAATGGCGGTGGTCGATGGCGTAGGCCGCGTTCACGGGCTGGAAGGGTTACGCGTGGTGGATGCGTCGATCATGCCGCAGATTATTACCGGCAACCTGAACGCCACCACGATTATGATCGGCGAGAAAATTGCTGATGCGATTCGCGGGCGCGAGCCGCTGGCGAAGAGCACGGCGGCGTATTACGTGGCGAACGGCGCGCCGGTTCGTCAGGCATTACAGAACGTTTAATATTCTGCCCTCTCCGTAAAACGAGAGGGTTTTCAATACATCCCTTCATTACGATAATATTTTTCGATAACTATAAGAAATAAATATTACCCGGCAATTATTTTGTTCATTTAAAAGTCTGTTGACACTGCTCCCGTAATTCAACTAAGTTTAATCGAATGTCTTTCCATTCGAAATATACAATATATTTTAAACTGAAATTAAAGAAAGCGTCATTATTCTTTAATTCTCTCCTGCCTTTATTTTTGCATCACTCAACCGCGAGATAAGATCATGAATAATAGTGCAAACAACGTTGTTGTTATCACCGGCGCCAGCAGCGGTATCGGTCAGGCTATTGCCCTGTATTTAGCGAATAAGCCTTTTTCTCTGGTACTGGTGGCGCGTCGCCTGGACAGAGTTAACGCCCTGGTGGATCGCATCATCCAGCAGGGCGGCCGGGCGATTGCCGTGAAGGCGGACGTGACCCGTCAGGAGGAGGTCCAGCACGCGATTGACGCTGCCGTTGCCGCATACCAACGTGTCGATGTGCTGATCAACAACGCGGGCTTTATGGCTATCGCCCCCATCAGCGAGCGCAAGACCGACGAGTGGGATCGGATGATCGATACCAACCTCAAAGGCGTTTTATACGGCATTGCGGCGGCGTTACCGGTGTTCCAGCGCCAGGGTGGCGGGCATTTTATTAACGTTGCGTCTGTGGCCGGTATTAAGGTGCTTGCACCCGGCGGCGTGGTCTACAGCGCCACGAAATTCGCCGTCCGCGCGCTGAGCGAAGGCTTGCGTCAGGAGGTGGGTAAAACGGTCCGCACTACGCTTATTTCTCCCGGTGCGGTCGAGAGCGAACTGCAGTTCGGCAGTTCTGACGAAGAGAGTAAAAAATTCCTGCATGAATTTTATAAGCAGGCTATTCCGGCAGATGCCATTGCGCGGGCCGTATTATTTGCTATCGAGCAGCCTGATGATGTTGATGTAAATGAAATTGTCGTCCGGCCAACGCAGGAAGAATTTTAGCATGACTTAAATAACGCTGAATGAGGTGTCATTATGATTAAGTCATTAACGTCCTTATCAGATTTAAATATGCGAACAGGTGCCGACATTCTTCTTGAAGTGCTGGAGAGTGAAGGCGTGGAATATATTTTTGGCAACCCCGGCACCACCGAACTTCCGCTCATTGATGCCCTGCTCCGGCATGAAAATATTCACTATATTCTGGCGCTTCAGGAGAGCACCGTGGTGGCGATTGCCGACGGCTACGCGAAAGCCTCCGGCAAAACCGGTTTTATCAATTTGCACACCGCCAGCGGTCTTGGGCACGGAATGGGAAATTTAATCAACTCGCGGATCATGAAAACGCCGCTGGTTGTCACCGTCGGGCAACAGGACACGCGGCACTACGTGCGCGACCCGCTCCTGTACGATGACATAGTCTCCATTGGATCGCCGGTGGTGAAATGGGCGCAGGAGGTCACCAGCGCCGACCAGCTCCCGGTGCTGGTGCGTCGCGCGTTCCATGCTGCCAGCTATCCCCCCGCCGGGCCCGTATTGCTCTCTCTGCCAATGAACGTGATGGAAGAGCTGAGCGACGCCGGGATACAAACGGCCTCCAAAGTGAACTATCACACCGTCGCGGGCTCCCTGGACGAGCTGGCGGCGGACCTGAGCCAGGTTACGCCCGGCAGGATCATGATTGTGGCGGGGGATGAAGTTCACTCCAGCGGCTCGACGCCGGAGATTGTCCAGCTTGCAGAAGCGCTAGGTGCACACGTTTACGGCTCATCGTGGCCGTTGAATTTGCCCTTTCCCACGCAGCATGCCCTCTGGCGCGGCAATATGCCTACCACCGCCAGTGAAATTGCCAGCATCGTTAATGCCTACGACGCGGTGTTTATCATTGGGGGCAGAAGCCTGATCACCATATTATACAGCGAAGGAGACGCGATTCCGGGCTCATGCGCGGTCTACCAGCTCTCCGCCGACATGAACGAGCTGGGCCGCACCTACGCTACACGCCTGTCGGTGATGGGGGATATAAAACTCTCCCTGAAGGCGCTCTTACCTCTGCTTCAGCAGCGCCTGGTGGCAGGCAAATTGACGCATCAGCGGCTGCTCAAAACGGCACGCGCTGAACGTGAAAAAGAGTGGCAACTGCAGGAAGAACGTCTGGCTGCCGAGCGGCTGCGCCCGGCCATTTCGCCGATGGTGGCGGCCTATGAAGTCATCAAAGCCGTTCCGCCGGGCGTCACCATTGTTGATGAAGCGATTGCCACAGCCAGACATGTCCGACGTTTTATCTCCGACACGCAGCACCAGCGCTACTATTTCATGCGCGGCGGCGGTCTGGGCTGGGGTATGCCTGCGGCGGTGGGCCACTCGCTGGGGCTGGGCCGCGAGCCGGTAGTGTGCCTGATGGGCGACGGCGCCTCGCTGTATTCGCCGCAGGCGCTCTGGACGGCAGCACACGAAAACCTGCCGGTCACCTTTATCGTGATGAATAACCTGGAGTACAACGTTCTTAAAAACTTTATGAAAGGACAGCCGGGTTACAGCTCGACGCAGTTGGGGCGCTTTATCGGGATGGATCTGATTAATCCGCACATCGATTTTCAGTCGCTGGGCACCGCCATGGGCATTCGCTGTTGTCGGATAACCGATGCTGCAGACATCGCCGAAGCGGTAACCCGCGGACTGCAGTCAGGAAAAACCAACCTGATTGAAATCGCGATTTCCGCGGATTAACTGCATCTTTGCGCTGTACCCTACATAAAAAGCTTATAAACGAAACGCCTCCAGCCGCTTAATCTGCCGCCCCTGGGCGTCAAAATTCTCCGCCGCCAGCCAGGCGCGCAACTCCGCGTCCCTTTGCGGCCACTCGCCGTCAATAATCGAAAGCATATCGCTGTCGCGGTTGCGTCCTTTGCGCACCAGCTTCTGGCGCAGGCGCCCTTCCCAGACAAACCCCAGCCGCTCCGCCGCGTTGCGTGAGGCGGTGTTCATCGAATCGCACTTCCACTCCAGCCGACGATATTTATGCTCAAAGGCATTTTTCAGCAGTAGCCACACCGCTTCGGTGCCAATGCGGGTGCCTTTCATCTTGCGCGACCAGGTGACGTGGCCAATTTCCACCGATCCCAGAAAGCGTTCAATCGCCATATAGCTCACCAGCCCTACCGCCTTTTCGGTGCGCAGATCGATAACGGCAAAGGGCACCAGGTCGTCATCCAGCACCTTTCCAAGCACCCAGTGCGCAGTAGCCTCAACGCTCACAGGCTGGGTGCTGGCAAGCCACGTCCAGTCGCTGTCATCGCCCAGTGCGTAAGCTTCAAACAGATCCGCCGCGTGGCGTTCTGCGTCCAACGGTTCCAGACGACAATACTGGCCGGTTAGCGGCGTGCGAGTTAGCGCTCGGGCACATTTCCAGTCGGGGACGATATCGTTAACGGTTTGACCATGTTGATTGATTTCGGGCACGGCGGTGACTCCCTGCAAGGTAAGGAGTTTGTTATAGCAGGTTAAAAAGCGGTCGAAAAGGAAGAACGTGCAGGCCGGGTAACGCGTAGCCGCCACCCGGCATAAAATTACTTCAGCAGCTTAACCGTCGCGTCGATGTCGATTTCATCTTCGGTGAAGATCATCGTCGTGTTCTGGAAGGTGGTGATCGCCAGCTTCTTCACCGTGCGCATCTCGCCCGGTTTTTTCTCACTTTTCGGCTTGATGCTGTTCATCAGTAGCCCCACCGACAGCACCGCGTTCTCTTTGTCGATTTTGGTCTCAACGGGCTCTTCTTCGCTGAACACCACGAAGGATTTGATCGAGGTGAGCTTCACGCGCTCGCCCGCGATATAAAGATGCTTGCTCTCCGGGATCACCTTCACCGCATACGCGGAAAGGCCTTTGGTGTTGGTGGTGGGTTCGAAGGTCACCGCCGCATCTTTCTTAATCAGATCAGGGTTGGCGACCTTAATCACGTGAAAATAGCGGTTGTCGCCGTTTTCATCTTTGATAAATCCGAAGCCTTTATCTTTAAACCACGTTGTGATTGTACCGTTCATCGCTGTTACCGCCTGTCAGATCTTAAGACTAAAGTTTTGCAGCGCGCAGTGTAATGCACAATGGCTGAGGAGACAAAAAAAAGCCCCTGCACGGGAGCAGGGGAAAGTTCATGTCAGAGCTTATTAGAATTTAGTTGAACACCATCCCACCATCAATCAGCAGCGACTGACCGGTCATGTAGTCGGAGTCTGGTCCGGCGAGGTAAGAGACGCAGGCGGCCACATCTTCCGGTTCGGACAAACGGCCAAGCGTGATGCGTTTGGCAAAGGTTTCCGTTCCGTAGCCGAGCGGTTTACCCGCCGCCTCGGAGACCTGACGGTCGATTTCCGCCCACATCGGCGTTTTGACGATGCCCGGGCAATAGGCGTTAACGGTGATCCCCAGCGGCGCGAGATCCCGCGCGGCGGTCTGGGTTAAACCGCGCACCGCGAACTTGCTGGAGCTGTACACCGCCAGTTCCGGGTTGCCGGTATGGCCCGCCTGGGAGCAGGCGTTGATGATTTTACCGCCGTGCCCCTCTTTGCGGAACGCGTCAATCGCGGCCTGAATGCCCCAGATCACCCCTTTCACGTTGATGTTGTAGACCTTGTCGACAATTTCCGGCGTGATGGATTCGATAGGGGTAGACGGCGCCACCCCGGCGTTGTTGACGATGACGTTGAAGCCGCCCAGCGCGGTGCGGGCTTTTTCCACCGCCGCAAACACCTGGTCGCGGTCAGAGACGTCCACTTTCACGGCGACGGCTTTCCCGCCGTTGCGGGTGATCTCATCCGCGACCGCTTTCGCCGTCTCTTCGTTGTAATCCGCAATAGCGACGGCAAAGCCGTCCTTCACCAGGCGAAGCGCGATCGCTTTGCCAATCCCCTGGCCGGAGCCGGTTACGAGAGCCACTTTTTGCATTTCTCTGTCCTTATATTGATTCACAAAATCTGGCTGAGATGGAGCTGGCCCATCAGCAGCGGGTTATCGCTGTAGTCGACGGGAATGGCCACCACGGCCGGGCCATCGACATCCATTGCGGCACGCAGCGTCGGTTCGAGCGCGTCGGCGCTCTCGACGGCAAAGCCTTTCGCACCGAATGCGTCGGCATAGGCTTTGAAATCGACCGGGCCAAACTCCACGCCGGAGAGACGCTGGTATTTTTTCTCTTCCTGGATCGCCACCATGTTGTAGGCGTTATCCACCCAGATGATGTGCAGCACGTTGGCATTGAGGCGCACGGCGGTTTCCAGCTCCATGCTCGACTGCAAAAATCCGCCGTCCCCGGAGACCGACACCACCTTGCGCCGCGGGTTGACCAGCCACGCGCCAATCGCCCACGGCAGCGCCACGCCCATGGTCTGCTGACCGTTGGAGATCATCACCTGACGCGCGCGGAAGCTGTAGAGGTAGCGGGCGATCCAGATGTGGAAGCTGCCCATATCCACGGTAAGCGTCACGTCGTTATTCACGATGTCCTGCATGGCGCGGACGATGCGCAGCGGATGCAGGGCAAACTGGTTTAGCGATGCGCCGCGACGGTCGAGGAGGTCACGCTGATGCTGGCGATCGACAAGAATTTCCGAGGCGCGCTGGCTGAGTTCAAGTTTGTGCTCGATTCGGCTGGCAAGCAGATTCAGCGTGGCGGCAATATCCCCGACCAGTTCCAGATCGGGAACATATTTGCGCTCCTCATAGGCGGGCAGCACGTCAATGTGCACCAGGGTGGCGTCGCCGCTGTTCCACATGGACGGCTCGTATTCCACCGGGCTGTAGCCGATGCAGATAATCAGATCCGCCAGATGCAGCAGCCGATCTCCGGCCTGGTTGTTGAACAGGCCGACGCGTCCGGCGAAGCGGGTGAAGTGCTCCTGATTCACCGCCCCGGCGGCCTGATAAGTGCTGGTGACCGGAATGCGGCTTTTCTCCAGCAGCGTGCGCAGCGCGGCGCTGTTGGCGGGCTGGCTGGCCATCAGGCCGAGTAAAATGACCGGGTTTTTGGCGTTCTCGATAAGCTTCGCCACGTCGTTAATGGCGGACTCCGGTGCCGGGCCCATCAGCGCCGGGCCGCTGGCGGGTAAAATCGCCCCCGTGGTGGGCTGGTCGACAATATCCTGCGGCAGGCTGACAAACGCCCCGCCCGGCCTGCCCTGCTCGGCAGCGCGAAACGCGTTCGACACCACCTCGGCAATCGCGTCAGGCGAATTGACTTCGACGGCGTATTTGGTCACCGGGCTGAACATGGCGACAGTGTCCATGCTCTGGTGCACCAGCTTGGCTTTATCCGCCCGCTTCACCGCCCCGCCCAGCGCGACGACCGGGTCGCCTTCGCTGTTGGCGGTGGCGATGCCGGTGATCAGGTTGGAACAGCCCGGTCCGGAGGTGACCAGCGCCACCCCGGCCTTGCCGGTCAGCCGCCCTACCGCCGCCGCCATAAACGCCGCGTTCGCCTCGTGACGCACCGGGATAATCTCGATGGAGGAGTCCAGCAGAGAGTCAAAGACCTTGTCGATCTTCGCGCCCGGGATCCCGAACACCTGCTTCACGCCCTGCGCTTCCAGCTGGCCGACAACCATATCGGCGCCGTGCGCCCACTGACGTGACTGTTTCTCACTGTTCACGATAGTTCTCCTGTTAGTTTTCGACGGAACGGATCGCTGCATCAAGATTGCTGGGGTGAAGGTTGGCCTGTAAAAACGCGCTGTCGGCGGGCAGGTCAATCATTAGCTTGTGAATTTCACCGAAGGTGAGCACGCCGCTCTCCAGCTGGTAGTCGAGCAGATGTCCCCCGCCCTGACGGTCATCGGTGATGAAATGCTCGTGATAGCCCGCCACGTTGATGCCCTGCATATGCTGCGGCGTGCGGAACCCGACCAGCACCCCTTCGCGCTGGTTAAAGCGGAACACCGGCTGGTCGTCCAGCACGTCGGTCATCGCCCGGTACGGCGGCGTCTGGCGCGGAACGGTGCGGGTATGCGCATGGCGGAAGTTGCCATCGATGCGCAGCGCGCAGAACAGGTTATCGGAGGGGATCTGCTGGTCGATCACGTCGTGGATCTGCTGACGGCTGACCGGACCGTTAAAGGTTTTGCGGTACTGCGGCTGGAACCAGGTCATCACCGCGAACGGCGTTTTTTGCTCCGGCTTAGCGGCGCGGGCGCTGCCGTCGGCGCGCAGCTGGTACACCTGGCTGCTGAAGGCAATCATTTCACCGTCCAGCTCGTTAAAGGTGCCGAGACCAAAATCACCGTGTGCCAGCAGGTCGGCGATCGTCGTCTCCCCTTCGTAGACGCCGCTTAGCAGGGCGCTCATTAGCGATGTCTGATAGATCACGCTGTCAGGATGCTGAGCCGAGAACCCACGCAGGGTCTCGCATAAACTCGCCTCACAGTCGCATGCAGATGAATGCATCATCATGCCCGTCCTCTTCAACTTTATTTATAAAGGTTAAATAAATGTTGACCCGATTCAGCAGAGAGTTCCAATATAGAATCCATGCTGGTTTGAGACGTTTTTGATATGGAACTTCGTTATCTGCGCTATTTTGTCGCGGTTGCACGCGAGCGACACTTCACCAGGGCGGCCAAAGCGCTGGGTATTTCACAGCCTCCACTGAGCCAGCAGATTAAACGGCTTGAGGAGGAAGTGGGCACACCGCTGTTCAGGCGCCTGACGCGGGGCGTGGAGCTGACCGAGGCGGGAGAAGCCTTCTATGAGGACGCCTGTAAGATCCTGGCGCTGAGCGACGCCGCGCTGGAGAAAGCCCGGGGCATCGCGCGCGGCCTGAACGGCAGCCTGTCGATTGGCATCACCAGCTCCGACGCCTTTCATCCCAAAATTTTCGCGCTGATTCGTCAGTTTCAGGTGCAGAACATGGCGGTGCAGGTTCACCAGGTGGAAGCCAATATGTCTTCGCTGACGACAATGCTGGCGGAGGGTGAACTGGATATCGCCTTTGTGCGCCTGCCGTGCGAAAGCAGCAAGGTGTTCGAGTTGAAAATCCTCGACCGGGAGCCGATGGTGGTGGCGCTGCATCGCGATCATCCTCTGGCTGCGTGCGATTCGCTGGCGTTAGAGCAGCTTCGGGATACACCGGTGGTGCTGTTCCCCCAGGAGGTCGCGCCGGGACTGTATGACCGCGTTTACGGCAGCTGCGAGCGGGCCGGAGTCGATATGCAACACACGCTGCAATCTTCACAACTTTCCTCTTCTCTGAGCATGGTCTCCGCTGGCGGCGGGTTCGCGCTGGTGCCGAAATCGATGGCCGCTATTTCTCCGCCGAATGTCACCTACCACGCGCTGAGCTCACCGGAGCTTTATACCGATATCGCGCTCTGCTGGCGGCGCTTTGAACGCTCACGGACGGTGAAACGGTTTCTGGCGATGATGAGCGAGGGGGAACGGGAGCAGGGATGAACCTTTTCAGAAACTGCGGACTGTATTGATGCTCAATTTATTGCGAAGCAGTTTTTGAGGCTGAATTTGAAGGGAGTATGGGCAGGCTGCCATATAAAACTCAGTACCATTACCCTTTAAAAATAAAAAACCCGCACAGGTGCGGGTTAATTTTTATCAGTACAGCTTAACTGCTCGGACTATTGTCTTCATCGCTATCGTACGCCGCACTGATATTTAGCGCGGGTTACAGTGGAGAAACGTTTCCAGCTGCTGGACCTTTTGCGCCATTCTCAATGGTAAAGGAAACTTTCTGACCTTCATCAAGCGTTTTGAAGTTGTCGCTCTGAATTGCAGAGAAATGTACGAATACATCTTTGCTGCCGTCGTCAGGGGTGATAAAGCCAAAACCTTTATCTGCGTTGAACCATTTTACTAAACCAGTCATTTTATTAGACATAGATAAATCCTTAATTTATGAGCCACTTAAGCGCGGCGATGATGGCCTGTATTTCGAGAGTTACTTATTTGGCACTTAGGAGGAGGCTCACGAAGAAGGAGTATCTACTGATAACACCTGAACTGAGGACTGCTTTACTAAAACTGCTTTCATAAGGTCTGTATTCCAAACCGATGACGCTATTAAGACACAGCGAAATTTATTGCGCAATGATTATTATTATTTATTTTAACCATTTAAACGCCCGGATGGCTGGTCGCGGTGCCAGACATCGTTCTGGCTTGAGGTCTACCATGTACTACAAAATGGCTACGCTTTCACTGTGCCGGGAGTTTGGGGTGTTTTGTTCACAGGCGGGAAAATCCTCCCGCGCGACGCAGACATCATTAGAAGGGATGCTCAAAATGAAAAGGTCTGCGTAAGACGTAACCGCAGTGCAAACTGTGCCCGGCGGCGCTGCGCTTGCGCGGGCCTACGGGTCGTATCGCGGTGGTTTTGGAGGCCGGGTCGGGCGTAGCCGCCACGCGGCAATGCCCTACTGGAAGCCGCCTCGCAAACCTGCAAGCAACCTTATGTAATTCAGGGTTATCCCTTTTCATCCCTTCTTCACGGTCGTAAAGTGCCTGCGTTGCGGCACATCCGTAACCGGGCGTAGGAACCCGTTAGCATAACATGACACTTTTCTGCACGACGAGGATGCTAAATGGCTACTACACCTAACTTTTCTTATGCGCTCTCTGAAGAAAGCGCTGTTCATCAGCTCATCAACGCTTCAATTTCCGATTTTGCGAATCTTTTCGAGCTGGCTGATACCTGCGCCGCGTATGTCAGCGTGCTGGTGGAAACTGACGACACAGTGACGTTTACCACGCTCTGCAAGCGATTGCTGGCCGCGCTGAAGCGGCTGCGTGAGTGCTGTGACTCAGAGCTTCCGTCGTATCTGGTTGAGCAATTGATTGCAGGTGAAAAGATTACTTCCTGCGTGCCGGACTGCTGGCAGGAAACGGTGTTGCAGGTGGATTATGCCGTGGCATTAACGCTGGCGGTGATGGGCGGGACACTGCCTGCGAGCGTGGCGAAAGAACTCACCGGGCTACTGCATGATATGGTCTGGTTGCTGGCAGAGTTTGTGAAGGAGCCGTATATAACGACGCACTGAGGCGGGTGATGGGAGGCCGGAGTTCTGCTGGGTAAGAAGCGGATCCCCGGCCATACGCAAAATTTAATGTTGTTTTTGAATGTCTGGTAAGAGCGAAGAGCGGACAAAGTAGCAGAGGGAAAGCATCAATGTTAATGTCCGGAAAGTTCATGTTAAAACTCTGTATGACATTTTTCATCGACGATTAAAAAGGGCTCTTAATGGCTACTGTTGAGGTATTAAAAGTAAAGTATCCAGGCGCAGATGCCTGGCAAATGGGAGACAGCCCGGAACTGGCCAGCGAGCTTGCGGACCTGATTAAAAAAGGGATTAAAACGGCCTCCTGCGGATCCTTTGCCTCTTACCAGCAAGAAAAGTCTGCCCCGAGGATTGGAAGCTATAACATTATCCTTGATGGCCTGAATGCCCCGGTCTGCGTGACCCGGCTGGTTTCAATGCGACTGGTGCGTTTTTGTGATGTGACTGAGGAGTTTGCCCGCAAAGAAGGTGAAGGCGATTTAAGCCTTCAATACTGGCGAAATGAGCATCAGCGATTTTTTACCCGCGAAGGTCATTTTTCTAAAGATATGGAGTTGATCGCAGAAGAATTTGAAGTGGTTGAAGTGCTGTAAGACGAGAGAGTCCGGCTGGCGTCTGCTGCTATTAATAACAATGTCCGCTCCTGGCACAAAGTGGACATTTCTTTCACAGTCACCTCTTACAGTGTTCACACTCATTAAATGATCGCCTTTATCACGAGCAAATGAAAACTGCAATCCATGACAATTCCCACATTCTCAACCCGCCGACCACCACCTTAAATGTTTCCAATCTGGAAACAAGGGGCAAAAATGCCCGCAGTCTCAAGAGCGCTTTCGACGCGGCCACCAGACATTTTCCTATTCAAGAACTCGATCTGGAAGATCTTTACTGGGTACTAAAAGGAGACCACTACCCATCACCAGACGACATGCGAAAGCGCTTCCCCAGCCGGGAGAGGATGAAATACCGGGAAAAATGGTGGGTCATTGACGTAGGTGGCGGGTATTTAAGAGTAATGTTATTTACTGATTTTAAGCGCGGAAAGCTCTTCATCAAACACACCAGCACTCACGCAGAGTATGACAAGCTCACGTACCTCTACCGGAGAACGAAAGAATGAACTTTGCAGCAGCCATCAAAGCGGCGAACAATCTGACAAGCGAGGCATATCCCATTCATTTATTTAAATAAAAAACATGTACCCTAGCCATAAAAATAATCATAGAATGCATTAAAACCTTCATTACCGATAAGAGGCGCAATTCTTTTCCGCAACTCATCAATAAAGTCACCTTTCACTTCGTCATTATCATCTGCTATATCAAAGATACCGTATTGACCATATACCAAATCAATAAGCTCAGCTAATGAAAATATAAATCCAGAGAGACTGCTAGCTATTTTAAATGGTTCAATTACATCATAACTAGCATAGACAGAGGTATTCCCTTCTTCGATAACCGCAATTAAAGGTTTACCTCCACCTAAATCATCACCAATAACAAGATAATTATCCGGTAAGTATTCATAACCACTTTGAGCCTTCGAGAGCTCACTGATAGAGTGAATTTTAATTGGCGTGAAGCCTGTTTCAATGTTTAATTTTTCCGGATTGTAATTTTTATATAAGTAATCAACATCTGTGGAACGAGGTAGGTTGGTTGGAAATGCATTGTCCAAGTCATTAACGGTATTGAAATTTCCGGATACCGAGTATTCATTACAAATAGCGGCTAGTTGCTTCAACGCCTCTTTAATCCCTCTCATCAGCCCTCCCTAAAGTATCTATGATTACACTCCACATAGTGAGTGAAAAATATACTTTCCGCAACATACTTCCGTTCAGAATAATATCAATTAATAAAAAACAGGCGAATTTTTCTTTTCGCCCGCCATATTTCACTTATGTTGTGCACAAAGCAATAACAAGATAGTTGGCTCCTCACCAAATAAAATACTTCTATTATTTACCTCTTGAATTGACAAAAGAAAATCATGCTTCAATCCCTCATTCAAATTGTTGATATTACTTATCTTAAGTAATAAAAACTCGTCTTGCTTTAAGTTTAAAGATGTCATCCCCTCTTCTGGGAATCGCAAACTAGTCAGGCAATCTATGAATGCATGGAAATTATTACCATAGAAATCAGGAAAGCCAAACAAGTGCTTAACCCTATCATGAAATTCTGTAACATCATTTATTTCTTTAAAGTCAATAGATAAAGTAATTACTTTCATTACTTCCATCCTCCCAGACCGATCTCTATGAAAGTGTTGTAATGGTCGTGACTATAAAATGCTTGACCTGTTTTTGTATCCACAACTATACGCCTGGCTCCTCGATTTCCTACACCAGGTGTTTTTACTGTCCATTCTCTATAAGGACCGCTTCCTGTATTAAGGCGCTGACTATCTGGTGAAATTTTGAAATTATTTTCAAAAGGTATTCCATCATGAGGAAAAGCTGGTCTATTCAATTTAATATTATCGATTGTTTTTTGTACTTCCCTCATTTCTGAGGCGGTCATTTTATGCCCCCATTTTTCGTTTACAACAGCATGAAATTCTTTAGGATTCTTTGCTGAATGAGAATATTTAAGACCCAGCGGATCAATCCACCCCAACGGATTCGGCGCATACTGATATAGGTTCCACCCACCATTCAACCCAATCGGATCCTGCACAATAAACCGCCCGACCTGCGGGTCGTAGTAGCGGAACAGGTTATAGTGCAGTCCCGTCTCACCGTCAGCGTACTGCCCGGCATAGCGAAGCGGCTGGTGTGCCATCGCCGTGCGATTCACCAACCGTGAGAACCCTTCGCTCTGATGGCGCACCTCGCCAAAGCTGCCGTACTGGCCGCTCCAGCGCACCGCGCTGCGCTCGTCTGTGACCTCCAGCGGAGCACCGTTCAGATCGGTATTGAACCAGTAAATCTCACCGCTGCTCTGGTCACGAAGGTGATCCACACGCGCCAGCGGGCTCCAGGCTTCATTCGGGTCGTATAAATACGTGCTGCACAGCCCGCTCTCCTGCTGCTCCTGCAGCAGGCGATAGCCCTGCCACAGGAAGCGGGTGTCGGTGGTGCCGTGCGTCGTGGTGACGATTTTGCGCGTGCGGCGGCCCAGCGCGTCGTAGTGATAGCGCGCCTCAAAACGCCCTTCCGGCCCGGTTCCGCGGGCGGACACCAGCCGGTTCTCGGCGTCATACGCGTAATGCTGTTCATACAGCCCGTTGCGGCGGCTGACCAGGTTGCCCCAGTGGTCGTATTTCATGAAAAGCGCCTGCCAGTGCTGGAGGCGGTTATCCGTGACCGGTGCCGCAGCGTCACTGGCGGCGAGGTTATCCGCGGCGTCGTAGCTGAACTGCGCGCGGCTGTGTCCCTGTCGGGCCTCGTAGTGCTTCAGCAGACGCCCTTCGGCGTCGTAGCCGTAGTCCACCTCACCGCGCAGGGTGTCGCTGACGCCGGAAAGCTCACCGCGCGCAGTGTAGCGGTACAGGCGTTCCAGTAGCGCCTGCTCCGGCAGGGTCACGTCCGTGCTTAATTCGCTGCACTGCAGGGTGCGTCTGCCGAGGCTGTCATACTGACGGAGCTGCTCGCGCGCACCCTGGATGCGGCGCACCTCGCGGTGCAGGCGGTCGCGGGTGAACTCGGTCACCAGCTGCTGCCCGAAGCGGATGGCGCTGACGTGGCCGGAGCCGTAGTGCAGCCAGGCCAGCTTTTGCCCGCCGGGCAGCGTCAGGCCGGTCAGGTTGCTCAGGGCATCCCATTCGTAGCCCACCGCGCCGTTAATGCCGGACTCGCTCAGCACGCGTCCGGCGGCGTCGTGGCGGTAAGCGATCTCATCGCTTTCGATACCCAGGGCAACGCATTCGGCGGTTGGCGTGCGGCGGATGCGGGTAATCTGGCCGCTCAGGTCGCGGAAGTAGCGGTTTGCATAAGACAATCATGCTACCGCCACACCCTGATAAATTAAGCTATCTGCACGATAATTATTTTAGTTTTTAACCAGCAGGTTAAACACAGAAACTTACCAAAACATAATGCTGTTTTATGGTCGATTAAATAGGTATCACCCATTCCAGTCGTAACACCAAACCTCTGCAGAACATGCAATCAGACCCAACTGAACAAAATCAATGGGAGGATTTATTACCCTCCCATTCTTTATTATTTTGAAATTGTATAAGCTGTTATTGAAGAAATATCAATGAATTTTGCTTTTATTGAGAGAGAGAATATATCATCTTGAGCTAAAATGATGATAAAATCATCTTCTTTAGATATGTTAACATCTAAAGAAAAGTGAGTTTTATTCCAACCAAACAAGCTAACTTCCGCTATATCAATAGCAGTCAATTGCAATTGTACGACATTACATTTCTGCATTATCCATTTTTTTGGTGGTTGCGAAGGATAACTTTTAATATTGAATCTTAGTGTGATTTTTGGCCCATCCCTATGGAAAATCACATCATGAAGTTCAACATTACGTAATGAAGGTTCATCATCGGTGAAGATAGAAGAAATGCTTCTTTTATCAATTAATAAATCAACCCATGAGTTCATTTTCCCTCCTTAAAATGGATAATGTTCTAGCGTTCCAGATATAGTACCATTTCGGGTATCACTGATCGGTCGAACATTTAAATGTGGCCCTTGGTTACCAGGTGTTCCTGGAGGTCCATAGATATGCCCTGGTGAATGGTCCTGGATTACAATAGATTCACCATCTGGACGCGAGAAAGTATATTCTCGTATCTTTATAGGTAAATGATCGTCTCCTAAAATAGATTTCCCGTTTCGATCTGTTAAAGGTACTAGCTCAACTTTTGATGGTTGCTGGCTCACTGGTATTCCAGCATCTCTTTCATCTATCCCAGCCGTAAAATCGAAGCCTGAGCCAGATATGCACAGAGTCTTTTTTCACACTTCAAGATCTAGTAGTCAGAAACGACGAGATTGGGATTATCATCAATATTTCATTCATATTATTAATATCATCACCGGTAATAAATAATTAGAATATATCATTATAAAAAGTCAAATAGTTTATTTTATAACGTGCTTATCTAATGTTCTAAACCTAACAATGCTGTCGACTTTAATATGAAGATTTAAATACAAGCATACGTGACACTCTTATTTTACTATTTATCCATTTAATAACCTCTAAATTTAAAAATAAGCCATAATCATATTCTTAATATGGCTTATTTTTAAAATATCATAAATCAACAGTTACATTCATTCCTGCATCAAGGGAAGTCTTACAAGTTATCTTGTGAAATTCAGTAAAACTATTAGTAATTTTATAGATATTGCCGCACTCATTTTGCTTAGCGATCTGATACTCTTGGAGATCATCCTCTACATGTAGATGTGTTCTGTCCCAATAATACACACCCTGGCTTTTACTGCCATTCAATATAAGGTAAAAGTTACCTCCAGGATCACCGCCGATGATTAATTTATCATCAATAAAATTGAGTTCATTTAAAAAACACTCATTTTGACGAAAAATGTCGTGATTAGGATTTTTCATATTGATTCCAAAAAGGGCATAAAAAGCTATAACCCCTTCATCGACACCTTCGTACTCCAGTTCACAAAAATCTGGAGAATTTACAACAAAACCATTTTTCAACCTGAGGAAATCTTTATAATCTTCAAGCAAACTGATTTTGAATTTTGCCTCCAAAACTTTAATTTCATCTTGAGTTGTAGGTTTACCGCATGAAATAGGCATAAGCTCTCCTTGCTAAGGTCATGACTTAGTGATCTTAGGCACTCCACCTATAATATGGAAAAATCGATGGTAGTAATTAAAGCCGGAACTTAATGGTTTCCGGCGTATTACATTCATTTATCAAAATAAAAAAACATGTGCCCTAGCCATAAAAATAATCATAGAATGCATTAAAACCTTCATTACCGATAAGAGGTGCAATTCTTTTCCGCAACTCATCAATAAAGTCACCTTTCACTTCGTCATTATCATCTGCTATATCAAAGATATCGTATTGACCATATACCAAATCAATAAGCTCAGCTAATGAAAATATAAATCCAGAGAGACTGCCAGCTATTTCAAATGGTTCAATTACATCATAACTAGCATAGACAGAGGTATTCCCTTCATCGATAACCGCAATTATAGGTTTACCTCCACCTAAATCATCACCAAAAACAAGATAATTGTCTGGTAAGTATTCATAACCACTTTGAGCCTTCGAGAGCTCGCTGACAGAATGAATTTTAATTGGCGTGAAGCCTGTTTCAATCTTTAACTTTTCAGGATTATAATTTTTATATAAGTAATCAACATCTGTTGAACGAGGTAAGTTGGACGGGAATGTATTATCCAAGTCATTGATTGTATTGAAACTCCCGGACAGCGAGTATTTTTTGCAAACAGCAACAAGTTTTTTTAAAGACTCTTCAAATTCACTCATAACAATACCTCACATTCAGCATATTCATTGATATTATTGACAGCTCTTCAAATTCTTACGGGTAAGATTACGGTCTATCAATCGTCCTTTACCTGGAGTCTCATAGCTGCCACGGTGACCTTGTAGACCATGTAAATGCTCATCATAGCCGCTTGGATGATTAGCATTCTGGAGAAATACAATATTCCTTGGATCACCTTGCCATTTCCCTCCCAGAACACCATTACCTTTCACACTATTGATATGATGGCCTGTATAACCCATTTCGGACATAACCGACGATAATTGGCGATTATTTTTTGTGCTTAATATTACTTCGCGTTCAGCGGCCGTCCAGTCTCGGCTTCCTCCACCAGCCGCAACTAGTTCCCTTTCTTCTCCCCATGCTCGGCTTATTGCTGTCGCCCTAGCTCCCGGCTGCGCGCTAAGGGTGGGATCTGGTTTATAACGAACTAAACCTTGCGCAGAGAGTCCCCACGGATCAATCCACCCCAACGGATTCGGCGCATACTGATAAAGGTTCCACCCGCCATTCAGCCCAATCGGATCCTGCACAATAAACCGCCCGACCTGCGGGTCGTAGTAGCGGAACAGGTTATAGTGCAGCCCCGTTTCACCGTCAGCGTACTGCCCGGCATAGCGAAGCGGCTGGTGTGCCATCGCCGTGCGATTCACCAACCGTGAGAACCCTTCGCTCTGATGGCGCACCTCGCCAAAGCTGCCGTACTGGCCGCTCCAGCGCACCGCGCCGCGCTCGTCGGTCACTTCCAGCGGCGCGCCGTTCAGATCGTTACTGAACCAGTAAATCTCACCGCTGCTCTGGTCACGAAGGTGATCCACCCGTGCCAGCGGGCTCCAGGCTTCATTCGGGTCGTAGATATAGGTGCTGCGCAGCCCGCTCTCCTGCTGCTCCTGCAGCAGACGGTAGCCCTGCCACAGGAAGCGGGTGTCGGTGGTGCCGTGCGTCGTGGTGACGATTTTGCGCGTGCGGCGGCCCAGCGCGTCGTAGTGATAGCGCGCCTCAAACCGCCCTTCCGGCCCGGTTCCCCGGGCGGATACCAGCCGGTTCTCGGCGTCATACGCGTAATGCTGCTCATACAGCCCGTTGCGGCGGCTGACCAGGTTGCCCCAGTGGTCGTATTTCATAAACAGCGCCTGCCAGTGCTGCAGGCGGTTATCCGTAACCGGTACCGGATCGTCACTGGCGGCGAGGTTATCCGCGGCGTCATAGCTGAACTGCGCGCGGCTGTGCCCCTGTCGGGCCTCGTAGTGCTTCAGCAGACGCCCTTCGGCGTCGTAGCCGTAGTCCACCTCACCGCGCAGGGTGTCGCTGACGCCGGAAAGCTCGCCGCGTGCGGTGTAACGATACAGGCGTTCCAGTAGCGCCTGCTCCGGCAGGGTCACGTCCGTGCTTAGCTCGCTGCGCTGCAGGGTGCGTCTGCCGAGGCTATCATACTGGCGGAGCTGCTCGCGCGCGCCCTGAGTGCGGCGTACCTCACGGTGCAGGCGGTCGCGGGTGAACTCGGTCACCAGCTGCTGCCCGAAGCGGATGGCGCTGACGTGGCCGGAGCCGTAGTGCAGCCAGGCCAGCTTTTGCCCGCCGGGCAGCGTCAGGCCGGTCAGGTTGCTCAGGGCATCCCATTCGTAGCCCACCGCGCCGTTAATGCCGGACTCGCTCAGCACGCGCCCGGCGGCGTCGTGGCGGTAAGCGATCTCATCGCTTTCGATACCCAGGGCAACGCCTTCGGCCGTCGGCGTGCGGCGAATGCGGGTGATCTGGCCGCTCAGGTCGCGGAAGTAGCGGTACTCCGCGTGGCGCTGAGTGCGCCCGATCAGCAGCCCGCTGTCGTCATAGCTGAACTGCTGGACGCGACGGGCGATACCGCCGTCGGCGGCAGGCCGGCCGTTTTCTTCGAGCGCGCAGAGGAACCCTCGCGCGTCCCATTCCATATGGCGCACGGTCTCGTCCGGGCGCGTTTCGCTGAGCGGGCGGCCCACGGCGTCATAGGTGAAGCGGTATTCCGCCCCGTTGCCGTTATCGAGTCGCAGCAGGTTACCGCGCGGGTCGTAGCGCCACTGGCGCACGCGGCCAATACGGTCGGTAAGGCTGACCGGGAGGCCGAGCGCGTTATAGGCCCAGCTCACCTCGCTTTCCAGCGGGTCGCGCCAGCCCGTGAGCTGGCCGCGTTCGTTCCACACCAGCGACTCGCGGCTACCGTCCGGATGGATCACGGCGCTGAGCAGCCCGGCACGGCTCCACTCCCGCCGCGTGATATTCCCTTCTGCATCTTCGCTGGCAATCAGCTGCCCGAAGCGGTCGTAGGTGAAGCGGGTGACGCTGCCGGAGCAGTCGGTGCGCTGCGTCAGCAGCCCCTGGTGGTTCCAGACCAGGCGCACCACGCCGCCGATAGCGTCGGTGATGCTCTCCGGGAGGAATTCTTCATCATCGGGATAGCGATACGCGGTGGTGCTACCGGCCGGATCCGTCTCCGACAGCAGGCGACCGCGAAGGTCGTACATGGCCTGCGATGAGGTACCGTCCGGGTAAACCGTGCGGGTGATGCGGTCGGTCAGGCGATGCCAGTGATACTCCGTGCGGCGGCCCGCCGGGTCCGTCTCGCTGGTCATGCGGCCGTATTTGTCCCACGTGCTGCGGCGCATCGCCCCGCCCGGCAGAATGACGTGGCAGAGCTCGCCGTCGCGGTAGACAAACGTCGTCTGGCGACCGTCGTAATCCGTGAAGCGCGCGACGTTGTCGTCGTCATCCACCAGCCAGTGCGCCTGCGCGCCGTCTTCGCGGGTCGCGCGGCGGGTGCCGTTCTCAAAATCGTATTCGAACGTCAGCCGTTCGCCGCCACTATGGCGGAAGCCGACCACGCGCGGCAGGCCGTCAATCTCCCGCCAGCGGTATTCGCTCAGCAGGCCGTTGGCGTCCTCATGAGCGCTCATCAGCCCGTCCTGCCAGCTGAAGCGTCGGCGCACGCTACCGCCCCGGCCGGTCACGGAGACCAGCTGGCGCTGTTCATCATAAGCGTAACTGACCAGGCAGATCTCGTCATCCAGCCAGGCGCCAACGAGCCTGTCGCGGTCGTAGCGGCAGACCACGCGCTGGCCCGCACAGTCGGTCAGGGCATGCAGGGTATTATCCGCATTCCACTCAAAGAGGATATCGTTGCCGCAGGGTTCGGAGAGGCGCAGGAGCAGCGACGGGGCATCATCCCGCAGCGGCGCATAGTGCCAGCGCTCGCCGCTGACGTCATACACCGACCAGCTGTCGTCCTGGTGATGTTCAAGCCAGTTTTTTTCGCTTTCGCAGTAGGAGCGCATCCCTTTCGGAACCTTCGGGAAGGCGACGTAATCGCCGGACGGTGCGCGCCACACCAGGCCGTCCTGATAAGGCTCCAGGCGGCTTTCCCAGAACAGGCTCCATCCGCGGCCCAACACGCTGTCGCCGGGATTGCCGCTGCGCCAGTAGCGCTGCCAGCGCACCGGAAGACGGGAAGGCAGGACGAAATCGAGTTCATCATCCCCGCTGAGAAACTTCTGTCCGCTGACGATATCCACCGGGCGGGCGATGATCCCCGCGGCCGCCACGCCGGTCATCAGCGTGCCGGCGCGACAGGCGATACGGGCCAGCTTATTGATGCCGGGGATTTTGCCCAGCAGCTTAGAGAGCGCCCCGACTTTGCCAGCGGCGCCGCCCCAGCCGCCGAGAAGCCCGGCGAACAGCAGGGTAAGATCGGAGACCTTGTAGAGCCACTCGGGCACTTCAGACTGAATGGGCAGGGTTTGCTGCGGGTCGCCGCCGATAATGACGTTGTCCGAACCGGTCATCACCTTCGCGTCGCAGGTGGTGCGATCCCCGATGCGGGACGCTGGCTGGCTGTTAATGGAGACACGCTTAGAGCCTTCGGCCATCTGCTGCGAGCCGTCGTCAGAACAGTCGACGGTGCTATCGGTGGCAAGCGCGGCGGGTTTACCGTTGATAAACACGTTGGGCGAGCCGGAGGTGATGACGCCTTTCTTCGTCATGCTGGATGCCCCGGCGTCGGCGATGCTGTCCCTGGCGGCAGTCGCCAGCTCCCCGGTGTAATACCCCACGACCAGACTGGCGCCGACAAGCAGGACGCCCACGCCAAGACAGGATGCGCCGAGACCGGCAATAAACATGGCCCCCGCCAGAATGCCCCCGGCGGCGGCAATCAGGCCACCGACAATCGTTCCGGCAATCATCCCGGCCAGCGCACCGGAGTGGCCGATATCATCACCAACGCGTGCTGCTTCAAACATAACAACGGTCCCTGAAGTTAATGGTGGAAGCGGAAGCTCCTGAGAAGATCGCCAAACAGCGCGCCGTCGGCATCGCCCGGCGCGCGGGTGCAGGTCATAGTGAACACCAGGATTTTATCGCCGTCGACGTTAAACACGGCCTGCTGCTGCCAGATGCGTTTCCCGTCGCGCAGGTAGCTGGCATGGACGGTTTCCCCCTGTAAAAGGCTGTCGCCCAGCGTAGCGGCGCTGCGCTCACCCTGCTTCCAGCCCTTGATGTGCTTTGCCATCAGGGCGAGCTGGCGATCGATATACGCGGCAAGCGCTTCGCCGGGGTTGAGGGCATCGCGGGAAATGTTGAACGCGGGCGCATCCGCTGCAGGCGGCGCGAAGACATTGACGGTACGGTCCTGATAGCCCTCAGGAAAAGCAATCATTCCTTCATTAAACAGGCACTGCGAAGATGGTTCTGACATTGAGCGGGTCCCACCACATTTTTTCAGAAGCGGTAAGTTTCGCATATGTGTTTAAGGCTGACTATCCCCAGATTATTGCTCCACCGTCACGCTCGCCGAACGGAAAAACAGCGGCCGTTAGCCCGGCCCCTCGCTCCCCGCCGCCAGCAGCGGCACCACCACGTCGCTGATGGGCACCGCAATACCATGCCTGCGGCCATAGCGCTGGATCACGCCGTTACGAATATCCCACTCCATCGGGCGTTCGGCCTGACGGTCGGCAAGGATCGACGTGCCTAAATCCTCGGGCGCACGCTGGAAGTTCGCCAGAATCTCCTGGGCCACCGCATCGTCCAGCTTCGCCCCTTCGGCGCGGGCGACGGCAAGCCCCTCGCGCAGGTAGGCCAGGGCCAGCTCGCTGATATCCTCGCGTCTGAACATCCCGGCGCGGCGGTTGGCCAGCACCATCAGCCCGGCGACCGCGTTTTGCAGCAGCTTGCGCCAGGCGACGGTGGTGAAATCTGTCGAGAGCTCAACATCACAGCGCGTACCGCGAAGCGTCTCGACCACCCGCTGCGCCTGCGGCACGTCCGGTAGCGTCAGACGCGGTTTTGCCCGCAGCCAGACGGAGGCGTCCGGCTCGCGCTGCGCCGGGAACCAGACCACCGACGGCAGCACCGTTGCGCCGTTGACCAAAGGCGCAAGCTGGGCTTTCTGCTCCACGCCGTTTTGCAGCGCGCAGACCACGGTGTTTTCATCGCACAGGGCGCGCAGCCACCCGGCGCTGTCGGCATTTTGCGTCGTTTTTACCGCCACAAAAACGAGGTCTACGGGGCGGGTAATGACGGTGGGATCGGTGAGTACCGGACCGGGCACCACAGTTTCATCCTCATCGTGACGCAGGCGTAATACCGGATGCGCGGTGCGACCGCACAGCAGCGGCGTACGGCCCGCGTCATGCAGCACCGCGGCAATGGTGGTGCCAATCGCACCGGGACCAATCAGCGCAATGGTTGGATAGTCAGACATGGGTCACTCCCCTTTTGCTAAGCCTGCTATCAGTTATACCACCTTGAAAAGAGCGCGCCACGCCCATTGTCTATACTCAACACATAACAGACAACGGAGTGCGCCATGCCCTTACCCGATTTCAAGTCCTCTGAACCTTATACCCTCGGCATTGAGCTCGAACTCCAGGTGGTTAACCCGCCGGGTTACGATCTGAGCCAGGACTCCTCTGCCCTCATCGCCGCCGTCAAAGACGACATCAAAGGGGGCGAAGTCAAACACGACATCACCGAAAGCATGCTCGAAATCGCCACCGGTGTCTGCCAGACCATCGACCAGGCGGCGGCGCAGCTCTCCGTGATGCAGCAGAGCATCCTGCGGGCGGCGTCGGAGCAGCACATCCAGATCTGCGGCGGCGGCACGCACCCGTTCCAGAAATGGCAGCGGCAGGAGGTGTGTGACGACGAGCGCTATAACGTCACGCTGGAGCGCTTTGGCTATCTGATTTTGCAGGCGACGGTGTTCGGCCAGCACGTGCACGTGGGATGCCGAAACGGGGACGACGCGATTTACCTGCTGCACGGCCTGTCGCGCTTCGTACCGCACTTTATCGCCCTCGCCGCGTCGTCGCCTTATATGCAGGGCACGGACACCAAGTTTTCCTCGTCGCGGCTCAACATATTTTCCGGGTTCCCGGATAACGGCCAGATGCCGTGGGTCAACAGCTGGCAGGAGTTCGAGGGGCTGTTCCGCCGCCTGAGTTCCACCAGCATGATCGACAGCATTAAGGATCTGCACTGGGACATCCGCCCCAGCCCGCACTTTGGCACCGTGGAGGTGCGGGTGATGGATACGCCGCTGACGCTCGGTCACGCCATTAACATCGCCGGGCTTATTCAGGCGACGTCGCACTGGCTGCTGACTGCGCGGCCCTATAAGCATCAGGAACGGGATTTTCTGCTGTACCGCTTTAACCGTTTTCAGGCCTGTCGCTACGGGCTGGAAGGCATTCTGACGGACGTGCATACCGGCGAGCACAAAACCGTGGCGGAGGATATCGGCTGGCTGCTGGAGCAGGTTGCACCGTCGGCCGAGAAACTCGGCGCGACGAGCGCCATCAAGGAAATTGCCCTGCTGTTAAAGCAGGGCAAGAGCGAGGCGCAGCGCATGCGGGACTTTATCGCCGATGGCGGCTCGCTGATTTCTCTGGTGCAGAAGCACTGTGAACTGTGGGCGACGAGTCCGTAAGGCCGTGACCCCACTCGCGAAGGCGCTGGAACAGCACGAACAGCGCCGGGATGAACACTATCCCCACCACGGTGGCTACCAGCATGCCGCTGAACACCGTGGTGCCAATGATACGGCGGCTCTGGGCACCCGCCCCGGTCGCCAGCATCATCGGCAGGACGCCTATGATGAACGACACGGCGGTCATCATTACCGCGCGGAAGCGGCGCGATGCCCCTTCCCGCGCGGCATCGACAATCGCCATTCCGTCCATACGCCGGGCGCGGGCAAACTCCACGATCAGGATCGCGTTCTTGGCGGCAAGGGCTATCAATAGCACCAGACCAATCTGCACGTACACGTCGTTGGCATAGCCTGCCAGCCACAGCCAGACCAGCGCTCCGCCGATGGCGAACAGCACCGAGAGCATCACGCTCGCCGGCAGCGTCCAGCTCTCATACTGGGCGACGAGGAACAGCCACGCCATCACCACCGCCGCCAGCACAATCCATATCGCCTGATTCCCGGTCTGCTGCTCCTGATACGACATGCCGCTCCAGGCGTAGTCGTACCCGGCTGGCAGGTTTTCCGCCAGAATCTCGCCCATCGCCGCCATTGCGGTGCTGCTGCTCACCCCTTCCGCTGCCGAGCCGCTCACCGATACCGACGGGAACTGGTTGTACTGCTGAATAAATGGCGCGCCGACGGTCGGCGTGATGGTGACGAGGTTGCTCAGACGCACCCGCTCGCCGCTGTTGCTGCGCACGAACAGCTCGCTGATTTGCTCTGCGCGCTCGCGCCACTGCATCTCGTTCTGCATCACCACGTGATAGACGCGGTTGTTGACACTGAAATCCCCGGCGCGCGTGCCGCCAAAGGCGGTTTGCAGGCTGCTGAAGATGCGCGACACCGGCACGTCGAGGCGGGCCGCGCGCTCACGGTCAACGGTGAGCGTCATCTGCGGCACGTTGCTGCTCCAGGTGGTGAACACGCGGCTCAGATGCGGGTGCTGGTTGGCTTTCGCCAGCACCTCGCGAGTTACGCGCTCCAGCTCCGCCGGGCTTTGCCCCGCCTGTGCCTGAATGCGCAGATCGAAGCCGGAGGCGTTGCCCAGCCCCGGCAGCGTCGGCGGTGCAAAGGTCATGATGGTGGCTTCCGGCAGGGCCAGCAGCTGGCGCTGAAGGGTGCCCATCACCTCATCCAGCGGCGGACGCTCGCTCCAGTCTTTGAGCATGATGGAGATAAACCCGCCGTTCGATGTGCTGGTGCCGTTGAGGATGTTAAACCCGGAGACCTGAATCACGTCTTCCACCGCCGGGTTTTTAGCGATCAGCTCGCGCGCGGTGGTCATCACCGCTTCGGTGCGCTCCAGCGAGGCTGCCTCTGGCAGCTGGACGCTGGCGAAGAAGTAGCCCTGATCCTCCTGAGGCAGGAAGCCCTTTGGCATCGACATAAAGCTGAATACCACCACCGCCGCCGCGCCTGCGGTGGCCAGCAGCGCTAGCCACGGACGGAGGTTGAACACGCTCACGATCCGGGTGTAAAGCGTGCGCGTGGCGTCCAGCCCGCGGTTGAACCCACGGAAAACGGCGGCGGGCTGTGCCGGACGCGGGCGCAGCAGCATCGCACAGAGCGCGGGCGTCAGGGTCAGCGCCACGAGGCTTGAGAGCGTGACGGCGGTCGAGAGCGTCACCGCGAACTGGCGGTACAGCTCGCCCACGATCCCCGGCAGGAGCGCCACCGGTACAAACACCGCCAGCAGCACCAGCGTGGTGGCAATCACCGGCCCGGCAATCTGACGCAGCGCCAGCGCGGTCGCCGCCGTGCGGCTCTGCCCTTCCGCCATCAGCGTTTCGACACTCTCCACTACCACGATGGCGTCATCCACCACCATGGTCAGCGCCAGAATGATGGCGAACAGACTGAGCGTGTTCGCGGAGTAGCCGAGCGCGTAGAGCAACGCAAAGGTGCCCACCAGCGACACCGGAATGGCAAGGGCGACAATCAGCGTCGCGCGCCAGCTTTGCAGGAACAGGGACACCACGACCACCACCGCCAGCATCGTCAGCGCCAGCGAGACGCCAATCTCTTTGATGGTAGCGGCCACAAACGAGGTGGTGTCGAATTTGACTTCATAGACCAGATCGTCCGGGAAGCGCGTGGATAACCGTTCCAGCTCCGCCCGCACCGCATCGGCCACGCGCAGGGCGTTAGCGGACGGCGTCGGGTAGATGCCAAGGTAGGCGGAGTCATGCCCGTTCAGCTGCGCGCCCGAGCTGTAGCTGCGCGAGCCAAGCTCAATGGTGGCGACGTCCTTCAGGCGCACCAGCTGCCCCATCTCCCCGGTGCGGATAATGATGTTGGCAAAGTCGTCGGCCTGGTTTAAGCGCCCTAGCCCGTTGATGGTTAGCGTCTGCTGCTGGCCGTTAAACACCGGCGGCGTGCCGACCTGGCCTGCCGCCCCCTGCACGTTCTGCTCGCGCAACGCCTGCGCCACGTCATCGCTGGTCACGTTCAGGGCATTCATGCGGTCCGGACGCAGCCAGATGCGCATGCTGTAGTCGCGCGCGCCAAACATCTGTACCTGCCCGACGCCCGGCAGACGCGACAGCGCCTCGCGCACCTGGGTGCTGGCGTAGTTGCTGACAAACAGCGGCGTGTGGGTGTTATTTGGTGAGTAAAGGCTTACCCCCATCATCAGGTTGGTGGCGCGCTTGCGCACCTGCACGCCGTTTTGCTGTGCCTCGGTCGGCAGCTGCGCCACAGCCTGCGCCACGCGGTTCTGCACGTCGATGGCGGCGAGATCCGGATCGGTGCCCGCCGCAAAGGTGATGTTCAGGCTATACGTGCCTTCGTCCGAACTGGTGGACTCCATATAGAGCATATGATCCACCCCGTTCAGCTGCGTCTCCAGCGGCGTGGCGATGGCCTCCGCCACGTCAGCCGAGCTGGCGCCCGGCCATGACGCTGACACATTCACGACCGGCGGTGTGATCTGCGGGTACTGCTCCACCGGAATAATCCTCAGCGCGATGGCCCCCAGCAGGGTGATGACCAGCGCAATCACCATCGCAAAGCGCGGGCGTTTGATGAAAAACGTCAGCATGATGGCTCCTTAATTCAGTATCTGAACGGCAGCGCCTGGCTGCACGCGCTGCGCACCGTCAGTAATTGCTCGCTCACCGGGCTTAACGCCGGAGGCAATCTGGAACTGCTGGCCCATCTGCCCGGCGACCTTAAGCGGACGCATTTCGGCTTTATCCTCGGCGTTAACCACCCAGGCGAAGAACCCGTCGCCATTCTGTTGTACCGCAGCGGCGGGCAGGGTCAGGACAGGCTGCTCGCTTGCCGGACGCAGGTAGACGTTCACATTGCCGCCGGGCAGCAGCTGATGGCGCGGGTTGGCGAACTCGGCGCGCAGCATCACGCTGGCGGTACGCGGGTCGATGCGGTTGTCCACGGAGGTGAGTTCCCCGCTGACGCGCTGACCGTTGCTGTCAATCAGCGCCTGCCAGGCCTGTTTCATGGCGCTGATATCCGCATGCTGTCCGGCTTTGGTGGCAAACGCGCCCTCTTCCAGCGCAAAGGCGATGCGGATCGGATCGAGCTGGACCACCTCCACCAGCACACCGCTGGCAGGATCCACCAGGCTGCCGACGTGAAAGTTGCTGTGCCCCACGCGTCCGTCAATCGGTGAGGTAATGCGCGTGTAGTTGAGGGTGACGCTGCGGGTGTCGAGACGGGCTTTCGCCTGCTCCAGCGCGGCGCTCGCTACGTCGCGCTGCATGCGGGCGTTGTCCACGTCGTGGCGGCTGATGGCGTTGCTGCTGCCCAGGCTTTCAAAGCGGGAAAGCTGCTGCTGCGCCTGACGCAGCGTGGCTTCGGCGCTTTTCACTTCGGCCTGCGCCAGGCGCAGGGCGGCGCGCGGCTCGGCGTCGTCCAGCTCGAACAGCACGTCACCTTTTTTCACGTACTGGCCGTCGCGGAAGTGGATTTTGGTAATCACGCCTTCCGTACGCGCGCGCAGTTCAACGGTGTGAATCGCTTCGATGCGACCCGGGATCTGACGTTCGGCGGCGTGGGCGGTTTGCTCCACGGTGGCGACACGCACGGGAATGACTGCGGCGAATGCGGGCGGCAGGGTAGCGGCGAGGAGTATGAGCAGGAGCGGGAATTTCATGGGAGTACCTCAGTATTTTCCCCTCACCCTAACCCTCTCCCCAAAGGGGAGAGGGAACTTGAACACCCTCTCCCCTTTGGGGAGAGGGCAGGATGAGGGGTAAGGTTTTGGTTATGCAGCCTTACGGAACCTGCGGGTCAGTCGCTTCTCGATTTCGACGACGAAGAACATCACCCCCGCCACCGCCAGCGTCACGAACCAGTAGCGCAGCGGCAGTGCTTCGGTGCCGAACAGCATCTGCATAAACGGCAGGTAGATGATCGCCGCCTGGAGCAGGAACAGTACGCCCGTTACCAGCCAGATCCCTTTGTTCGCCAGCAGGCCGCGGTTCAGGGAGAACCCTTCGGTGTTGCGGCAGTTAATCATGTACACCCACTGGGCGCAGACCAGCATCTGGAGCAGCACGGTGCGGATGAACTCCGCGCTGTGCCCGCGCGGGGCCAGCCAGGCTTCCAGCGCAAAGGCGGCGATGGCAATCATGGTGCCGACGAAAGCCACGCGCCATACGGCGTAGGCGTCCATCACGTGTTGCCCGGTCTGACGCGGCGGGCGGCGCATGATGTTGCGCTCGGCGGCCTCGAAGGCCAGGCCGAAGGAGAGCGTGGCGGAGGTCGCCATGTTCATCCACAGGATCAACACCGGCGTCAGCGGAATGATGTTCCCCGCCAGCAGCGCAATCACAATCAGTAGCCCCTGCGCCAGGTTGGTCGGCATGATGAACAGAATGGTCTTCTTCAGGTTGTCGTAAACGCGACGCCCCTCTTTCACCGCGCTGGCGATGGTGGCGAAGTTATCGTCCGTCAGGACCATGTCCGCCGCCTCTTTGGTGACTTCCGTGCCTTTGATGCCCATCGCAATACCCACATCCGCCTGACGCAGCGCTGGCGCATCGTTCACGCCGTCACCGGTCATACCGACGATTTCGCCTTTGTCCTGTAACGCTTTCACCAGGCGCAGCTTATGCTCCGGGCTGGTACGGGCGAAGATGTCATACTTCACCGCCGCTTCGGCCAGCTCGGCGTCATCCATCTTCTCAAGTTCATAGCCGGTGACCGCCTGCTCGCTGTTGGTTATCCCCAGCATCTGGCCTATGCTCATCGCCGTCTGCGGGTGATCCCCGGTGATCATCTTCACGCGGATCCCCGCCTGCTGGCAGGCGTTAATCGCCTCAATCGCTTCCGGACGCGGCGGATCCATCATCCCGGCAATGCCGAGGAAGATCAGGCCGTGGCTCAGGTCGTCGTGAGTCAGTGCCTGCTCACCGTTCGCTGGCCTGAACGCCGCGGCGACCATGCGCAGCCCCTGACGCGCATAGCGCTCCATCTCCGTTTCCCAGTACGCGCGGTCAAAGGCTTGCGCACCGTTGCGGGTCTGCTGCTGCTCACACAGGGCGAAAATCACGTCCGGCGCGCCGGTGATCAAAATCTGCTCCTCACCGCCAATCTGGTAGTGGGTGCTCATGTACTTGTACTGCGAGTCGAACGGGATCTTGTTGACCAGGGTGGTCTCGACCGGTGCGAGGTGGGCTTTTGCCGCCAGCACCTTCAGCGCGCCCTCGGTCGGGCCGCCGGTGATGCCCCACAGGCCGCGCTCGTCCTGAATCAGCTGGCTGTCGTTACACAGGTCGATGGTGCGCAGGTACTGCTCCAGCACGGTGCCCGGCTGGATCTGCACCGGCTCGTCGCTGCCTTCGAGGTAGAGGTTGCCCACCGGCTCGTAGCTGTTGCCGTCCACGCGATAGCATGTATCGGCGGTAATGATGGCTTTCACCGTCATCTCGTTCATGGTCAGGGTGCCGGTTTTATCCGAGCAGACCACGGTCATCGCGCCCAGGGTTTCAACCGTCGGCAGCTTGCGGATAATCGCCCGCTTACGCGCCATCGCCTGTACGCCCAGAGAGAGGATGATGGAGATAATCGCCGGCAGACCTTCCGGTACGGAGGCTACCGCCAGGCTAATCAGGGAGAGCAGCAGCTCGCCCATCGGGATCTCGCGGAACACCAGGCTGAAGACAAACAGCGCGGCCATCATCGCCAGAATGATGGCGAAAATCGCTTTGCCCAGCTTGTCCATCTGCACCAGCAGCGGGGTGCGGTGCTTTTCAATGCCCGCCATCATCTGGTTGATGTGGCCGAGCTCCGTATCCTTACCGGTCGCGGTGACCAGGCCAACGCCACCGCCCGCGCTTACGGTCGTCCCGGAGAAGACCATATTGGTGCGGTCGCCCAGCGGCAATTCACCGCTCAGCGGATTAATGTGTTTATCCACCACGGTGGATTCGCCGGTCAGAATTGCCTCTTCCACGCGTAAATTATGCGCTTCAATTAAGCGCATATCCGCCGGAATACGATCTCCTGCGCGCAACACAATAATATCGCCCGGGACGATTTCCGTCGTCGGGATGGTTTCATGGTTACCATTACGAATTACGCGCGCCTCGCTGGAGAGCATATTGCGAATACTCTTCAGGGATTTTTCTGCGTTACTTTCCTGAATGTGGCCAATTAAGGCATTGATTACCGCCACGCCCAGGATAACCAGCGTATCAACCCAGTGTCCCATTACAGCCGTTAATACGGCGGCCGCCAGCAGGACGTAAATCAGGACATCGTTAAAATGCGCGAGAAAACGCAGCCAGCCCGGCTTGCCTTTTTTCTCCGGCAGCGCGTTCGGGCCATGCTTCTGCAAACGCGCCTGCGCCTCGGTGCGGTCCAGGCCATTCGCCTGGCTCTGCGCCTGAGCAAGCACCTGCTCTACGGTCTGCTGGTACGCCTGCCCGCCTGCGGGTGGCATATTCTGCGAGAAATTTTTTTTGGTCATGGTATTTTTCCTTCAATATCCGGTGGACGGAAGCCGGAATTCCTTTCTGGCTTTAAATAATTCATTTTTAAGTCTTGCGGGTTAAATTGATCTACCGCAATATATTGACTACCCGGTTATTCAAAACTGATTAAAATTATTTCGACGCGTTGATTTTTACAAAATATTTCTAAACCAACACTAAACGAGGAGGAAGCATGTTTGGTATTTATCGCGGGCGGCGCCTGGCGTTATACATTGTCGCAGCCATTGTTATTGCGACGTTAATTGGATATAGCACCTATAGCTTTGTAAAATTATTTTCGTGAAAAAGACGTTTATTTACATTACGCGATATTAATTTAATCGCCCCGGAAATATTATCTATATTCCGTTATTAACTCGCAAAATAACGGTGGCCTTTCACTCAATTTTGCCAGTGGGGATGATATTGCTTTACGTTTCAGGATGCCGGACAATGACATTTTTAACTCACGATTAACATTAAGATGAAACACCCGTTAGAATCGCTGCTCACCGCAGGGGGCATTTTGCTGATGGCCCTGCTCTCCTGTCTGCTGTTACCTGCGCCGTCGCTGGGTCTGGTGCTGGCGCAGAAACTGGTTCAGACCTTTCATATGGTCGATCTGAATCAGCTGTACACCATTCTGTTCTGTCTGTGGTTTTTGGTGCTCGGCGCCATCGAATTCTTTATCCTGCGTTTCATCTGGCGCCGCTGGTTTTCACTGGCGTCGTAAGCCAGTAAGATCGCGCATCCCGTGGATCAGTGCTTCACACCAGGCCGCGTAGTCGTGGCCGCTGGATGAGGGGTGGAAGCTGACGCGATAGCCTTTTTCCTTCAGCACCTGTTCAAAATCCTGCGTGGTGCGATAAATGCCGCCGCCCGGCCCCGTGGTTTCAAACTTTCCGGCCTGTAACCAGAAGCGCACCGGATACGGCGGCGACTGCTGGTACTGACGCGTCAGCCAGCCGGGGGCGTCACCTTTCGGCGCCCACCAGTAGGAGCCGGAAAGGCTCAGCACGTTGCCAAACAGGCGCGGATAGCGCAGCGCCACCCATGACGACGCGATTCCCCCGTAGCTCGACCCCGCCAGCACCGTTTTCTGCCGCTGCATGCCGATGCCCTGCCCGCGCAGCCACGGCAGCAGCTCGTGCGCCATAAAGTCAGCAAATTCCGGGTTCGGCGGCAGCTCGTTGCCGCGACGGGCGTGATCGAGGCTGTCGATAAACACCACGTTAATCGGTGGCAGGTGATGCCGGGCAATCAGACCGTCCAGCACGTTGGCAAAATGGTATTCGTCCTGATAAATCTGCCCGTCGAACAGAATTAACGTCCAGCGTGCGGGCTGTGCGCCGCGCGGTTTGTAGATCATCACGTCGCGGGCGTTGCCGAGGATGTGGCTGGAAAAACTCTGACGGCTCAACGTCCCGTGCACCAGCGGCTTTGCCGTGGCCTGAACGGAGCAGTAGCGCGCCGGGCTGAGATCGAGCAGCGAGTAACGGTTCCATCGATCCGCCTTCTGCTCCCCAAAGGTGTTCGGGTTAAGCGGATCGGCCTGTGCGCTCACCAGGATGGCACGGCGTTGATCGCGGGCAGAGCCTTCAACGATCGGCACATCGGGGGCGAGCTTATATTGCATCACCGTATCAGCGGGGACCACGTAGCTGCGGAACCAGACGTCGCTGTTGCCCAGGCGGAACAGCGGATCGTGATCCCCCGCCGGAGAGCCGAGAATGAAGACGTTATCCCGCGCGCCGCGCCACAGAAAGGTCACGCGCTTATGGTTCGCATCTACCGGTTCCACCATTGGCGTTCCCTGTCGACGCTGCGCCTGCCAGAACGCCTCGGTACTTCCACCGGCAGAAATGACGTTTGCCAGCGCCTTTAGCGTCGGGCTTACTGGCGCCAGCATCTGCACGCGTGGTAATGGAGAGGTCTCTTTCATCCGCCACTGAAAACGCCACGGCTTACCGGCTTCGCCGTGTAGCACCAGCGAGGTGTTCTGTTTCACCGGCAGGGCAAACAGCAGCGTGTGTTCCCCGTCCGCAGGACCATTTTCGATCAGCGTGCGGATGCGGCGGTTTTGCCCATCCAGCAGGCGCGCATCCGTCACGCCATTCAGCGTGGCGGAAACGTAATTTTCACCCAGTTCAGGCAGGGAGAAGCAGACTTCGCCGCTGGCATCAAACTTTCCCTGAACATCGCCCTGCCGGGACGACTGCTCGCACGTTGCCGCCACGGCGGGCAGCGCGCCGATCCCCAACAGCAACCCACTCCATACCCTCTTCATTACCGCTTGTTCCCCAACGAAATTTGTTAACAACGCTAATGCAAATGGTAATAATTTGCAATATCATCAACGGCGATTTACCGGTGTTTTTATGGCGATAGCAACCAAGGACGTTCAATAAAAATGTTTAAAAATAATAAGATAATGCAGCTCTGGCTGCTGAGTCTGGCGACGACCAGCGTCGCGGCTCAGGCAGAAACGAAAGAAGAAACGATTACGGTGACGCAGGGCGTGAGTGAAGAGCCCACTGCGTCCGTAAAAGGCATTGTGGCGACGAAAACGCTCTCCGCCACCAAGACCAGCGCGGAGATTGTGAAGACGCCGCAGTCGGTATCGGTGATCACCCGCGATCAAATGAACATGCAGGACGTCACATCCGTTTCGCAGGCGCTGCGCTACTCGGCGGGCGTGTTTACCGAATACCGGGGCTCGTCTAACCGTAACGACGAGGTGTTTGTGCGCGGCTTTAGCTACGTGCCAAAATTCCTCGACGGCTTAAGCTTTGGCGCAACGGCCTCATCACAGACGGGCACAGTTGACCCGTGGCTGCTGGAGCGCGTGGAGCTGGTGCGCGGCCCGGCGTCGGTCCTGTTTGGTCAGGTGAATCCTGGCGGGTTAATCAGCATGACCAGCAAGCGCCCGACGGCGGAGGCCATTCACAACGTGCAGTTCCGCACAGGCAATAACGATCTCGCCGAAGGTGCGTTTGATTTCGGCGGCAGGCTGAGCGACGACGGCCGCGTGCTGTATCGCGTGAACGGTATCGCCCGTACGCAGCATAATCAGGTGGACGATTATAAAGAGACGCGGATGGCGATCGCCCCGGCGATCACCTGGTATCCGAACGATCAGACCCGCTTTACGCTGCTGGCCAGCTACCAGAAAGATCCGGATGCCGGATACCGCAACTTCCTGCCCGCGTATGGCACGGTGAAAAGCGTCGACGGGAAGTACATCCCACGCGACTTTAACGTCAGCGATCCGAATTACAATCAGTCCTGGCGCGAGCAGACGATGATTGGCTACGAGCTGGAACACCAGTTCGCCGACAACCTCACCTTCCGCCAGAACGCCCGTTACGCCACCATCAAGCAGAAATACCGTTATCTGGTTTACGCCAACAGCGCGGCCAACAGCACGGTGTTGACCCGTCGCGCCCAGCGTGAAGAGCGCACGACCAATGAATTTGGCCTCGATAACCAGCTGGAATATCTGCTGGAGACCGGGAGCGTCAGCCATACCCTGCTCGGCGGGTTTGATTACAAGACAAGCAAGGATAAACAGCTGCTGGCGCGCGGGAGCGGCTCACAGTATGACCTCGACTGGACAACCCCGGTTTACGGCGTGAACGTGGATGAAAGCACCTTCAAAACGGCCTCCGACAAGCAGCAAAATCTCGACCAGATGGGGCTGTATCTTCAGGATCAGATGAGCTGGAACAACTGGGAGTGGCTGGTTTCCGGGCGCTACGACTGGAGCGAAGTGCGTACCAACGACTTCACCGATAATAGCTTTACGCAGCAGAACGACAGCAAATTTACCTGGCGCACTGGCCTGCTGTACGCGTTCGATTTTGGTCTCTCGCCGTACATCAGCTACAGCACGTCGTTTGAGCCGAACCTGCAAACCAACCGTGCGCCGGGCGTCGCGCCATTCAGGCCTACTACCGGGGAGCAGACCGAGATTGGCCTGAAATATCAGCCGGTAGACACCACGCTGATGACTCTCGCGCTGTACGATTTAACTCAGGACAACGTAGCGACCTATAACAGCGCTGAAGGCTGGTTCGAAAATGCGGGCAAGGTGCGTTCGAAAGGCGCTGAAGCGGAAATCCACGCCACGCTGATGGATAACATCAACCTGATTGGCTCCTACACTTACACCGATGCAAAAACCGAAAGCACCACGGTGGCGGGCACCGAGGGCAAGACCCCGGCGCGTATCCCGACGCATATGGCGTCTGCGTTTGCCAGCTATACCGTTCCGGGCGGGGCGCTCAAGAGCCTGACCGCTGGCGTGGGGATGCGCTACATCGGCACCAGCTACGGCGATGCGAAGAACACCTTTAAGGTGCCATCGGTGGATCTGTATGACGCGATGCTGCGCTACGATCTGGGCGAGATGAACCGCAGCCTGAAAGGGGCAAGCGTGCAGTTCAACGTCAATAACGTGGCGGACACGAAGTATGTGGCGTCATGCGCAAGCGATACGGCGTGCTTCTACGGGATTGGCCGGACGGTGACGGCGACGGTGAATTATCGGTGGTAAGGGATTTGTAGGCCCGGTAAGCGCAGCGCCACCGGGCAATTACGGGCACCGAGCCCACAAAAAAGCCGGGTGGCGGCTACGCCTTACCCGGCCTTGATGTCGTAAATTTCAATGTGTCTGGCGGTGATTCTCTTTGCGGTACGCCCCGGGCGGCTGGTTGAAGGTGCGGGTAAAGATGCGGGTAAACGTCTGCTGCGAGTCAAACCCGTAGCGCAGGCAGATATCGTACACGCGCTCGTCTGACTCACGCAGATCGCGCGCCGCCATCAGCAGCTTGCGTTCGCGGATGTAGCGCCCCAGACTTTCGCCTTTGTACTGCATAAACAGCCGCTGTAAATGCCATTTTGAGTAACCCGCATGGCGGGCAATCTCTTCGATGCGTAACGGCTGGTGTAGGTTGTCATCGATCCATTCGACAATCGTATCAATGACCTGAGCGGAAATCGTCATACTGCTCTCCCCCTCTGCTTCTCGCTTAAACATTATTCCCACCACTCGCGAAATTGTTGCGTGGTATCACTCACCCGCACGGGCTCGCCCAGCTCCGGTGTCAGCAGCCGGTAGTTTTTATCCTTACTGGCTTTCGCCAGCTGGATCAGTGGATCGTTCCAGGTATGTTTCGCCAGCACAAAACGCCCGTTATGTCCCGGTACGACCGCTCTGGCATTGAGATCTGCCGAGGCCTGCGACGTTTCCGCCGGATGCATATGAATGTACTTCCAGTCCTGGTCGTACTGGCCGTTTTCCATAATGGCTAAGTCCACTCCGCCAAACTGCTCGCCAATTGCTTTGAAGTGCGGGCCATAACCGGAATCTCCGCTGTAGTAGACCTTCTGCTCCGGAGAGACAAACATAAAGCTGCCCCACAGGGTCTGGTTACGCTTAATGCCGCGCCCGGAAAAATGGCGCGCCGGCAGAACATGTACCGTCAGCGCATCGCTGATACGTACCGACTGGTTCCAGTCCCGCTCGTCGATAATCTCAGGGTTCATCCCCCAGTAGCGCAGATGCGAACCCACGCCCAGCGGGGTGACCACGCGCTTAACCTTCGGCAGCAGCGCCTTGATGGTGGCGTAATCCAGATGATCATAGTGATCGTGGGAGATAATCAGCAGGTCGATCTCCGGCATGCTCTCCGCACGCCACGGGTACTCCCCCGCAAAGGCTTTATTGAGGAAGGAGAACGGTGCGGCGTAGTTACTCAGAACCGGATCGATCAGGATTCGTTGCCCCGCCAGCTGCATATACCAGGAGGAGTGGCCGAGCCACACCAGCGTGTCCTGTTCAGGCGACAGGCTCGCCAGATCGGTTTTCACCAGCGGCAGCGGCTGCGCAGGACGGGCGTTTTCGGTTTTACGGGTAAGGAACTGCCACCACGCCACCAGCATATTTTGTTGCCCGGTAAAGCCCGGCGTAGGGAGCGTGTTATGGAATTGCCCGTCGCGATAGTGCGGAGAGGCCTCCACTTCAGAGAGCTGCGCACCCTGCGGTGGCTGGCCAAATCCGGCATTCAGTACAAACGGTAAACTGGCAGCTGAAGCAATAATCATGACTAACACCACGCAGATGAATAGAGGCTTTTTCATTATCCTGACCCGCCAACGCGCCCTGTCCGATAGTTTGCGCGGGTTGAACTTGATTATGAGTGAGTAAGCACTCATTATAGATAGGATGATTACGCCGTCAAGAAGGTTTTCGATCTTTGACATTCCGCGTTGCAGCGTGGCAAAGCACGTGTTTCAATCAGGGTTTTTACAATTGACGGGAGGAAAAATTTAGTGGCACGTCCGAAGAGTGAAGATAAAAAACAGGCCTTACTGGAAGCAGCAACGGCTGCGTTTGCGCAGTCAGGTATTGCCGCCTCAACGGCGTTAATTGCCCGTAATGCGGGCGTCGCTGAAGGGACACTGTTTCGCTACTTTGCTACCAAAGACGATCTGCTGAATGCCCTCTATCTGCATCTGAAGCAGGATCTTTGCCAGACCATGCTGGCGAACCTCGATCGCACCATCACCCAGCCAAAAGAGCATACCCGTAATATCTGGAATAGCTATGTGGACTGGGGCATTCGTAACCCCCTGGCGCATGCGGCTATCCGCCAGATTGGCGTCAGTGAAAAGCTGAACATTGAAACCGAGCAGGCGGTGAAAGACATGTTCCCGGAAATACACGAACTGTGTCACCGCTCGGTGCGCCCGGTGTTTATGTCTGACGAGTTTAAGACCTTCGGTGATGCAATATTCTTATCGCTGGCTGAAACCACCATGGAGTTTGCCGCGCGCGATCCGTCCCGTGCCGTCGATTTTAAAGCGCTGGGCTTTGAAGCCATGTGGCGCGGGCTTGCTGAGGAAGAGAGCCATGGACAGTAAAGCCTTGCAGGAACATGCCAGACGCGTCGCGCTGGAGATGCCTTTTACCGAACATTGCTGGCCGTTTGGCCCGGAGTATGACGTGTTTAAGGTGGGCGGGAAAATTTTTATGCTGATGGCGACCGCTCACGGTCGGGCCCACGTCAGCCTGAAATCCGATCCGGAAAAATCGCTGCTCAATCAGCAGATCTACCGTGGCGTGGAGCCTGGCTACCATCTGAATAAAAAACACTGGATCTCCCTTTATGGCACGGACGACATCACGCCTGAACTGGTCACCGACCTGATTACGGATTCGTGGAATCTGGTCGTTGATAAACTGCCGAAAAAAGATCAGAAGTGGATTCGGCCAGCCTGATTGTTCGTCTGAGACGAACAGAATAAGCGCTCGAATCGCACTTATCTTTTCCCGCTTCGCGCGGTAATCTGCTTTCCTTTCACGCCCGCCCGCGGGCGAATTTCATCACCAGGAGTTGTTATGGATATTATTTCTGTCGCCCTGAAACGCCACTCTACCAAGGCGTTCGACCCAGCCAAAAAACTGACCGCAGAAGAAGCGGAAAAAATCAAAACGCTGCTGCAATACAGCCCGTCCAGCACCAACTCCCAGCCGTGGCACTTTATTGTTGCCAGTACTGAAGAGGGTAAAGCGCGCGTGGCAAAATCCGCGGCGGGCACCTATGTGTTTAACGAACGCAAAATGCTGGATGCCTCTCACGTGGTGGTGTTCTGTGCGAAAACCGCGATGGACGATGCCTGGCTTGAGCGCGTCGTCGATCAGGAAGAGGCTGACGGCCGTTTCGCCACGCCAGAAGCAAAAGCCGCGAACCACAAAGGCCGGTGCTATTTTGCCGACATGCACCGCGTGGATCTGAAAGATGACGACCAGTGGATGGCGAAGCAGGTTTACCTGAACGTCGGCAACTTCCTGCTGGGCGTGGCCGCGATGGGCCTGGACGCAGTGCCGATTGAAGGCTTCGATGCCGCAATCCTCGACGAAGAGTTCGGCCTGAAAGAGAAAGGCTTCACCAGCCTGGTGGTGGTGCCGGTTGGGCATCACAGCGTTGAGGATTTCAATGCCACGCTGCCGAAGTCTCGCCTGCCGCTGAGCACGATTGTGACTGAATGCTAATGAAAATGGGCCGCTGCATGCGGCCCGTTACGCTTTACTGATGACAAGCCTGCGATGCGGATGGACCTCACGATCGTTTCCCCAGGCAAAAGCAATCCAGCGCTCTTCCAGCTCAGCGTAGGAATTTACGGGCGTTAACGTCCACTTTTCTCCCACCGTACCGTCCGCCACGCTAATGCGATAGTTCATGGTAAACGCCCAGTCGATCATGCGCAGCCAGAACCGTTGCCCGTCTCCCGTTTGTTCGCTGTCAGAGACAACGATGTCGTATTCGCTTAGCACCCACTGAAAAAAGAGTTGTGGCAACCCGCTTATCACGCGTTGATGAACGGCACGCGGAGTACGCCACACCATCACCTGCGTGGCGGCACCGTGGGGAAAGGTAATTTCTTTATGAAATTTAAGCTTTACGGCATACGCCGTATAAGGTTTGCCGTCATCGGTGGTCACGAGACGATATTCATCACCATAACGCGATTTCAGGAGCCGGTATCCCACAGGCAGCAGAAACCCCGGCAGATGAAAATCCGCCGTACCTCGTGCCAGGAACGCTTCGGTGTGTTCGACGTTTCGGGAGATAAGGCCGAGTTTTTGGCTGAAGTCTGCGGAATCAATCATCAGTGGCGACATTTGTTGTTTCTCATGGCGTGAGTATAGTCGACTTAATCCCTCATCGAAATGATGTCGATTCAGTCGGTTGGTTTAAGTTAAACGCCACCTTATACCTGTCTCATCCGCTTAGCAGAGCCAGCTCTTATTCCCTGAAAGCCCCTCGCAAAAAACTTATTTCCCCTGCGCCTCCAGCCACGCCATCGCCCTCTCCCCCGCCTCGTCCACCGGTAAATAGACCAGCAGCCGCGATCCGTTTCGCGGGGCGGAGTACCAGTACATCTGCTGGAGATGAAAATCCCCCAGCTCGGGATGGGTGAACAGCTTGAGCTGGTTCTCCACGCCGCGCACGTCGTTACGCTGGTGCCACAGGGTTTTGAACTCCTCGGACACCGCAAAAAAACGCGCCAGCTTCGCTTCCCAGAGCGGGTCGCCACGGTGCTCAGCCATTGCCGCGCGGAAGTAGGAGACGAAAATCGGCAGCACGTCGTCACGTTTGCCGAGCCGCGCGCGCCACGCCGGATGGGTGAGGAACAGGTAAATACAGTTGCGATCTTCCGGCGGGATAGCGTTGAAATCGACGCCCATCAGGTGTCCGAAGCTGTCGTTCCACGCCACGATATCGAAATTCGGTTTCTGAATACTGGCAGGCTTCGGCATCAGGGTATCCAGCAGGCGACGCGTGCCTTCGCTGATCCCCTCACAGCACACCGCCTGCGGGGCTTCGCCCGGCGGCAAACCGGCAAGCACAAAAAGATGCCGGGCTTCGGTCGGGGTGCATTGCAGCGCTTTTGCAATGGCGGCCATCACCGCGCTGGACGGATTGACGTCCCGGCCCTGTTCCAGCCAGGTGTACCAGGTCACACCGACATCCGCGAGCATCGCTACCTCCTCCCGGCGCAGGCCCGGCGTGCGGCGACGGCCGCTGCGCGGTAAGCCGAGCCGCTGCGGATCGAGGCTTTCGCGCCGGGCACGCAAAAACGCGCCCAGCTGCTTGCGGGTGTCATCCTGGAGAGAGGTGACAGGTTCAGACATCAGCGCCATAACATCTCCTGCATGGTAGTGCCAGTACCAGTATAAGCAAGAACTGGTACCCGTTTATCAGATGGTTGATGCTACGACTCTACGCTGTTTGACGCAATGGAGTCACCATGAATACGTCAGTTGTTTCACCGGGTCGTGCGGGCCTGATATTGCTATTAACCGGCCAGATGCTGCCGCTGATTGATACCTCGATCACCAACGTGGCGCTGGATTCCATCACCCATTCGTTACACGCCACCGCCACCGAACTGGAGCTGATCGTCGCCCTCTACGGCGTGGCCTTTGCCGTCTGCCTGGCCCCCGGCAGCAAGCTGGGCGATAACCTTGGCCGCCGTCGCTTGTTTATGTGGGGCGTGGCGAGTTTTGGCCTGGCCTCGCTGCTGTGCGGCATAGCGGGCAATATCGAACAGTTGCTTGCCGCGCGCATTATCCAGGGCGCGGGCGCCGCGCTGATCATGCCGCAAATTCTCGCGACGTTGCACGTGACGTTAAAAGGAACGGCACACGCCAAAGCGATCAGCCTGTTCGGGGGTATCGGCGGGATTGCGTTTATCGTCGGCCAGATGGGTGGCGGCTGGCTGGTGTCGGCGGACATCGCCGGGCTTGGCTGGCGTAACGCCTTCTTTATCAACGTGCCGATTTGTCTGGTGGTGCTGGCGTTGAGCCGTCGCTACGTACCGGAAACCCGCCGCGACACGCCGTCGCGCATTGACTGGACCGGTACTGTCCTGCTGACGGCGATACTGTGCTGTCTGCTGTTCCCGATGGCGCTCGGCCCGCAATGGCACTGGTCGTGGCCGCTGAAGGCCGCGCTGCTGGCGATTGTGCCGCTGGTCTATTTGATGGTGTTAAACGCGCGTAAGAAAGAGCGAGAAGATGCCCACCCGCTCATCGCGCCGCGCCTGTTGCAGCTGCGCAGCATCCGCTTTGGCGTGCTGATCGGGATACTCTTTTTCAGCGTCTGGTCCGGGTTCATGTTCTGTATGGCGCTGACCATGCAAAGCGGTCTGGGGATGGCGCCGTGGCAGTCCGGGAACAGCTTTATCGCGCTCGGCGTCACCTATTTTATTTCCGCCTGGTTCGCCCCACGCCTGATTGCCCGCTACAGCACCAGCGCCATCCTGCTGACCGGGCTTGTGATTCAGCTTGTTGGCCTGGTGGCGCTGATCGCCACGTTCCGTCACTGGGGGATGCAGAATACCGCGCTGACGTTGGCCCCGGCCACCGGGCTGGTGGGATACGGGCAGGCGCTGATTGTAAACAGCTTCTACCGTATCGGGATGCGCGATATCCAGCCTGATGACGCAGGGGCCGCGAGCGCGATTTTAAGCACGCTGCAACAGGCTGCGCTGGGGCTTGGCCCGGCCATTTTCGGCGCGATTTTGCTGCACGGGCTGCAAAATCATCACGGAGATTACACCCAGGCAGTCAACGTCTTCCTGATGGTGGAAACGGCCATGATGGGGGTGCTGGCGCTGGCCACGCTGCGTATGCGCCATCGTCTGTGTTTGCCGGTCGTCAAGGCCTGTCCGGCGACAAAATAAAACTGCCTGAATTTGCATAATAGATCCGCAGCCGCCATTATGGGGCTGCATCAATACAGGAGACGTTATGCAGGAATTAATTGCTCAGGTTGAAGAGTTAGGGATTGAAATTAATCACACCACCTCTTTAGTGATTATCTTTGGTATTATTTTTCTTACAGCCATTATCGTTCATTTTATTCTGCACAAAGTGGTGCTGCGCGCCTTCGAAAAACGCGCGCAGGCCAGCAGCCATTTATGGTTGCAGATCATTACGCAGAACAAGTTATTTCACCGTCTGGCGTTTACCCTCCAGGGGATAATCGTCAACGTTCAGGCGGTTCTGTGGCTGCAAAAAGGCAGCGAAGCGGCGGAAATGCTCACCACCTGCGCAAAATTGTGGGTGATGGTCTATGCCCTGCTCTCCTTCTTCTCGCTGCTGGATGTGATTTTTAATCTGTCGCAGAAAATGGCCACCGCATCACAGCTGCCGCTGAAGGGGATATTCCAGGGCATCAAGCTGGTGAGCGCCATTCTGGTGGGAATATTAATTATCTCCCTTCTGATCGGTCAGTCACCCGCCATTCTGATAAGCGGCCTGGGTGCGATGGCTGCCGTTCTGATGCTGGTCTTTAAAGACCCGATACTGGGCTTAGTGGCCGGTATTCAGCTCTCCGCCAACGACATGCTGAAGCTCGGGGACTGGCTGGAGATGCCGAAATACGGGGCCAACGGCACGGTGACCGACATCGGCCTGACCACCGTTAAAGTGCGTAACTTCGATAACACCATCACCACCATCCCGACCTGGGCGCTGGTGTCCGACGCGTTCATCAACTGGAGCGGCATGTCAGCCTCCGGTGGTCGCCGCATCAAGCGTAGCCTGAATATCGATACCACCAGCATTCATTTCCTCGATGAGCAGGAGCAGCAGAAACTGATTCAGGCGAAACTGCTGAAGCCGTATCTGGCCGCGCGTCATGAGGAAATTAACCTGTGGAATCAGCAGAACGGCGAAGGGGAATCGGTATTAAACCTGCGCAAGATGACCAATATCGGCACCTTCCGTGCCTATCTGAATGAATATCTGCGTAACCACCCGCGTATTCGTAAAGATATGACGCTGATGGTGCGCCAGCTCGCGCCCGATGCCAACGGGCTGCCGATTGAAATATATGCCTTTACCAACACGGTGATTTGGGCAGAATACGAAGATATTCAGGCCGACATCTTCGATCATATTTTCGCGGTGGTGGATGAATTTGGCCTGCGTATTCACCAGTCGCCAACCGGAAACGATATTCGCTCGCTGGCTGGCGTCATCGCCAGATAATCAGGTGCTGGCGCGGAAAATAAAGCGCCAGTCCATCATGACCCTTTCCGTGGGCGCATCCGGGTTGTCGATCTTATTTAACAGCAGATTGACCGCCTTGCGCCCGATATCCCGCGACGGTTGTTCAATGGTGGTGAGAGAAATCATCTCCGCCAGCTCGGTGCCGTCAAAACCCACCACCGCGATATCTTCTGGCACCCGCAGCCCTGCCTGCTGAATGGCGCGCAGCGCCCCCGCCGCCAGCGTATCAGAAACGGCAAACACCGCATCCGGCGGGTTTGCTTTTAACAGATTTTGCATCGCCGCCATGCCCGCACTGGAGCTGAGCTCACTGGCGTACTCCACCGCCTGATAGTCCAGATCCCGCAGGTGTATGACGCTCTTATAGCCGCGTTCGCGCAAACGGGCATATTTGTAGCTGAGGTCGTGGTTGATGAGCGCAATGCGTTTGCGGCCCCCGTCGGCAAGCTGGCTGACAACATGCTGAGAGGCATCAACATCATTAATCCCCACGCAGGAGACCGCGCCCGCATCGGCGTATTCGGCGCACTGCACCCACGGCGCGTTGCCAATCAGCGCGGCCAGCTCCGGCAGCTTCGAGAACGCATCCATGGTGATAATGCCGTCGACGATTTTGCCGGAGAGCAGGCTTAAGCCCGAGCGGGAGCGCTCAATATCCGAGCCGGAGTTGCACAGCAGAATGCGGTAGCCGTTTTTCTCCGCCTCGGCTTCGATGCCCTTCACCACTTCGGCACAGAACGGGTTGGCGATGTTCGAGACCATCACCAGGATCATATAGCTGCGGGCGGTGCGCAGCTGACGCGCCAGCAGATTGGGCTGGTAGTTACTCTCCTGGATCGCCTGCAAAACGCGCTCGCGGTTTTTCGCCTTCACGGTATCGCTGTTATTCAGTACGCGAGAGACCGTTGCCACGGATACCCCGGCCAGTTGAGCGATTTTCTGAATTGACATAGCGACGATACATCCTGCGGTTAGCGTTTTGTGCAGGCTACCATAAATTGGTTGCCCGGCGAACCGGGCAATGCGTCAGTATTCCACACGCACCCAGCGCTGCTGCTGATGGCTTTTCACAATCGCATCAAGGATATACATCACACTGGCGCCATCGTGGAAGGTGGCAAACTGCGGCTTATCCGGCATCGCTCCCGCCTGCACGGCACGGTAAAACTGCGCCATCATATTTTTAAAAGCATCCGGCCAGCCTTCAATGTGTCCGCCGGGGAAATGGGCGCTGTCGGCCACATCACGGTTCATCAAACCCGGATCGTCGCTGAGCGTCTGGTTTGCCCGGGCGCGATGGCCGATCCACAGCTGCTGCGGGGTTTCCTGATCCCACGCCACCGATTGCTCGCTGCCGTTAATTTCAAAGGTCAGGCGGTTTTTTCGCCCCGCGCTCACCTGCGAGACGCTAAAGCTGCCCTTGCTGCCGTCGTCAAAACGCAACAGCACCGAGCCGAAGTCTTCGGTGGTGACCAGTTTATCTTCATAGTGAGCATGTTCGTCGTGCGTAAACGTCTGATTGCCTGCCACGTTAGCCTTGCGCGTCGGCCAGACGATGGATAAATCAGCCATCACCTCAGTAATGCGCCTGCCGGTGACATACTGCACCGTATCGCACCAGTGGGAGCCGATATCCGCCACCGCCCGCGATGCGCCGCCGAGCGCGGCATCCACCCGCCAGTTGTAGTCGGTTTCCAGCAGCATCCAGTCCTGCAAATAGCTGCCGTGCGAGGCAAACAGCCGCCCGAGGGTGCCCGCGCGCATCATGCTCGCCGCCTGGCGCACCATCGCAAACTGACGATAGACAAAGCTCACGCCATGCACCACGCCCGCCTGCTCTGCCAGCGCCACCAGCTCGCGCGCCTCGTCCGGCGTCATGCACAGCGGCTTTTCGGAAAACACGTGCTTGCCCGCGCGCAGGATCTGGCGGTTAATCTCCGCGTGCAGGTGGTTCGGCGTGCAGTTGTGCACCGCATGCAGATTGGGGTGCGCGAGCAGTTCTTCCACGCTGGCGTAAGCATGCGGCACATTTAGCTGGCGCGCCTTTTCCTGCGCCTTAACGAGCGAACCGTCGCAGAGCGCGACCACCTGCACAAACCCGAGACGCCTGAGCGCCTCGATGTGTGCCGGGCCAATAAACCCGCTACCGATAATCCCGACGTTAATCATGGCTGCCCCCTGCGGCGAAATCATCAAACGCCCGTCCGGAAACGGGAATAATGTGGCGGCGGATAAATTCGCTGCCTTCACTCGCGCCAGTATCGCCATCCTTCAGGCAGCACTCCCACTCCAGCACCGCCCAGCCGTCGTAGTCGTACTGAGTCAGCTTGCTGAAGATGCCCTTAAAGTCGATCTGCCCGTCACCCAGCGAGCGAAAACGTCCGGCGCGGTTGATCCACGGCTGGTAGCCGCCGTAGACGCCGCTGCGCCCGCTGGGGCGGAACTCCGCGTCCTTGACATGGAACGCTTTAATGCGCGCATGGTAGAGATCAATAAAGGTCAGGTAATCCATCTGCTGAAGCAGCATGTGGCTCGGGTCGTAGAGTATGTTGCAGCGCGGATGGTTATCCACCAGCGCCAGAAAACGCTCGAAGGTTACGCCGTCGTGCAGATCTTCCCCCGGATGCAGCTCAAAGCAGACGTCCACGCCCTGCTCGTCGAAGGTATCCAGTATCGGCCGCCAGCGGGTTGCCAGCGCCTCGAACGCCTCCTGAAAACGCTGCTCGTTGTGCGGCGGCCACGGATAGAAAAACGGCCAGGCCAGCGAGCCGGAGAAGGTGGCGTGCGCTTTCAGCCCTAATCGGGCCGAGGCGACCGCCGCCTGCTTCAGTTTTTCCGTCGCCCACGCCTGACGCGCCGCATCGTTACCGCGCACGGATGCGGGTGCGAAGTGGTCAAACGCCTCGCTGTAAACCGGGTTCACCGCCACAAGCTGCCCTTCCAGATGGGTCGACAGCTCGCTGATGACCAGCCCGTGCGCGGCCAGCTTTGCGGTGATGTCGTCGCAGTAGGCCTGACTCTCTGCGGCTTTCTCCACATCAAAGATATGCGGATGGTTGCAGGGGATCTGCACCGCTTTGTAACCCTTCGACGCCGCCCATCCTGCCAGCCCGTCGAGCGTGTTGAAGGGCGCTTCCCCGCTAATAAACTGCGACAGAAAAATACCCGGTCCTTTCATTGTCCTCATACCACCTCCAGAACATTACGCCTTGTCATCGTCATACTTAAACGTGAGAAGGAAAATCAGCGCGATCGCCGCGGCAGCCACCGCCGGGATCCACCAGAATGTAACCCACGCCTGCGGCACGGTCTGCCCTGCCACCAGGCGGTTGTAAAGCGCCCCTGAAATCTGCGAGCCGAGCAGCATGCCGATGCCATAGGTGAACATCACGATCATGCTCTGCGCCTGACCTTTGACCTTTTCGCCCGCCACGCGGTCGGTATAGATGAAGCCGACAACAAAGAAGAAATCGTAGCAGACGCCGTGCAGCAGAATGCCGAGATACAGCAGAATGCGCCCCTCCTCGCTGACGCCCAGCGCGAACATGGCATAACGTACGAACCACGCCAGCATGCCGATCAGCAGCATATATTTCACGCCCAGGCGGCGGAACAGCAGCGGAATAACCAGCATGAAGACGATCTCAGACATCTGCCCGAAGGACATGGCGGTGCTGACGTCGGCAATGCCGGCATCCGCCAGATACGAGGCGGTGTAGGCGTAATAGGTGCCTAGCGGGACGGAGATCAGCATTGCGCAGACGGAGAAGACGAAGAAGTGGCGGGTTTTGAGCAGCGCGAAGGCGTCCGCGCAGAAGAGATCGCGCACCTTCACAGGCAGGCCTTTCGCCGGTGCTGGCGTGTGCGGCAGCGTCAGGCTATAGAGCGCCAGCAGCACGGAGCTGACCGCCGCCACCTGGAAGATGGTCACGCTGGACGCCACGCCGGTGACGCCGATAAAAATGCCCGCCACGATCCAGCCGATGGTGCCAAACACGCGCACCACCGGGAAAGTTTTATCCACGTTTGCCAGGCTGTGGAACGCGATGTTGTTGGTGAGCGCCAGCGTTGGCATGTAGCAGAGCGTGTAGCCAAACAGAAGGCCAATCAGCAGCGCGCCGTTCTCAGCAATCAGCGCCCCCGGCACGAGCCAGAGGATCGCCGCGCCTGCGAGGTGCATCACCGCCATCACCTTCTGCGAGGCGAAGAAGCGGTCCACCAGCATCCCGAGCACGAACGGCGAAAGAATGGAAGCGATAGGCCCGGCAGAGAACGCGTCGCCAATCAGCAAAGACATGTTGTGCTGGCTCATCACCAGGCCAAGCGTGACCGACCAGCTACCCCAGATAAAAAATTGCAGAAACATCATCAGCGACAGACGCGGCACCAGCAGCCGGTGTTGCGTTATCGCCTTTTCACTACTCTCAGTTGACACCATGATAAGCCTCACCCGGAAAAAGTAATCGATTACAAATTAGTTCAAATGAAAAGTAATCGATTACAAAACAAAGATCCTGTGGATCGAAACAGAATTGGGAGAGGGGTCACGATAATGGTGAAGCGGAGGTGCCGGGTGGCGGCTTCGCCTTACCCGGCCAACTAAATAACGTCCCCGAACATGTAGGCCCGGTAAGCGCAGCGGTGCCGGGCGTGAAGGCGGGCAGTGTGGTGCGGTCTGGTGCGGTCTGGTGCCCTCACCCCGGCCCTCTCCCACAGGGAGAGGGAGAAAAGCGCGCTACTTTTTACGTGAGAGTTTAAAGGCAACAAACAGGAACAACACCCACACCGGCAGCAGCATCGCTGACAGGCGCATCTCATCCATGGTGCACATCAGCACCAGAATCAGGCCGAGGAAGGCGATACAGATGTAGTTCCCCGCCGGATAGAGCAGCGCCTTGAACTGCGTCTCGCGCCCCTTGCGGCGCATCGCGGCGCGGAAACGCAGGTGCGCCAGGCAGATCATGATCCAGTTCAGCAGCAGCGTGGCGACAACCAGCGCCATCAGCAGGCCAAACGCCTCTTTCGGCAGCAGATAGTTGATCAGCACCACCAGCGAGGTGATAGCGCCGGAAAGGAACAGCGAATTGATCGGCACGCCGCGACGGCTGACGCGGGTAAGGAACTTCGGCGCGTTGCCCTGTACAGAGAGGCCAAACAACATGCGGCTGTTGGAGTAAACCCCGCTGTTGTACACCGACAAAGACGCCACCAGAATGACGAAGTTCAGCGCGGAAGCCACCACGTTGCTGTTCAGGTCATGGAAGATCATCACGAACGGGCTGCTGTCAGATTTTACTTCCACCCACGGATAGAGCGCCAGCAGCACCACCAGCGAGCCGATATAGAACAGCAGGATACGGTACACCACCTGGTTGACCGCTTTCGGAATGCTTTTGTGCGGATCGCGCGCTTCGGCAGCGGTAATACCTATCAGCTCCAGACCGCCAAAGGAGAACATAATGACCGCCAGCGAGAGGATCAGCCCTTTCCAGCCGGTCGCCAGGAAGCCGCCGTGCTGCCACAGGTTGTCGATCGATGCACGCTCGCCGCCGTGGCCGGAGAACAGCAGCCACAGGCCAAAGCCGATCATGCCGATAATCGCCAGCACCTTGATCAGCGCAAACCAAAACTCGGTCTCACCATACAGGCGCACGTTCACAAGGTTAACGGCGTTAATGATGATGAAGAAGGCCGCCGCCCAGATCCACGTCGGGACATCCGGCAGCCAGTACTGCATATAGATGCCTGCGGCGGTCAGCTCCGCCATGCCCACCAGCACAAACATCACCCAGTAGTTCCAACCGGAGAGGAAGCCTGCGAACGGACCCCAGTATTTATAGGCAAAATGCGCGAAGGAGCCGGACACCGGCTCTTCAACAACCATCTCGCCGAGCTGGCGCATGATCAGGAAGGCGATAATCCCCGCGAGAGCGTAACCCAGCAGAACCGCCGGGCCAGCCATTTGAATGGCGGGGCCGATGCCGAGAAACAGCCCGGTACCGATCGCGCCGCCAAGGGCAATTAACTGAATATGTCGATTTTGCAAACCACGTTGCAGCGTCGGACTCTGATCCGACGAAGCTTCAGCGCTACCATGGCCTGAAGCGGATGACGCGTCTTTCACGCCCTACCCCTGTCTCTTTTTTAGAAGGGGCACGTTTTAACACTTCATGCTGGTGGTAGCAAGCTTAACGCCGGGCCAGCGCATGCGCCCGGCTGATAAACGTCACGACCCGATGATCCCGCCGTCTGCTTTGACGATCACCACCGTTGACGATCGCGGACGCCCGTTCGGGCTCGCGTCTGGCCAGCTGGAAACAGCGCGAGGGTTGGCCGGGTCGGTAATATCATCCCCGCCCTCCCCCGGATGCTGAATGTTGATAAACAGCGTCCGGTTGTCTGGCGTAAATGCAATGCCGGTGATTTCGCACCCGCGCGGCCCGGTCAGGAATCGGCGATACTCGTTGGTGCCTAGAATGGTAGCCACCATTTGGTTATTGCCCATCCCCTCGTACGCTTTCTTATTGATGGTGCTGGAGGAGACATCGGTCTGGATCCACAGGACGCCCTGATGGTCAAACGACAGGCCGTCCGGGCTGCCAAATTCCGCGCCCTGCATCGAGCCTTTGGCCTTCGGATCGTCGCCGTCGGTGCGCCCGGCCATGACCAGAATATCCCACTTAAAGCGTGCGGCGGCAGGATCGGCCCCCTCTTCGAGCCAGTGCATAATATGCCCGTACACGTTGTTGGCGCGCGGGTTAGCGGCGTCGACCGGTGCCTTGCCCTCTTTACCGCGATCGCTGTTGTTGGTGAGCGTACAGTAGACGCTGCCGCTGGCGTGCGGATCGACGGCTATCCACTCGGGGCGATCCATCTTCGTTGCCCCCACCACGTCGGCCGCCAGACGGGTTTTAATCAGCAGATCGCCCTGGCTTGCAAAACCGTTGCTTTTATCCAGGCCATTTTGCCCGAAGACAAGCGGCAGCCAGTCGCCGCTGCCGTTTTCGTTGAACCTGGCGACGTACAGCGTGCCGGACGTCAGCAGCTGCATATTGGCTTCGCGGTTCGCGGGATCGTATTTTTTATCCGAAACAAATTTATAGATGTACTCAAACTTTTGGTCGTCACCCATATAAACCACCACGCGATTATCGGCGGCGAGCGTGACGGCTGCCCCCTCATGCTTGAAGCGGCCCAGCGCGGTGTGCTTGCGCGGGGTGGAGGTCGGGTTGTAGGGATCGATTTCCACGACCCAGCCGAAACGGTTGGGTTCGTTAGGGGTTTTATCGACGCTGAACCGCTCATCCACCTCGTTCCAGCGGTATGATTCATCGCTGTCGCTAATGCCGTAGCGTTTTTCCAGCGGGTTGAGATCGGCTTTTTTCACAAATATGTCCGACCAGTTCTCCTCGCAGGTGAGATAGGTCCCCCACGGCGTGTGGCCGTTGGCGCAGTTCTGCATGGTGCCCAGAACGCGTTCCCCCTGCGGATCGGCGGCGGTTTTCATTAAGTCCTGATGCCGCGCCGGGCCGGTAAGCTGCATCGGCGTATTGACGGTAATACGGCGGGCGAACGAAGACGGACGCACCACCTCCCAGCCGCTGCCCGTTTTTTTCACTTCCACCACCGACACGCCCATCGCGTTCTGCCCCTTGCGGGCTTTGTCGAGGCTCCAGTTCGCCGTACCGTCCGTAAACAGCATTCCGTTGTCGATGTATTCATGGTTCAGCGCCAGCAGGCCATGCTCCGGGCTTTGCCCCCCCTGCGGCAGGCTAAACCACGCCATGCCGTCGTGGTGCATGCCCGCCTGCACGGCCTGCTCGTCTGTGGTATTGCTGGCGTCCGGTTTAAACGCCGGCATGTTGTTTTTGATGCCTGTCGGATCGCCCCAGCGATAGAACGGGCGGGCAATATAACCTTCCGGCACCCTGACCGTATCTTCCGTGGAGACGTCGATGCTGGTAAAGCCCAGGGAAACCGCTTTTGCCAGCGCGGACGGTTTTGAGACCGCGGCAATCGCATTCTCGGGTGTGATCAGATACGGGAATGATACGGCGGCCCCCGCTACGGCCCCCATCTGGAGAAAACGGCGGCGGGAGAGGAACACCTCTGCCACCTCGGAGAATACCGGGTTAGCGCTGCGGTTACTGATATCGTCGCGATGTTCTTTTTTAAATACGGATTTGAGGGGTCTGCCCATAGCGGCTTCCTGTCATTGGCCAAGAGGTAAGGATGTGGCGACCAGTGTAAGAAGCTTTTATTACAATTTTATAACACAACAACGAAGGGATTGGGGCGTCCCTGCCCCGGATAACGAGGTGGAACGCTTAGAACTCGTAGCCAACCGAGACCTTAAAGGTACGCGGCTCGCCCTGAGTGATGTAAGTACCGGAATCATCCACGCTTGACCAGTAGTTCTCGTTGGTCACGTTGTCGATGCCTGCTCGCACGGTCATCTGGTTTTCATTGTGGTTCACCGCGAAGCGATAGCGCATACCCAGATCCAGCGTGGTGTAGCTGTCCAGCTTTTTGGTGTTCGCAAGATCGGCATACTGCGTGCCGGAGTGGTTAACGCGCGCGGTCGCCGTCAGGCCCTCAATCGGCTTGATATCGTATTCTGCGCCCAGCACGGCGTAGAAGTTCGGAATACCGATCGCGTCGTTCCCCTGGTTCACGCCGTTTTTAGTTTTGGTCAGCTCGGCCTGAAGCCAGGTGGCGCTGGCGTTCAGACGCATCCCAAGCATTGGCTCGCCGAAAACGTTCAGCTCCACGCCACGGTTACGCTGTTCAGCGTCCAGGCCGTAGTGGCCGCTGTCGTCGAGGATGGCCGACGGCATTTTGATCTCAAACAGTGCCAGGGAGCCGCCCACGCGGCCAAAGTCCGCCTTTACACCCACTTCGTTCTGCTTAGAGTGCACGATACCGGTGCTCTGGCCGTAGTTGTTTGCTGAGCGAGGCGCAGTTTCACCGGGCTGTAACGCCTCGGTGTGGTTGGCGTAGAGGGAAATTTCCTCCCACGGCTTATAGACCACGCCGTAGGTTGGCATCCAGCGGCTACCGTCAAAACCGTCCGCGTCGTTTTCCGCACCGGTAATTTTGTTGTACCCGCGAATCACCACTTTCTGATGGCGTGCGCCTGCGGTAAACAGCAGTTTGTCGTCCAGCACGCCCAGGGTATCGCTCAACAGCCAGCCCTGCGTGCGGGTGCGCCCACTGGTCAGCGGATCGCTGTATTTGCCGCCTGAGCCGCTGAAGTTGCTGCTGTCCGGCATAGCAACGCCAGTGTTGTGGTAGATGTTGGTGGTCGGGTTATCCGCCGCGGCAGACATTTTCCACGCGATTTTTTCGTTTTTGGTCATCGCCGAATACCCGACATTCACCTTGTGCGAGACGAAGCCGGTCATGAAGTTACCGCGAATGCCCGCCATGCCGCTGACGGAATCGCTGATGCGGTTGGTATCAAGGCGGCTGACCGTCGCATTACCGCTTTTATCCATCAGCTTCGGGGCGCTGTAGATCCCCTCTTCGTGCGCGTGCTGTGCGCCGAGGCCGGTATAGGCCGTCCAGCTATCGGTGATGTCGTACTCGCTGCGCCACATGCCGAATTCGTTTTCGATATCGCTGTAGGCCCACTTCTGCGAGAAGTTGCGATCGTTCTTCGGTGGTTCAGGCACGAAGTCCACCGCCGAGATGTTGACGCTGGTCGGGCTGCCGTGGAAGGTTTTTTTCTGATAGCCCAGGTCCAGCGAGGTGCGGAAACGGTCACCTTTGTAATCCAGACCGGTGGAGAGCAGCGTGGTGCGGCGGCGGTCGTTCGGCACGCCGGTTTCGCCTTCACGATGCACAAGGTTCACCCGCGCGCCGAACTGGTCGTTATCGCCAAAGCGACGCCCCGCATCCAGCGTGGTGCCAATCTGGGAATCCGAGGTGTAGTCGACGCCCACTTTCGCCTGCGGGATGTCGCCCGCGTGTTTTGGCTCAAGGTTGATCATCCCGCCCACGCCCGAGCTGGCCGCGCCGTTCATCAGGGAGTTGGCCCCTTTGAAGATCTCGATGCGGTCAACCATCTGGGCATCCACCACCTGACGCGGCAGTACGCCGGACAATCCGCCAAAGGTCATATCGTCGCCGTCAAACTTCAGGCCGCGGATACGGAAGGTTTCCGCGCTGTTGCCGTACCCCTGAACGAACTGCACGCCCGCGTCGTTAGCGACCACGTCAGCAATGGTTTTCGCCTGCTGATCTTCCACCAGCTTCGAGGTGTAGCTAATGATGTTGAACGGCACGTCCATGGCGTTCTGCTGCCCGAGCATCCCCATACGTCCGCCGTTAGCCACCTGGCCGTCGAGGAAGGCCGGAAGCAGCTGGTCACCGCCGGGTTTGAAATCACTCCCCGCCGTGGACTGGACCACGATGGTGTCCTCTTTTTTCTCTTCCGCCGCAAAGGCGGAGTGTGTAACCGCGCCGATGGCAATCGCCAGCAGCGTTTTGTGCATTGTGGTGTTGTTCATAATGAGCTCTTAACGTGCGCGCAAAAATGGCCCGTTGTCGGGCCTTAGTATTTATCAAATGAAATGCAAATGAGAACTATACGCATTATGCTTACATAATCAAGCGTCAACGAGGAGCACTGCGCGAGAAGAGGCTAAAAACGATGTGGGGGAGAAGTATGGCGCACAACCACCCCAGAAAGGGGTGGTTGCTAAAGCATTATTTTTTCTTGTAAATATCGGCGGTGCCGTGAATTTTGTTGTTTGTATTACCGGAAGTCAGCACCAGTACATCAGCACCTTCTTTATCGGCCTTTTCGACCAGCTCTTTTTTCGCATCGTCGACAGAGACTTCGTTAGCCGTGCTCACGGTACCGATTTTTTCGTACTGAGACTCAACTTTTTCGAATTCGTTTTTTGTCATCATTTCAGCCGCAAAGGCGTTGGTGGTAAACAGAAACGCGGTGCCCAACAAAATAGCAGTCGTTTTTTTCATAAACTTTTTCCTTAAGATTAATGAGCAACTACGAAAAGCCCCCACGCGAAACGGTGAGGTGTAATGAGCATGGTAGAGGATTGGCGAAAATGCCATATACCAGGGAAAATTCTTTTATAACAGGCTGTTGTCCTGCATGAATAAAGGGTTTAAGCGGTATTTGAACGCGCCAGATACTTCCTCTGGACGATTTTATGGTGTCGTCTGATTTTTTTTGCGATCAGGCGTTTTTCCCAACGCCGGTGGGATTCAATGGGAATACCAATGCGCAGGCTGGCCGTCACGTTGTCTTCAACAATCCTTTTCGCGTTACAACGCTTCCCGGACAGATCGATGATCCTTATTCCTTTTTCACTCAGGATGAAGTTCCCGCCGTGCGCATCCCCGGAAATGATTTTCAGATTGTGCATTTTCTGCATACTGTGTCGGATTTCACGCTTTATGTCCGGCGTGATCGCGGGAAGAACGCGTAACTCCGGACCGGGGACATACTCAAACAACATGAGCGAGATTTTTGCGAATCTGAAAATCCGGCGTTCAGCCAGGAGATAAAAATCATTCGGGAAGGTATGACCTTGCCTGCCAGCATAGTCGATCCGCTCAATCAAATTTTCGTTGGGGTTGGGCGTAAAAAACGATTTAAAAAATTTTTCTATCCTTTTTTTCCTGGGGGAGTAAATCTTTAATACAAACTGTCCGTAGGGGGTATTCAGTAAAGAGACGTGGGTATGCGGAAGGCTTTTAAATACCATCTGAACGCTGAGTCGTTTTACATTACAGGACAATATATCGTCCAGTATTTCCAGGTATCGTGTATCGTTATTTTTATAACAGACGTGAAAACCACGGTATTTCATTTTTGTAATCATAATAATGTGCTTAGTATGATTTTTCCACGGTGGTATTAGAACCCGTTGTGATGATACGAACTTTGTCGCCAGGGTTAAATGTCAAACCATTATTGTGCTGCACCACCTGAATAGTCTGCCCGGATTGAGTCTTGATAAGTAACTTCACTTCCTGTGCTGCCAATTCGTAAGACTGCCGGTTATGAGAAGCCGCCGCCCCGGCTGTTGCACCGGCCACCGTCATGGCGGTTTTCCCTTTGCCGTTACCGAACTGGTGACCCACTACGCCACCAATCGTGCCCGCGGTTAGGGTACGCAGCGGATGATACCCTTCTCGGGTATGCGTAATAATTTGGCTCTGCAGAACCGTGCCATCCTCCACCAGCGATCGGATGCCAGCGTAACTCGCCGGACTGGTTATAGCCAGAAAGCTCAACGCGATGAGTAAATATTTTTTCATTTTAAGCCTTTATTATTCATTGAAGGTGACACTATTCTGCCCGGCGAAAAATCATCTCCTTTAGCTAAATATGCTTTACCAGGCAAATAATTTATTTTTACACAAAACGACCATAAATTTAAAAATAAACAATTTAAAACTGGAAAGGTATATTGACTTCAATTATCAATAACGTGTTTTCCAGATACATTGTCAGAGTATTTGATTCAGACGAAGCAATATCCATTGCACAATTCTCAATAAGTACCAATCATCGTTATTAATATAATGGTCCCTGTCCATACAGGGAAAACATCAGGAGTTATATTATGAAAAAAGTCATTCTCGCTCTGGCTTTCACTGCGGCATCATTTTCTGCATTTGCAAATCATCCGGTAGCCCGTGCGACTGCCGTCGCCTCCGCCGATCATCCTGTTGCCGTTGCGGCGGCCACCGGTGAAGGTAACCATCCTGTCGCCCGCACCACGGCGGTGGTATCTGCCGATCACCCTGTCGCCGTCGCAGCCGCAACAGACGGTAGTTATCATCCCGTCGCCCGTGCAACTGTGGTCGCTAACGCTGACCATCCGGTCGCCGCCGCGGCCGTTACAGGGCACTAATGGCGCTCTCCCCCGGCAAGTAAGCTGGGGGTATCAGCCCAACCTGGGCATCCACTCTTCGTGTAACCCGGTCTTTTTCATTACCGCCAGAATACTCAGGGTGATGATGGTCGCCAGTAGCCCACCAAACAACGAGGAGCACCAGCCATGTTTGTCGCAGAGCCCTGACCACAGTGCCGCCAGGAAGGCCGTGAAGCTCCCCCAGTACAGATAGGAGTTGGACTTCACCCAGGTAACAGACAAAGAAAACCATCCCCATACGTCGGGGGCTTTTTCAAACATGGGAATCTCCTGATATTAATAAAAGAAGGAATTATTCCGTCGGGTGACGGGGATCAACGTGCTTAATAATGCGCCCCGCAGGACGCATGATAAGGGCGCTATTCTTTCTGGCGGATAAGCGGCAGTGCGACGGCAATAAAGCAGACCACCAGCACATCATCAGCCAGGAACGACATCATCCGCCCGGTATAATCTACCGCCATGACCAGGAAAAGCGGGGCGGCAGCCAGCGCAAGACGTGCATTTTTCACAGGTACTGATCCAGAGAGAGCTGAAGAGCCTGCGCTCAGGAATTTGAGGAAAAAAGCCCCATGCATGTAAGGCTCTGTAAATTCTTTGCCACATCTAAGGATGTGGCTGCGCTCATGCTCTTAAGTTGATATCGATTCATCGCTACCTAGAACCGGTGCACATTAAGTAAATATAAAAAAGCTCCGGTAAAAAACCGAAGCTTTATGTTTAACAGCTGTCATTTAGCTCCGGACACTAATAACACCGATTATTAGAAAAGAAATGAATCCTAAAGCTAATTGATACCGTGACATTACTTCTGCATCCTGCACGATACAAACAATATGAATAAAATTCTTTTTTGCAAAAACCAAAATTAACGAGTCATTTTCTTTAAATGCAAAATACTCATTCTAACCGACTGAGAAACACAATATTGAAAAAGCAAGCCATATGGCACGTAAACGGAAAAGATCGCCGACCTGGCGGTGCATCATCCGATGACTACGATCGCCTTCATGAAGCAATGGAGTCCAGAAATTACTTTCGCGAAATTCAGGACGGAGCCGGAAATTGGTTTAATCTTCCATCCGCTGAGTACGTAGCCGAAAAAAACGCATCAGCCCGCGCAGTTCGAGACGAAGTTGTAGCCATCGCCGGGACGATAAAGGATAACCCTCGGGTGCTGGTCTCTCAGGCTGCAGATCGCTCATGGCATTTAATCAAGAAGTTAGCTTTGGTCGCCGTCACCGGTTATCCCATTCCCGCTACGTCCATCATCAACTCTGACGCCAGGGGCGCTATCAAGGCGTTCCATTGCAATAAACGCGGCGGCCACATAGCGACCGAGATTTTCGTTATATTCCTCTCCCCGCTGCCCCTGAGCCACAATAAGCTGGCCCAGTCTTTTTGCGTAACGCACTAACATTTTTTATGATTGGCGGAAAGATAATCGGAGTATCAATATGAGCGATGGATTACAGGTGGTAATGTCGCCGGTACAACTGGCCGCCGTAATGTCTGATAAAACAGTAACTGAAGCAGAGACACTGCAGAATCGGTTGCTGGGCGGACTCGGTGTAGCAATGAGTACCGTTGAACTGGCCGGTGCGACAATTTTGTGCGCAGCGCCAGACCCAACGACGCTGACTAAAGCGGCCTGCATTGTTGTTGGTGCGCATGGACTCGACAGCCTCAATGCTGCTATTGACCAGACTCTGACGGGTCGAGATACACGGACAGCAGCGTATCAGTTAGCTACTGATACAGCTCGCCGTCTTGGAGCTGATGAAAAGACTGCGCTTAATATTGGCCTGACTGTCGATATTGCTGTTCCCGTAGCCTTTGGCCTTGCTTTGGGGGCTGTACGTATTGCCTCTGTTCGTGTTGGTCGGATTAAACTGATGGAACATGAATCAGCGACCGGATATAAACCTGGGGGACATACACTATCTCGCCATGTGGGGCTAAGTGAAGCGGAGCTGCGAACCCGTCTGGCTAACCGACCAACGTTATCCGGTAGCAGCACTTTCTATAATCGGCGCGTAGCAGAGGAGGCAATTTCCCAGGCGTTGAGGTTCAATTCGTCTTATATCACCAATTGGGCCAAAACAACGAGACCGGGAGCGAAACTGAATATCGACTTTTTTGCAGGAAAAGAGGTCGGTTTTGGAATTGAGTCTGCCACTGGCTCTGTGATCAAGTCTCATAAAATGCGTGTCGTACTTGAGCTTCAAATGTACAACGATAAACCATATTACGTTCTGACCGCCTTCCCGATACTGAGATAATGATGATTTATAGATACCTGGATCACCTTATAGCGACCTACTTCAATCAGGATTATGACCTCTTCGGAGAAACCATTGAGGAGGTGATGGATGAATACCTTAAATGCGAGGGGCCTGAGTATGCCCGAGGCGTAGTCACAGATTGCATAAATTTCATCAATACAAGCAAAGACTTAGAAATGGAGTTTCTTGAACTGTATAAGTTCGACTTTCACCCTGAGTTATGGGGGATCACAGCTAAGCAGTTTTTAACCATGATCTCCGCACAGGCCACCCGTTACCTTGAAGAGGAAAGATAAGGGCCTTTTCCGGCCCTTGAAGGTGTTCAATAATCCATCTCCAGCCGAATATCCAGCATCGCCGGGCAGCCATCAATAAAAGCTTCCGCCATCTGAAATTTAATGCGAATCATTCCCTCTGACAGACGTAACTTTCGCCCAAGCACACGCTTAGAGATATTTTTGACATAATGGTCAAAAAGAAGACCATACTCATCCGGCCTTTTCTGTTTCAGGCGCGCCATGCTTGAATCGATAATTAACGCGTCATTCTCGATACAACTCGCAGAACTCCATCAGTGAGGAAAATGCGGGTTGATGACCAGAGCGCATGGAATGCAGCATGTCGTCGTGCAGGTATCGAAGATTTCCGATTCCACGACCTGAGACATACATGGGCGAGCTGGTTAATTGAATCTGGCGTCCCGTTATCTGTTCTTCAGGAAATGGGCGGCGGGGAAAGTATCGAAATAGTTCGTCGATATGCTCACCTGGCACCGAAACACTTAAGCGAACACGCACGGAAAATTGATGCCATTTTTGGCAATCATGACACAAATACGACGCATGGAGAAAATCAGGCCAGTTTGAGACTAGCGTATGTGCATGATATTTAATGGCACGCCCTGTAGGATTCGAACCTACGACCTACGGCTTAGAAGGCCGTTGCTCTATCCAACTGAGCTAAGGGCGCACGGAGAAGAGTGTACTTCGCGGTGGTGAAACGCCTGGAATTATACGGTCAATGCGTAGTGAGTCAATGCCTTTTCCACCTTCTCTGCCGTTAATGACTAGCTGATTGTAAATACGGCTGTTTTTTCAACATTTATCCCTCTTTTACGGGCTGCGAAAAGGCTTAGCCGCTTTTAAGTAACGCCTGCTGTTTTCCTGTTTACTTCCCCTTCACACTGTCCTGCGGTATCCCGGCCGCCTGGAGGCTGGAAATGAACAGGACGACGGAGTGACAGCGTCAGACCAGACAGGTTTCCCCTCGTGCGTGCAGCACATCTCACACGACATTACAGGCATCAAGCTTGAACCCATTGTCGCCCTCTCCTCTTCGCGCACGGTAGGGGCTGAAGTGCTCAGCGTGCTGTCACCGCATCAACAAAGCGAAGGCTTTTTTCACGACTGGTCCGCTGCTCGGGCGCTTATGCTGCTGGAAGCACAGATCGCTGCGTTAAAAAAACCCTTTCCCTGCGACAACCTTTTCATAAATTTGCCGATAACCGTTCTGACCATACCGGAAATGTTCCAGCGTTTACTGCAACTTAACAGCCCACCGCTGAACATTGAACTCGTGGAGCCTGCTTCCTTCTTTTCTCTCTCAGACCCGGCACGTCTGAGGGTGAGTTGTGCGCTTCAGCAGTTGACGGCGCAAGGACATCGGATCTGGTTGGATGACATTGATGAAGCGTCAGGGCGCGCGTTTTTATCCTGCCGCATGCCGTTAAGCGGAATAAAAATCGATAAGATCGCTTTCTGGCGTTTACGTGCAACGCCAGCGCTGGCAAACCTGGTCACGCTTTGTTCAAAAATTGCTGAAAATGTACTCATAGAAGGCATTGAAACAGAAACGGATCGTAAGTTTGCGCTTCAGGCTGGCGCGCGCTTCGGTCAGGGATATTATTGGCCATCCTGGAGATGGCAGGAGGACTGAACGGTCATCGCCAAGAGGGAAGCTATGCGAATGACAGTACGCCGTTACCGGCGTCGTCGGACAGGAAGTGATTCACCGGGTTCAACGCACTCGCCTTTTGCTCTCCCATTTTTTGATCGTCTCGAATATTTGAGCCAGTCAATCAACCAGACCCGCAAAACCGATGCTCCCTTTATCGTCCTGGTCACACAGGATAACTTTTTCCGTTCCGGTTTTCTGAGCGGGCACTCTCCCCTGAGCAATTGCTGTGACTATTCCACCCTGGAAGCCGCCCTCAGCGATCTGAATCAGTGGCCTTCATCACGTCTGGTGGTAGATGTAGAAAGCCGCGCCTCGCCGCTTATTGACCTGCTGGACCGATTACGACGCCACAGCCTGTTCGCCCCCTACCTGACACCCTACCTGCTCATTCGCGCCGATGATTACGATACACGCCTGTTTTGCAAAGCGGCTGGCCCTTTTCATGTGCTTGAACGGCAACTTACGCCGCGGGCTTTGCAACAAACCTTGCTGGAAGCGCCGTCACCCGCCGGCCACCGGAAAGAGTGGTTTTCACGTGATGAATGGCCGATCCTGCAGGCGCTATCGCAGGGTAGCACCCTGCGACAGATTGCTCAGTTACAGAACCGCCCCTATAGCCGCATTATTTACCGTCTCAGCTGCATCCTGGCGAAACTTGGGCTGAATCATCGTCATGAGTTGCTACATCTTCTCAACAACCTTTCAGATTTCACGTATTAACGTATTCAGTAACCCCTTAATTCCTAAAGACCTTTAAGAAAATACTTAGGATATATGTTAATTTTTTGTGTTTTTTAACAAAACTTTCGATTTTATAACTATTCCTAATTCTTCATCTTAAACCATGCGAAATGCTGCCTGTACGCTAAACGAGAGTCGTTTTATCCATGCGTTAAGTTTCTGACGTTTCCGTTAACAGGATGATAATGGTGTAAAAACAAGCGATTTATCTGTAAATAAAAGCGATGAGAGGTGAAGAAAACAGCAGATAGTGCTGTTTTGACGAAGGGATCATCCTCCTGGCCTGAGGTGTTAGAAATGAGGCGATGACGCGCTAAAGAGCGGACATCAGAGGTAGCGGACAGGCGGAAAACACTTTGTCACGACCTGCGTATTGTTAACATTTGATCAACATACAGTAAGATCGTTTATTTTTTGTTATTACATAAAGATGAAACTGTGTGGTAAATGCAATATCAGGACATTTTTGCTAATTTTAAAAAGTTAGCGATTCAGATACAGAAGATAATAATCATCAATATATGGACATTAATTTACAGGCTTTTCGGACAATACTTAAACGGTATAATAAGACGTGTTTGACACGCGAATAAGAAAAATCATTTTGCCATAACAGCCTTATGAGATAACTGCGCTCAGGCATTGATATCACCACTACGTAAACAAGGATGCTTTCGCTCTTCCCAGGGATCTACCGTACAAGGATCTGCGTAATTATCCTTCCGGCTTTTCGAGAGTTTTAACAAAACTCAGCATAACGCTTTTAACAATCTGAGGCATAAAAAATGAAACCGGCATCCGTTATCATTATGGACGAACACCCTATCGTCAGAATGTCGATAGAAGTCCTGCTACAGAAAAATAAAAACATCCAGGTCAAACTGAAGTCAGGCGACAGCCACGAAGTGCTTGACTGTATACGCAACCACCCCATCGACCTGGTCATTCTCGATATCGAAATGACAGGCACGGACGGCTTCGTATTATTGAAAAGAATCAGAAACTTAAATAAAGATATTAAGATTCTCTTCCTCTCTTCGAAATCTGAAGCCTTCTACGCAGGGCGCGCCATCCGCGCCGGGGCAAATGGTTTTGTCAGTAAGCGGAAAGATCTGGGGGAAATTTATAACGCGGTGGAAATGATACTGACGGGCTATTCTTTTTTCCCGTCAGAAACATTGAGTTTTATAAACCATATAGGCTCCCGGACAGGCGCCGCTGTGGATATGCCATTATCGAATCGTGAAGTGACGGTTCTGCGATATCTGGCGAACGGATTATCTAATAAGGAGATTGCGGATCAATTATTACTTAGCAACAAAACAATTCGCGCTCATAAGTCTAATATCTTTTCCAAGCTGGGCGTACAAAGTATCGTTGAATTAATTGATTACGCGAAAGCGCACGAATTACTGTAATCCTTCCCTCTCCCTGCAACATATAACCGTTACAGGGAGAGGGGATACGATTAATTATAATTAATCATGAAAGTTGCATCGGCATCAGCCCGGCCCGGCTGCGGGTTATCCGCCGTGGCGATATAATTGGCATAAAACGACAGTTCGGCATTTCCCTGCGCATCCACGGACACCGTCTGGCTGGCCTGCTGCAACGCGAGGCGCGTTTTATCCCGGTCGAGGATCTCCACGGCCACGTTACTGGCCGCGCTGGCATCATTCAGCGCCAGCAGGCTGTTATCATGCCCGTCCATCTTCCCCGTAAATGTGATCGAAGCCGCCCCCGGCGGGCATCCGGTCAGCTTCAGGGTGAACGGTACAGGCTGCGTCCGGCTTCCCGTTGTGCGGAGCTGTTTCGTGGGCCAGGTGCCGAGCGTGACGGTTTTATTGCTGTCGTCCCCCTCCGCCACGCAGGTAAAATCCACGATATTGCCATAGAGCTGAATGTTAATTTCCCCAAGCGCCGTCTCTGCGTGCGCAGGGGAGCAAAGCGCAAAGAGCGCGACGGCTAAATACCGCATTCCGTTTCGCATACCTGCTCCTTAGTCATAGTCGACGCGTAAATAGCCGCGAGAGGTAAAACGCCCCTCGGCAGGTTTTTTACCGGTCACGCTGACGGGCCACGCGCGGATCCCCACCTGTGCCTGTGCGCTATCGTCCAGACGGAACGGGATTTTGCTGGTCAGGTTGTTCGGCGTCAGCGGTACACCATTACTGTTGGCAATCACAAAACCCACATCCGCGTTATCAGAGACCAGCGTACTGCCTGAAACCTTCTCCGCTTCAACACGCATTGTGAGCATGGCGTTCGCCTCGACGTTGGTGCATTTTATGCCGATGGTTTTGCTTTGCGCTGAGATCCCCTCCGGCTTATTTCCGATGCCCGCTTTACTGAACAGAGAGGCGCCGATGTCTCCGAAATCGAACTCCACCACATTTCCGGCATTAATCTCACAGCTCTGAGGCACCTGAATGGTCCCGCTGTAGCTGATGGTATAAACCGGCGTGGTGAGCGGATCCGTGGAGGTCGTGGTGACGTAAACCCGGAACATGATTGCCCGGGGGATCACCACCATATTGATAAAGCGTCGGGTCACCTTAAGCCGAAAGACGAGGCTGGAATCCTGTACTCCAAACGGTTTGTTTTTAGACACGTTCGGATGGCTCCCCATCTGAATGTACTTTCTGGGTGGATAGAACGTGCCAGCGTAGCTGTCGGTGATTTTCATCGCCCCGTCCAGATAGTCGTTTAGCTTCAGATACTGGTAGCCATCGCTGGTGCCTGTGACCGGGAATTCGGTCACATAGCTACGCTTGGTGGTGTTCCCGGACGTTCCCTTAGGGCAGACGGCGTTGACGCCCACCCACTGGGACTTCTCGCTGAGTGTAACAATCTGCCCCACCTGGTTATTGGAGCTGTTGAATTTATCCGTCAGGTCGTAATACACCTCCGTCGGCACGCCATTTTCATTGACGCAGACGGTGGCGAACGCCTCAGATAGCGGCAAAAATGCCAGAAGGGATAGCCCCAGATAATGGATTTTATTCACAGCGGATCCCCTTAAGTGTGATCGCCTGTTGCAGGCTCTGTTCTGGCAGGCTGTAGGGCGCACGACACTGGGACTGCTTCCCGTCTCCCCACTGAATCAGCAGTTCCCCGCTCAGCGGCAGCCCGCTCAGGTAAATCTGCCCGTCATCGCCCACCATGCTGGTTACGCCGCTCTGCGTCTCACGCACCACCGCCCCAAACGGCACAGGCTGGTTATCACGCTTAACGGTGAGCAACGCACGCACGCCGATGCGGGTGTCAAAACTGGCGCGCACCAGCGCACCGTTCGTCGGCACGACGCTGGAAACGTTATTTTCAATGTCGGTGTTGTTGCTCATGGTGTTAGTGTCGAGCGCCACGCGGTTGTAACGGTACACCGTGGCGTACGGCATCACCGCATAGCCACGCCAGTCTGTTTTGACGCCGGTCTGGTTTTCGACGCTCACGCCTGACGCGCCCGGCGCTTTGATCAAGACGTTGGTATCGCCCAGCGGCTGACTGAATGTGATGCCGTCTGAATGCCCTACCACGCCGCCGGAGAGCTGCCAGTTGAGGTCGTGCTGATCCCGCGTGTAGTTGTAGCCCACACCCAGCGTACCGTACGTTGCCTGCCAGTTGGCGCTGGCGCTGCCGCTGGCACCGTTATTGCTGGTGTGACCCTGCGTGACGCTGTAGTTCAGGTTACGATCCTGGAGCAGCGTTCCGCTGATCCCGGTCTGCCAGCTGGTATCACCGTCGCTGTTGCGGCTGGCTGAGGCCGTGGCATAGGCCCGGTCGATCGCGTTATCGCGACGGTAGCCGTGACGGGTGAACAGGCTGAACGGGACGGAGACGTTAAACGAGGCGATCCGGTCAGTTCCTTCAATGCCGACGGCCTTGTTCCATGACCAGGATAAGGCGTAGCTGATCCCGTTCACCCCGCCGGCGTAGCCGAGCTGATACCAGACGTTGGACTCGCTGGTACCCCAGTAACTCTGCTGGCTGCCAGAGACGTACACCGAGCCGTAATCGCCAAGAGACTGGGAGATATTGAGCTGGAAACGTCCTTTTTTATTCAGCGTCAGGTTGTGATAGCTCTGCACGTCCGGCACGCCGTCATCGTCCTGATCGTCGCCATACTGGTAGCCTTCCATTGTGCGCCAGGCCACATCGTCGAGGGTGTAGAAGCCTTTGGTCGAGTAGCGATAGCCCAGCAGCTGGAAGTTGGTGCCGAATCCGTTAAGGGATTTTGCGTACAGGAACCGCAGAGACTGCCCTTCATGGCGGCTGTCATCGGCAAGCTGGCTGCGGGCATGGGTGATGTCAAGTGACACCGCCCCCCAGTCACCGAGGTTTTTTCCCGCGCCAATGGCGATGGCGGTATAGCGCGAGGCCAGCTGCGTTCCGCCGTACAGCGTGTAGCCGTCGGCAAGACCCGCAATCATCGTACCCTGAGTAAAGAACGGCGTGTCCTGCTCGCTGTTGCCGCTGCGATAGTCCCCTGCCACCAGATCGTATTTCCAGCGTCCTTCACGCTGAAGCAACGGAACGGTGGAATACGGGACGGTGTAGCGCTGCTGGCTGCCGTCCTTCTCTTCCACCGTCACCTCCAGGTCACCGCTTGAGGAGGTCGGGTTAAGGTCAGTTATCGCAAAAGCCCCCGGCTGCACATAGCTCTGGTAAATCACGTATCCGTTCTGGCGGATCACCACTTTGGCAGGGGTGCGGGCGATTCCGCGTACGGTAGGCGCGTAGCCTTGCAGGCTGTCCGGATACATGCTGTCGGACGAATAGAGCCGACCACCGCGAAAACCGACGCTGTCGAAGACATCGTTACCGGTGTTGCTGTCGCCGAGCACCAGCTCGCTTTTTAGCGGAATGACCGTACGCTGCGCCCAGGTGCCAATATTTTGCCAGCTGCTGTGCCGCTGGCCGTTGCTTTCGGTATAACGCCACGCGCCGTTATTGCGTAATCGCCAGGCGCCATAGTTCAACCCGCTTTGCAGGTTCAGATAGTAGCTGTCGTCGTCGCTGCCCCGGTTGCCGGTGAAGCTGTAGTTCAGCAGCGCGGCGGGGATGCCTTCATCCCACTGTTCAGGCGGAATATACCCGCGGGCGCTGTTTTGCATCGCCACCTGAGGCAGACTGACGTTAAGGCGCAACGAGGCGAAGTTGAACGCCGTTTCGCTGCCCGGAATAGCCGTGGTGAGCGGAACGCAGGTCTCGCCCTGCACGTTGCTCAGTTCCGGGAAGGCGGCGATATTGACGCCAAAGCGATCGAGCATCGCGCGCGTAATGCACGGCGACAAACCGCCCGCGACCGGCGGCGTGTTGTCGGCTTGCTCAAACCGCACGTCCTGGGTGCCGATAAACTCATCGTTACGCCAGATATCGACGCGATAGACGCCCGGTGCCTGCTGGTGGCCTTTCTCAAAACGCGACAAATCCGCCACGTTCGCCGCGTCATCGGAGAGAAACGCCGGGTTAAAGTAGCTTTCGCCCCAGCCAGCGTGTGGCCAGAGCGTTGCCATCAGTGCCAGCGCAACCGGGCAGTAACGCCATTGAGTGTTCATCGCCCTGTCTCTGCTCACAGGCTGACGCTACGCGCCGGCGTAATGGCACCGTAGTCATTCACACTCTGCCAGGAGAGCGTGCCGCTCGCTGCGGCAGGCAGCACCTGCTGCGCCGAGCTTTTCGGAGCAACCATCAGGTTCTCCAGCGTCTGACCGCCGAGCTTCAGATTGACCAGCGTGACGTAATACGGCGAGGCATTGCTCACCTTAAGATGGTTGCCGACGCGCTCAAAACGCAGCTGTGAGAGCGCCTCTTCCGGCGGCATCGCCAGGTTAGCCGGGCGAACAAACAGCTTGATGCGTGACAGAATGGCCAGTTGCAGGACGTTGTTGCCGTCCTGATGTTTTTTGCTGACGGAGGGAATCGCTTTGACGTTCATGTAAAAGAGTGATTCGCGATCGGCAGGCAGCGCCGGGCCTGCGTAGATAATGCGCAGGGTGTTTTCGCTGGCCGGCTCGCTGACAAACAGCGGCGGCGTGACGGCAAAGGTTTTTTCCTTTTGCCCGTTGGCATTTTCTATCCACGCGTTAATTAAATAGCGCTCTTGTTTATTGCTGTTGGTGATCGCCAGCGACGTTTGTTTTGCATCGGCCGGATAAATAACGCGCGTCGCGCCCAGCGCAATTCCGCCGGATGCATTCGCGCTGGCAGAAACCATCATCAAAATAAAAGTTAAAAACAGTCCAGGTTTAATCAGGGTGTTCATCACAACCGTACCTTTAATAATTAGTTCGCAGGCGTCAGGGATAAATCAACGTAAACCAGACATTCGACTGAATAGTGCCTGGTACAAGGTGTTCGGAAATAGCCCGGTAGCGGGCGCTGAAATGAAATACCAGCTCGCGGGTGTTAATGGGTAACCAGCTCACTGCCGTCGCGTTCGGGATGATCTGACGTTGCTGTTCGTCAAAAAGCGCCAGTCCGACACCACTGCTGACCGCATTTTCCCCCGGCCGCGATGTCGCCAGGAAAACCTGCGGGTCTTCTGCCGGTGTCACTCCCTGGAACTGGATCCCCACGCTGCGGGAGACGTCCACGCTGCAATCCAGCAGACGTACGGTGAAAGGCACATTAACCGTGGAAAAGCTGCCGACGCCGGAAAAGGCGTTTGTGCGGTATTGCCCCATATCCACGCGCATATTCTGGCTGTCCGGGGCCACGGCGCAGCCGCCGTTAACCAGCTCTCCCCTGAGGTGTACTTTGCCGCCGTCTATGACAACGGTATGTGCGTTTACTGCTGAGGCAATCGCAAGGGCACACAGCAGTATCCCAGTCCTTGTCATCCTTCGCTCCCGGTATAGGCGCTCAAAAGACCTCTTCCCTGAGGCCAGCCACATCCCTGTACTCAGGCATTACTCGTATTTCATTACGAATGTTGCGTCCGCGTTTGCCTGGCCTGGCGCGGTGGTTGCCGCCGTGGCTTTATAGCGCGCGGTGAAGTTCAGGGTGTTAGTCCCTTCAATCAGGTTCTGCGCCGCAGAGAAGGTTGCACCGTCCGGGGTCAGCGTGGAGGATTTGCTGTCGAGGATCTCAATGCCTACGCCCTTCGCGGAGTTGTCGTTGTTACCGGAGCTTACCGCCAGCAGCGTTTTGTCGGTGGCGTCGATCTGGCCGGTAAACGCGACAGCAGCGGTTTTCGCTACCGCAGGATCGCAGTCGTTCAGTTCGATGGTGAAGGGAATATTGGAGGTGGTGTCACCCACTTTAGTGAATTTCGCGGTACGGTACTGGCCGAGATTAACCGTCTGCTCTGAAGAGTCAGTATTCACTGAACACGCGGCATTCACTAATTCACCTTTAAAATGCACCGTACCACCGTTTACAGATACAGGTGCTACCGGATCTTCTGCGTGAGCGGCACCCGCGACCAGGGCCAGAGTTGCAATAACAGTAGAAGCAATGTTGCTGAGTTTCATGTCTATTCCTTTAAAATGTAAATAACCCTTCCCGCGCATATTCGGGAATAAGAAATACGTTCAATTAAAAAATTGAAGGCTTATTTCGGAGAGGACAAAGTAGCTCAGGAATCTATTTTGTAATATGTCAAAACGCTGCCATTTTGCCAGGTCACATCCTAATCGCCTCTAAGAAATTGACCATGCCCTGAGAAGGGGTTTTGCGGGCCATCGATGAAATCTCGTAAAGGGTGACTGACAGCGGCGCTCGCTTCTGACAAAATACAGGTAATCCCCCCTTTCTAACGTTACAGACGGAATCTTCTCTCTGATGGCAGCAAAGATTATTGACGGTAAAACGATTGCGCAGCAGGTGCGCTCTGAGGTTGCGGAAAAAGTGAAGGCGCGTAAAGCTGCCGGAAAACGCGCTCCAGGGCTGGCCGTAGTGCTGGTTGGCAGCAACCCGGCCTCGCAAATTTATGTCGGCAGCAAACGCAAAGCGTGTGAAGAGGTGGGGTTCGTCTCCCGCTCTTACGATCTGCCGGAAACCACCAGCGAAGCGGAACTGCTGGAACTGATTGACACCCTGAATGCCGATAAAGAGATCGACGGCATTCTGGTTCAGCTGCCGCTGCCTGCGGGCATCGACAACGTGAAGGTGCTGGAGCGTATCGCGCCGGACAAAGACGTTGACGGTTTCCATCCGTATAACGTGGGCCGTCTGTGCCAGCGCGCGCCGCGCCTGCGTCCGTGCACCCCGCGCGGCATCGTGACGCTGCTGGAGCGTTATAACATCGACACCTATGGCCTGAACGCTGTGGTGATTGGCGCCTCCAACATCGTGGGCCGCCCGATGAGCATGGAGCTGCTGCTGGCGGGCTGCACCACCACCGTCACCCACCGCTTCACCAAAAACCTGCGTCATCACGTCGAAAACGCCGATCTGCTGATCGTTGCGGTCGGCAAGCCGGGCTTTATTCCGGGCGAGTGGATCAAAGAGGGCGCAATCGTCGTGGACGTGGGTATTAACCGTCTGGAAAACGGCAAAGTGGTTGGCGACGTGGTGTATGAAGATGCCGCAGCGCGAGCCTCCTATATTACTCCGGTCCCGGGCGGCGTAGGCCCGATGACGGTCGCAACACTGATTCAGAATACCTTGCAGGCGTGCGAGGAGTATCACGACGTAGAGGACGCGTAATCATGGCAACTTTTTCTTTAGGTAAACATCCGCACGTTGAGCTGTGCGATCTGCTGAAGCTGGAAGGCTGGAGCGAAAGCGGTGCGCAGGCGAAAATCGTCATCGCCGACGGGCAGGTAAAAGTAGACGGCGCGGTGGAAACCCGCAAGCGCTGCAAAATTGTCGCGGGCCAGACCGTGAGCTTTGCAGGTCAGAGCGTGACCGTGACGGCCTGAGCTGTCTGATGCCCTCACCCTAACCCTCTCCCACAGGGAGAGGGGATAAACATCCCCTCACACCCATCACGGTTAATTATCGATCAACTTCAAATAATCACTATTCCCTCTGGCGAAACGTGAAAATTATGTTGCGCGATTTTCAGACTTTCCCCACGATAAGTAGAACGTTCTACTAAAACGTTCTACTTACAATAACAGCGCGAAAAAGCGCTACTCGGGGGGAAATCAGCATGAGTCTGATATCAGGGTTTGTTAAATCGCTGTCTAAGTTATCGATGATTGGTCGCGCCTTAATGCTGCCAATTTCACTGCTTCCCGCTGCGGGCCTGCTGCTGGCCTTCGGCGATAAGTTCCACCTGCCGCTGATGATGAACGCCGGCGGGGTTATCTTTGATAACCTGCCGATGCTGTTCGCCATCGGCTCTGCCGTCGGTCTGGCTTCGGAATCCGGCATTGCGGCACTCTCTGCGGCGGTCTCGGTGTTTGTCACCAACATAACCATCAGCACCGTGCTGAGCATTACGCCGGAAATGGCCTCCCAGGGCGGGAAATACGCCATGGTCGTCGGCATTCCGACGTTGCAAATGGGCGTCTTTGGCGGCCTGATCTGCGGTATTCTCGCGGCCTGGTGCTACAACCGCTTCCACACCATGCAGCTGCCGGAATTCCTCGGCTTCTTCTCCGGGAAGCGTTTTGTGGCGATTGCGACGGCATTTCTGTCGTTCCTGCTCGGCCTGCTGCTGCCGTACGTGTGGCAGCATATTCAGTCCGGGATCGACGCCCTGTCCGTGGTGGTGAACGGCGATAACCAGGCGGCCTCGACCTTTATCTTCGGGCTGGTGGAGCGCGCGTTGATCCCGCTCGGCCTGCACCACATCTGGTATCCCTCCTTCTGGTATTCGTTCGGGGATTACACCACCCAGGCGGGTCAGGTGATCCACGGCGACCAGACCATCTGGTTCAAGATGCTCGAAGAAGGGGTGAAATCCTTCAGCAGCGATACCTACCAGAACGCCGGGAAATTCATGCAGGGCGAGTTCCCGCTGATGCTGTTCGCGCTGCCTGCGGCGTGCCTTGCGATGTACCATGAAGCGCATACGAAGAATAAGAAAATTGCGGCCGGTATTCTCTTCTCCGCCGCCCTCACCTGCTTCCTGACGGGCATCACCGAGCCGGTAGAGTTCACCTTTATCTTCGTGGCGCCAATCCTTTACGTCTTCAACGCCATCATGGCGGGCCTGGCGTACATGACCATGTACCTGCTGCATGCGCACATCGCCAAGTCGTTCTCGGCGGGCTTTATCGACTACCTGTCGTTCGGGATCCTGCCGTCGTTTAACGGCTATCAGACCAACTTCCTGAGCGCCATTATCATCGGTATCCCAATGGCCTTGATTTACTATTTCACCTTCCGCTTCGTGATCCGCCGTTTCGACGTGAAAACGCCGGGCCGCACCGAAGTGACCGCCAGCGCGAATGACAAGTCCGATTCCGAACTTGCCACCGAAATCATCGGCCTGCTGGGCGGTGCGCAGAACATTGATTCTGTCGGCTCCTGCATCACGCGTCTGCGTCTGGAAGTGGCGAAGAGCGAAGCGGTGGACCGGGACGGGCTGAACGGGCTGGGCGCGCGCGGCGTGGTGTTTGTTGGCGACAACGGGATACAGGTGATTTTCGGGGCCAGAGCACAGTTTATCGCCCAGACCATGTCCACGATGATTGGCAAATAATAAGATGCCTGAAGGAGGCGTCTCCTGTACGCTGGGGTACGCCTCTTATCTGGCTGATAATCGGTAAATTTCAGGGAGCGGTTTTGAAGAAAGTCAGCATTATTGATGTTGCAAAGCATGCGGGCGTGTCGGTTTCTACCGTGTCGCTGGTGCTGCGCCAGAAAGGGAAGATCTCAGAGGCGACGATCGGGAAGGTCAATGCCGCCATCACAACGCTGGGCTATGTTCATAACGTCGCCGCTGCCAACCTTCGCGCCAACACCTCCAACTTAATCGGCCTGATCCTGCGGGACTTCAGCGACAGCTTTTCCATCAAAGTGATGGCGAGCATCGTTCAGGAGCTGGAGAAACAGGGTTATATGGTTTTTCTCGGTCAGCCGCTGAACGACGACGAACATCTTGAGCGTACCCTGCTCTCATTTAAGCAGCAGGGCGTGGCGGGCGTCATCTATCTGGCGTCGGACACCCGCGCCGCCTCTCTCCCGGAACACATTCGCCAATGCCCGCTGCCGCTTGTGGCGGTTTCGCAGTCGTTGCTGGAAGAGAAATGCAACCTGGTGATGCGCGATAACCGCCAGGCGGCGAACCTGGCCGCGCGTTATCTTATCGAGCGCGGGCACCGCACCATCGCCTACATGGGCGGGCGCGACGGGTGCCGTATTCGCGAGCAGCGCCTGCTCGGTTTTCGCAGCGCGATGACGCAGAACGGCCTGGTCTGGCGTGAGGAATATTCTCCCGCCTGCACCGATGATACGCAGGCGGCGGCCATGGCGACTCGCCAGCTGCTGGAGAAGAACAACACGATTACCGCCCTGCTCTGCCATTCGCCGGACGCGATGATCGGTTCGATCTCCGGCATTCACCAGGTGGGGCGCACGGTGGGCAAAGATGTTTTCCTGACTCAGCAGGTGGCGCTGATCGGCTTTGAAGATATGCTTCACGTAAACCTCACGTCGCCGTCACTGACTTACGTTTCGTCTGCCAGCGAAGAGACAGGCCGCCAGGCGGCAGGGCTGATGATCCGCAGGCTGAAGGAGCCGGATCTGCAAACGCAGCGTATTACCCTCTCCGGCCAGCTTATCGCGCGGGAATCGGCGTAGATTCAGAATTTAGCATGGGTCTTATAGCGCGAGATGACTGCTATATTTCCATGATTTGCCATGGATAAATGTAATGCCTACCGTTATCACCCACGCTGCCGTACCTCTGTGTCTGGGCTTAGGGCTCGGAACCAAAGTCATCCCACCCCGCCTGCTGTTTGCCGGGATCGTCCTCGCCATGCTGCCTGACGCTGACGTACTGGCGTTTAAATTCGGTGTCGCCTACGAAAATATTTTCGGCCACCGCGGTTTCACTCATTCGCTGCTGTTTGCCTTTGTAGTGCCCATACTTTGCGTGCTGGCTGGGCGTCGATGGTTCCGGGCCAGCCTGTCGCGCTGCTGGCTGTTTTTAACCGTGTCGCTGCTGTCGCACAGCCTGCTGGATTCGATTACCACCGGCGGGAAAGGCGTCGGCTGGCTGTGGCCCTGGTCAGATGAGCGCTTCTTTGCACCGTGGCAGGTGATTAAGGTCGCGCCGTTTGCACTGTCGCGCTATACCACGCCGTACGGGCATCAGGTGATTATCTCGGAACTGCTGTGGGTGTGGCTGCCGGGAATCGTGCTGATGGGACTATTATGGTGGAAGAAGAGAAGGTAAAAAAAGCCGGGTGGCGGCTACGCCTTACCCGGCCTACTTTCACCTGTAGGCCCGGTAAGCGTAAGCGCCACCGGGCATTACAGACTTACTTACGACGCCAGGTGGTGCCCTGCGGGCCATCTTCCAGAATAATACCCATCTCGGTCAGACGGTTACGCGCCGCATCCGCCGCCGCCCAGTCTTTCGCCTGACGCGCTTCCAGACGCGCTTTAATCAGTGCTTCAATTTCCGCTACTTCACCGTCGTCCGCCTGCGCGCCGCTTTGCAGGAACACGTCCGGCTCCTGCTCCAGCAGGCCGAGCACGGAAGAGAGCTTACGCAGATGAGACGCCAGCGCATTCGCCGCCGCCATATCTTCTGACTTCAGGCGATTCACCTCACGCGCCATGTCGAACAGCACGGAGTAGGCTTCCGGCGTGTTGAAGTCGTCGTTCATGACCTCAACGAAGCGGGCTTCGAACGCCTCGCCGCCAGCGGCCGGAACAGACCTGTCGGTGCCGCGCAGTGCGGTATACAGACGCTCCAGCGCAGCGCGCGCCTGCTTCAGGTTCTCTTCGCTGTAGTTCAGCTGGCTGCGATAGTGGCCGGACATCAGGAAGTAGCGCACGGTTTCCGCGTCGTAATACTTCAGCACGTCGCGCACGGTGAAGAAGTTACCCAGCGATTTCGACATCTTCTCGCGGTCAACCATAACCATCCCGGAGTGCATCCAGTAGTTCACGTACTCGCCGCCGTGAGCACAGGTGGACTGCGCGATTTCGTTTTCGTGGTGCGGGAACATCAGATCCGAACCGCCGCCGTGAATGTCGAAATGGTTGCCCAGCTGTTTGCAGTTCATCGCGGAACATTCAATGTGCCAGCCCGGACGCCCTTCGCCCCACGGGGATGGCCAGCTCGGTTCGCCCGCTTTGGACATCTTCCACAGCACGAAGTCCATCGGATTACGCTTCACGTCAACCACGTCCACGCGTGCACCGGCCTGGAGCTGGTCCAGATCCTGGCGGGAAAGCGCACCGTAGGTTGGGTCCGTCGGCACCGAGAACATCACGTCGCCGTTGTCCGCCACATAGGCGTGACCGCGCTCGATCAGCTTTTGGGTGATCTCAATGATTTCATGAATATGGTGGGTCGCACGCGGCTCGCTATCCGGGCGCAGAATATTCAAGGCATCAAAATCCTTGTGCATTTCGGCGATCATGCGATCCACCAGCGCGACAAAGCTTTCGCCATTTTCATTAGCACGTTTAATGATTTTGTCGTCGATGTCGGTGATGTTGCGCACATACTTCAGGTTATAGCCCAGGAAGCGCAGGTAGCGGGACACCACATCGAACGCGACAAAGGTACGGCCATGGCCGATATGACAGAGATCGTAAACCGTAATACCACACACGTACATGCCGACTTCCCCGGCATGGATAGGTTTAAATTCCTCTTTTTGGCGCGTCATTGTATTAAAGATTTTTAACATCGAAGATTCCATGTAAACACGTGTGTGGATTGTTTGTTCCTTATAATACCCATAATTCGGAGCACGGTCAGCACACAATGCAAGGTGATCGTGTCCTGTGGTTATGCTATAACAAGCCCCTATATGTGACCCGAGCACGGGTCGACGCACCACAATAACGGAACAGGATGCAAAAATGGTTACTTTCCACACTAATCATGGCGATATCGTAATCAAAACCTTTGATGACAAAGCGCCTGAAACAGTTAAAAACTTCCTGGACTACTGCCGCGAAGGTTTCTACAACAACACTATTTTCCACCGTGTGATCAACGGCTTTATGATCCAGGGCGGCGGTTTCGAGCCTGGCATGCGCCAGAAAGAGACGAAAGAAGCGATCAAAAACGAAGCGAACAACGGCCTGAAAAACACCCGCGGTACGCTGGCAATGGCCCGTACTCAGGCCCCGCACTCTGCTACCGCACAGTTCTTCATTAACGTGGCGGACAACGACTTCCTGAACTTCTCTGGCGAAAGCCTGCAGGGCTGGGGCTACTGCGTATTCGCAGAAGTGGTTGAAGGCATGGACGTGGTCGACAAGATCAAAGCCGTTTCTACTGGCCGCAGCGGTATGCACCAGGACGTTCCTAAAGAAGACGTTGTGATCACAAGCGTGACCGTCAGCGAGTAATTCGTGGCGACACTCTTTATTGCGGATCTGCATCTGCAAACAGAAGAACCGGCGTTAACCGCCGGTTTTCTGCGTTTTTTACGCGGTGAAGCGAAAAGCGCCGATGCGCTGTACATTCTGGGTGACCTGTTTGAGGCCTGGATAGGCGACGACGATCCGAACCCGCTGCACCGTGAGATGGCAGCGGCCATTAAAGCGCTGGTGGATTCCGGCGTCCCCTGCTATTTCATTCACGGCAACCGTGATTTCCTGATCGGCCAGCGCTACGCCCGCGAGAGCGGCATGACGCTGCTGCCGGAAGAGCAGGTGCTTGACCTCTATGGCCGCAATATTCTGATCATGCACGGCGACACGCTCTGCACTGACGATACCGGCTACCTGGCGTTTCGCGCCAAAGTTCACACCCCGTGGATCCAAAAAGTGTTCCTCGCCCTGCCGCTGTTTATCCGCAACCGCATCGCCGCCAGAATGCGCGCGGGCAGCAAGGCCGCCAATAGCAGCAAATCGATGACCATCATGGACGTCAACCCGCAGGCGGTGGTGAACGTGATGGAGAAGCATCGCGTTCAGTGGTTGATCCACGGCCATACCCATCGTCCCGATGTGCATTCCCTTATCGCCAACGGCGAGCCCGCCCATCGCGTGGTTTTAGGCGCCTGGCACAGTGAAGGATCGATGGTCAAAGTCACGCCGGAAGGTGTGGAATTGATCGCCTTCCCGTTCTAACCCTCCTCGTTTTTTCGCCCATTTCACGACCACGCAACCGTTTTCCTTGCCGGTATTACATGCTATTCTCTGTGCCCTCGAAAGCAGTGTGTTCCGCACCACAGGAGTTTTAAGACGCATGTCTTCCCGCAATAATCCGGCGCGTGTCGCCATCGTGATGGGGTCCAAAAGCGACTGGGCTACCATGCAGTTCGCCGCCGAAATCTTTGAAATCCTGAATGTTCCGCACCACGTCGAAGTGGTTTCCGCGCACCGTACGCCGGATAAACTGTTCAGCTTCGCCGAAAGCGCCGAAGAGAACGGTTACGAGGTGATCATTGCCGGTGCGGGCGGCGCAGCACATCTGCCGGGCATGATTGCCGCCAAAACCCTGGTGCCGGTACTGGGTGTTCCCGTGCAAAGCGCCGCGTTAAGCGGGGTTGATAGCCTGTACTCTATCGTCCAGATGCCGCGCGGTATCCCTGTCGGTACGCTGGCGATTGGTAAGGCGGGTGCCGCAAATGCCGCCCTGCTGGCCGCGCAGATCCTCGCGACGCATGATAATGACTTACATCAACGTCTGGCGGAGTGGCGTAAAGCCCAGACCGACGAGGTGCTGGATAACCCGGATCCGCGGGGTGCAGCATGAAGCAGGTTTGCGTTCTTGGTAATGGTCAGCTTGGCCGGATGCTGCGTCAGGCCGGTGAGCCGCTGGGTATTGCCGTCTGGCCCGTCGGGCTGGACGCCGAGCCGGAAGCCGTGCCGTTCCATCAGAGCGTGATCACCGCCGAAATTGAACGCTGGCCGGAAACCGCCCTGACCCGCGAGCTGGCGCGCCATAACGCCTTTGTGAACCGCGACGTCTTCCCGATCATCGCCGACCGTCTGACGCAAAAGCAGCTGTTCGACAAGCTCGGCCTTGCGACCGCGCCGTGGCAGCTGTTGTCCGACAAAAGCGAGTGGAATGACGTCTTCGCCATGCTGGGCGATCTGGCGATCGTGAAGCGTCGTGTCGGCGGCTACGACGGTCGCGGGCAGTGGCGCCTGCGCGCGAACGACACCGCCGAGCTGCCGGACGACTGCTACGGCGAGTGCATCGTTGAGCAGGGCATAAACTTCAGCGGTGAAGTGTCGCTGGTGGGCGCGCGCGGGCATGACGGGCACACCGTTTTTTACCCGCTAACGCATAACCTGCATCAGGACGGGATTCTGCGCACCAGCGTCGCCTTCCCGCAGGCCAATGCTGACCAGCAGGCGCAGGCGGAAGAGATGCTCTCTGCCATCATGCATGAGCTGGGCTATGTGGGCGTAATGGCGATGGAGTGTTTCGTCACGCCATCGGGTCTGCTGATCAACGAACTTGCGCCGCGCGTGCACAACAGCGGCCACTGGACGCAAAACGGTGCCTCCATCAGCCAGTTCGAGCTGCACCTGCGCGCCATCACTGACCTGCCGCTGCCGCAGCCGGTGGTGACCAGCCCGTCGGTGATGATCAACCTGATCGGCACCGATCTGAACTACGACTGGCTGAAGCTGCCGCTGGTGCACCTGCACTGGTACGACAAAGCGGTGCGCCCGGGTCGTAAGGTCGGCCACCTGAACCTGAACGATACCGACACGGACCGCCTGAGCGCCACGCTGGAAGCGATTGTTCCCCTGCTACCGCCAGAATACGCGAGCGGGATTGTCTGGGCGCAGTCAAAACTGAAGTAAGTAACCCCCGCCGGGGAGTTGACCTTCCCCTTCCCCGGCGTACAATTCCCGCCCATTGCTGCTTAGCTTTCTTCTGGAACCACCATGAACGATGGAACGGACTATCGCGCGATCCTCGCGTCCGATACCCCTTTAATCGACGTTCGCGCGCCGATCGAATTTGTCCAGGGTGCGATGCCCGCCGCACTCAACCTGCCCTTAATGAACGACGACGAGCGTGCCGCCGTCGGCACCTGCTATAAACGCCAGGGTCCGGACGCCGCACTGACGCTCGGCCATAGCCTGGTCAACGGCGAGACGCGAGAGGCGCGCATCAACGCCTGGCGCGAAGCCAGCCTGGCCCATCCTGAGGGCTACCTTTGCTGCGCGCGCGGTGGCCAGCGCTCACATATCTCCCAGGCCTGGCTTAAAGAGGCGGGAATCGATTATCCGCTGATCCGCGGCGGCTATAAGGCCCTGCGCCAGACGGCAATTCAGGTGACGATTGAGCAGTCACAAAAACCGATGGTGCTTATCGGTGGCTGTACCGGAAACGGCAAAACGCTGCTGGTGAAGCAGCATGCGCAGGGCATCGATCTGGAAGGGCTGGCGCACCATCGCGGCTCGTCATTTGGCCGCACGCTCACCCCGCAACTTTCTCAGGCGAGCTTCGAGAATCACCTTGCCGTCGAGCTGCTAAAAAAAGATGCCGCGCGCTGGGTGCTGGAGGATGAGGGCCGGATGATTGGCTCTAACCACCTGCCGGAGTGCCTGCGCGACCGCATGGCGGAAGCGCCTGTCGTGGTGGTCGAAGATCCGTTTGAGATCCGTCTTGAGCGCCTGCGCGAAGAGTATTTCGACCACATGTGGGCCGATTTTTTTGCCGCCTACGGTGAAGAAGCGGGCTGGAAAGCCTACAGCGAATACCTGCATCACGGCCTGTTCGCCATCCGCCGTCGTCTGGGGCTGCAACGATTCGCGGAATTTACCGCGCTATTAGATTCCGCGCTGCTGGAACAACAGCGCTCTGGAAGCACTGACGCGCACTTCAGCTGGCTTGTGCCGCTGCTGAAGGACTATTACGACCCGATGTACGGCTATCAGCTGGAGAAGAAAGCGGAGAAGATTGTTTTTCGCGGGACGTACGAAGAAATTGCCGAGTGGCTTGATCGCTGAAAAAAGCCGGGTGGCGGCTACGCCTTACCCGGCCTACGCGTGCTTTTGTAGCCCCGGTAAGCGCAGCGCCACCGGGGAACAAACCACTTAGAAGTCGTAACGCAGACGCACCAGGTTCATGTCGCCCAGGTTGTCGGTGCTGGAGGTGAACACGTGTTCGTAATCCACGCGGAAACCGTAGTCCAGCTGGAAGCTGATACCTACGCCGTTGTCGATGCGCTGGTAGTTACGGCCGTTCACGTACTCAATGCGGTCGCCCATGAAGTACGGCTGAATGGATTTCACCGCATACTGACCGACCGGGAATTTGTATCCTGCGAAGTATTCAATACCCCATGCATCACCGGCGAAGTAGTCGTTAACGGACACTTTTTTGGTGGTCATGAAGTTCTGATACCAGCCGCCGCCTGCGGAGAAGGTCCAGTTATCCGGCGTCCAGCTCAGTGCGGTGCCGAGAATGTTCTGGTCGTAGGATTTGCTGTCGCCGTTGTCCGGATTACGCATGTCCGCGCGGGTGTAGTTCCACGCTGCGCCCCAGGTCAGATCAGTGGTCAGGTGGTAATCGATACCCAGTGAACCGCCGCCTTTGCGCTTGTAGCGCAGGCCGTTGCCCGGCAGGTATTCGCTGTCTTCAAACAGGTAAGAGGCGTAGATGTCAGCATCGCCCACGGTTTTCTTGTACTTCAGCATCTGGCGTGAACGGTAAGAGCCGTCGTAGTCGCCGTTGATCCCGTTACCCGACGCCTGACCAATCATGTCGTAGTCCCAGATATCGGTTTTCGCGCCCACCACGTCATAGTACACGCTGTTCTGCTGGCCGAAGGTCAGCGTACCCCAGGTGTCGCTCTTCAGACCGGTGTAGAGCATACGGCGTGAGGTGTCGTGCGCGCCGTCGGCGTAGTGGTTATCCCAGTTAAACTGCGCCGGAATGTTCACACCCAGCTCGTAGTAGGTGATCCAGCTGATGTCATCGAACAGGTAGTAGTCTGCCGCGAAACGGAAACGGGTACCGCCGTCAAAACCGTTACGCTTGTAGCCGTTTTTGCCGTCATCACCGGTCATGTTCTGGAACTGAGGACGGATGCTGCCGCCAACGGTGAAGTTCAGACGGCTCAGCGGGTTACCCGCCTGCGGATCCTGTTTCAGAAGGGTGATTTCCGCCTGAGATGCGAAAGAAGCCAATGCCACTGCTGCGCCGATCGTTGTCGCCAGCGCTGTTTTTCTTATAGTCATTATTTTTCCTTGATAGACACGCTGCTAAATATTTAGCTGGTGAATATTAACCGGAAAAATTCGGGCTGTGTGGGCGGGTTTTTAATGTTTTGTGCTACTAAATGCATGGGTATTAACGATTTGTGCTATTAAGCGATGACACACCAGCAGAAATGCCGGTGCGCCATCATCACGCAAGTAAACTAGCTGACAAACTGGCGGAACAGCGCTTTACCTTTCAACAGCCGCGTCCCGAGCCAGCCACCGCACAGGGACAGCAGCACCGCGCCGCAGACGGGCAACGTTAACCACAGCCGCCAGTCAGGCTCCCATGGAAAATCAAAGACTTTCGTCTGAAGCACCGCCAGTGCGGTTTCCGCCCCGATGGCCGCCACCAGGCCCGCCACCAGCCCGAGCAGGGCAAATTCGCTCCACAGCGTGGCGCGCAGCAGCCGTTTACTGGCCCCCAGCGTGCGGTAGACCACCAGCTCCTGATGACGCTGACGCATGCCGACCTGCACCTGCGCCAGCAGCAGCAATAGGCCGCAGACGGTCACCAGCACCACCATCACCTCCAGGGCGCGGCTCACCTGTTCCAGCACCTGCCCGACCTGTTTGAGGATCGCGCCGATATCCAGCAGGCTCACCGTCGGAAATTCCCGGTTCAGTTGCGTCAGCATGCCGTTGCCGTTTTCCCAGCGGAAGCTGGTCAGCCAGCTCTGGGGCTGTCCGTCCAGCGCGCCCGGCGGGAAGATGAAGAAGAAATTTGGCCGCAGGCTTTCCCAGTCCACTTTGCGCAGGCTGGTGACTTTGGCGGTGAAATCCTGGGTATCACCGGTAAAGGTCACGCTATCGCCGAGCTTCACGTTCAGGCGTGTCGCCAGCCCCTCCTCCATCGACACTTCCCCCGCTTTCGGCGGCCAGGTGCCGGCAACGATCGGGTTATGGTCCGGACGTTTCGCCTGCCAGGTCAGGTTGAGCTCGCGGTTGAGCGATTCATCCTTATTTCCCTCCGTGGACTGGCCGTTGATCTGCGTCAGGCGGGCGCGCACGATCGGATAGAACGATTCCGGAATAATGTGATGCTCAGACAGGAACCCCTTCAGCGGCGTCACCTGTTCGGGAGCAATGTTGATCAGGAAATAGTTCGGGCTTTCCGGCGGAAGCTGCTGCTGCCAGCGATCCAGCAGATCCCCGCGCAGCACCAGCAGAAGCGCCAGCAGCATAAACGACAGCGAAAACGCCGAGAGCTGGCTGAGGGTAGACCACGGCTGGTGCAGCAGTCGATTAACCGCCAGCCGCACCGGCAGCGATCTCACCGTCAGCTTTTTGAGAAGATTGAGCAATAGCCAGCCCACCACGCCGCACAGCAGCGCCAGCACCACCGCGCCCGCCAGCACCGCCCACAGCAGCGTACTGCCGCCCATCAGCCAGGCCAACAGCCCGACTGCCACCGCAATAATCACCGGCAGATAGAACTTCAGCGGCCAGACGCTGGCCACCACATCCCGGCGCAGCACGCGCAGCGGCTGGGTGGCGAGCAGCAGCCGGTAGGGGCGTAACCCCACCAGCAGGGAGATCGTCGTCATCGCGCCGATGGCCCACAGCCACGGCCAGAGGCTGGCAGGCGGCAGCGCAGCGGGCAGTACCGGTTTGAGCAGCACCATCAGCAGCTTTTCAAACAGCAGCCCTATCGCCCCGCCGGTCAGAGCCGACAGCGCCAGCACCATCAGCCACTGGCCGACAATCAGCTTGCGCAGCTGTGCCCGGCCCGCGCCGAGAGTTTTGAGGATCGCCACCAGATCGTAACGGCTGCGGCAGTAGTGCCCCATTGCCACGGCAACGGCCGCAATGGCCAGCAGCAGGGTTAACAGCGCCGACAGCAACAGAAACTGCTGAGAACGCTCGAGGGATTTGCCGAGCGCCCCGTCATCCTGCTCCAGCCCGTACCAGCGATGTTCCGGCTTGAGCTGAGGCAGGAGCCATTTTTCATACGCCTCCAGTTGAGCAGGCGTCCCGCCAAACTTATAGCGCCATGTGACGCGGCTACCCGGCTGGACGGCGTTGGTTTTCTCCACATCAGCGGTGTTCATCAGCAGGCGCGGCGCGAGCTGGAACGGATTAAATCCGGAGTCGGGTTCCTGCACCACTTCCCCGGCAATTTTGAGGGTCGCGTCGCCGACGTCGATACTGTCGCCGGGTTTCAGGTTCAGCAGCGCCATCAGACGCGATGCCAGCAGTACCGTACCGGCCGTCGGTTTTAGCCCCGGCGGACTGGTTTGTAAATCACCATACATCGGGTAGATGTCATCCACGGCTTTTACGCTGGCAAGCTGTGGCGTGTCGCCCGCAAAGGTCATGGTCTGGAAGGTGATTTGCTCTCCCACCTTCAGCCCCTCTTTGCGCGCTTCCTCAATCCAGCCCGGCGGCACGGGGCGAGAACTTTGCAGAGCCCGGTCCCCCGCCATAAATTCCCGACTCTGCTGGCTAAGCCCTTTCTCCATACGATCGCTGACGCTGCCGAGCGCCAGCACGCAGGCCACCGCCAGGCTCAACGCCAGCCAGACAATCAGCAGCGAGGGCGAGCACCATTCGCGCCAAAACCAGCGGGCAATCATGCTTCCTCCTGAAGAACACCGTTCACCAGCCGCAGGCGGCGGTCGCAGCGGGCGGCCAGCTGCGGGTCGTGGGTAACCAGAATCAGCGTGGTGCCATGCTCGCGGTTGAGGGAAAACAGCAGATCGGCAATTTTGTCCCCGGTTTTACGGTCGAGATTGCCCGTGGGCTCATCGGCAAACAGCACTTCCGGGCGCCCGTTAAACGCCCTGGCCAGCGCCACGCGCTGCTGCTCACCGCCGGAAAGCTGTGCCGGAAGGTGGTCGAGACGTTTTCCCAGCCCCAACTGTTCCAGCAACGCTTTGGCGTGATCGCGGCTTTCGCGGGTATTTTCACCGCGCAGCAGGCCGGGCAGCTCAACGTTTTCCAGCGCGTTGAGGGTTGGGATCAGCATGAATGACTGAAAGACAAACCCGATATGCCGGGCACGCAGCGCGGCGCGCGCCTCTTCATCAAGCGCGTGGAGGGGCTGGCCGACCAGGTTCACTTCCCCGCTGCTGCCATCGTCCAGCCCGGCGAGAATGGCCAGCAGCGTGGACTTACCGGAACCGGATTCGCCAATCAGGGCGATGGTTTCGGCACGTTTGACAACGAGTTCAACTCCGGTGAGGATGGAAAGCTCGTGTTCTCCCTGACCGACGGACTTCTTAAGACGATGAACTTCAACAATGTTTTCCGCTGGCATTTGCCCTTCCTGTTTTTGATGCTGATGACCTTCCGCGCGGCGGCTGCGGACACGTTATTGATTCTGGGCGATAGCCTGAGCGCGGGCTATCGTATGGCGGCCAGTGCGGCCTGGCCCGCCCTGCTCAATGATAAATGGCAGTCCCGGGCGTCTGTCGTTAACGGCAGCATCAGCGGCGATACGTCGCAGCAAGGCTTATCGCGCCTGCCTGCCCTGCTTAAGCAGCATCAACCGCGTTGGGTGCTGGTCGAACTGGGCGGTAATGATGGTTTGCGCGGCTTCCAGCCACAGCAAACGGAGCAAACGCTGCGGACTATTTTGCAGACCATTAAGGCCGCTAACGCCCAGCCGCTGCTGATGCAAATTCGCCTGCCCGCTAACTACGGCCGTCGGTATAATGAGGCGTTTAGCGCGATCTATCCTAAGCTTGCCAAAGAGTTTGATATTCCGCTGCTGCCATTTTTCATGGAAGAGGTCTATCTGAAACCCCAGTGGATGCAGGATGATGGCATTCACCCCAATCGCGATGCCCAGCCGTTCATTGCCGACTGGATGGCAACCCGGCTGGCTCCTTTAGTAAAACATGACTCGTCAAACAGCTGAGAACCTGACAGGTAAAGTTATGCAAAAATCGGTCTTAATAACAGGATGTTCCAGCGGAATTGGCCTTGAAAGCGCCCTTGAACTGAAACGTCAGGGGTTTTGGGTGCTGGCAGCCTGCCGCAAACCCGAGGATGTCGAACGCATGCGAGGGCTGGGATTTACCGGCATTCTGCTGGATCTCGATTCGCCAGAGAGCGTGGAGCAGGCCGCCGATGAGGTTATCGCCCTGACCAACAACCGGCTTTACGGCCTGTTCAACAATGCGGGCTATGGCGTATACGGCCCGCTACAGACCCTCTCACGGGAACAGCTGGAGCAGCAGTTCTCCGCAAACTTTTTTGGGGCGCATCAGCTCACCATGCGCCTTCTCCCCGCCATGCTGCCACACGGCGAAGGGCGGATTGTCATGACCTCCTCGGTGATGGGCCTGATCTCCACGCCGGGACGCGGGGCTTACGCTGCCAGTAAATATGCGCTTGAAGCCTGGTCCGATGCGTTGCGCATGGAGCTGCGCCACAGCGGCATTAAGGTCAGCCTGATTGAACCGGGCCCCATCCGCACCCGCTTTACGGAAAACGTTAACCAGACGCAGGCGGACCAACCGGTCGAAAATCCCGGTATCGCGGCGCGTTTTACGCTTGGGCCAGAAGCCGTGGTTGCCAAAGTGCGCCACGCATTTGAGAGCGATACCCCTAAAATGCGCTATCCGGTCACGCTGGTGACCCATGCCGTCGGCTGGTTGAAACGCCTGCTGCCGGGGCGGATGATGGACAAAATTTTGCAGGGTTGAGTTGAAGCGACGACGCTTACCCCCATGTAAAGAGTAAACCGATAAAAGAGAATGCCGCATGTCCGTACAGAATATCGTCAACATAACTGAAGCTAACCTGCAACAGACACTCGAACAGTCAATGACTACACCGGTGCTGTTCTACTTCTGGTCTGAACGCAGCCAACACTGCCTGCAGCTGACGCCGGTCCTGGAAAGCCTTGCCGCGCAGTACAACGGTCAATTCATTCTGGCGAAGCTGGATTGTGACGCCGAACCGATGGTGGCTTCCCAGTTTGGCCTGCGTGCGATCCCAACCGTCTACCTGTTCCAGAACGGTCAGCCGGTGGATGGCTTCCAGGGGCCGCAGCCGGAAGAGGCGATCCGCGCCCTGCTGGATAAAGTCCTGCCGCGCGAAGAAGAGCTGAAAGCGCAGGAAGCCATGGCGCTGATGCAGGAAGGCAAGTACGACGAGGCGCTGCCGCTGTTAAAAGACGCGTGGCAGCTGTCGAACCAGAACAGCCAGATTGGTCTGCTGCTGGCAGAGACCCAGATTGCGCTGCACCGCCCCGAAGACGCGGAAGCCGTGCTGAAAACGGTGCCGATGCAGGATCAGGACACCCGCTATCAGGGCCTGGTGGCGCAGATTGACCTGCTGAAACAGGCGGCGGATACCCCTGAAATTCAGCAACTTCAGCAGCAGGTTGCGGACAACCCGGCGGATGCCGCGCTGGCAAGCCAGCTGGCGCTTCAGCTTCATCAGGTGGGGCGTAATGAAGAGGCGCTGGAGCTGCTGTTTAGCCACCTTCAGAAGGACCTGGGCGCCGCAGACGGTCAGGCGCGAAAGATGTTCCAGGAGATCCTGGCCGCGCTCGGCACCGGTGACGCGCTGGCGTCTAAGTATCGTCGTCAGCTGTACGCATTGCTTTACTAACAAAAATGCCCGGTGGCGCTAACGCTTGCCGGGCCTACAAAAGCCGATATTACCCCGTCTTTTTCAACTGCGTCACCACCAGCTGGTGGCGCGCATTGTAAAACTTCCGATAGGTCAGATAGCAGGCAATAATCGTCGACAGGCTCGCCGTAGAGAGCAGCATAAACGTCACCATAATCTGGTATTTAATCGCTTTTACCGGATCGATACCGGCAAAAATCAGCCCCGACATCATGCCCGGCAGGCTCACCAGACCCACGGTTTTGGCGGAATCCACCGTTGGGATCAGCGAAGAACGAATGCTGTCGCGGATCAACCGCGCCGAGGCCACCTTCGGTGTCGCGCCCAGGCTTAGCTTCTCCTGAAGCTGTTGCTGTTCACTGCTGAAGCGTTGCCCCAGATTGTTGTAGCATAACCCGACCGCCACCATCGCATTGCCCGCAATCATCCCGGAAATGGGGATCACCTGCATCGGCGTAAATTCTATCGAGCCGGAGAGCACCAGTACCGCCAGCGTTAACGCGGTCCCGGTGGTGATGGCAATAAACGACGAGAGGAACGCTTTATCGATGTATTTACTGCGTTTCTGCGCGTTCCATGCCGCGTTAAAGCAGATAAACAGCACCATCAACAGGGTCAGCACGGCATGATTGACGTTGAAGATGTATTTCAGCACATAGCCGACGATGATGAGCTGAATGACCGCGCGAACGATACTCCACAGAATATCTTTTTCCAGCCCCAGCTTCTCCCGGTAGCTGACCACAATCGCCACCAGCACCAGCACCATCGACAGCGCCAGCGATTCGTTGGTTATGTTATGTTCACCCACGGTGAGCCTCCTCCATTTTCCCGCCCTGCGGCCTGAGCGTGATGACATCATCCGCATGGCTAATTTCATTTGAATCGTGCGTCACCCACAGCACGGCAATATCCTGTTCACGGACGTAGCGATGAATAATCTCATTGACGTTGCGCTTGTTAGCGTCATCCAGCGCGCTGGTGATTTCATCCAGCAAAAGCACCTTCGGCAGGAATTGCAGGTTACGGATCAGCGAGACGCGCTGCTTTTCCCCGCCTGACAGTTCGGCAGTCGATTTGGTCAGCGTCTCCGGCGGAAGCCCAAAACGGGTCAGATCGTCCGCAAACTTTTTCGGATCGGGCGTTTGGTTGCGGATGTGCCAGGGGAAAACCAGATTGTCGTACACCGTGTCGCCAAACAGGGATGGCGTTTGCACGCAGTATGACACCTGCTGGCGATAGCTTTCCGGTGTAAGCGTGGCGATATCTTTCCCTTCAAACAGGATGGTTCCCTCCGTTGGGCTCAGTAGCGAAGCCACGATTTTCAGGAGGGTGCTTTTGCCGCAGCCGGAGGGGCCGGTTATGAGTTTAAATTCGCCCGGAGAGAGACAAAAATCGACGTGCTGAAGGATGGTGTTATCACCCACACAAAAGCCAACATCCCTGATATCCAGAAGATTTTTTTTATTATTCATTCCGATTCCGTTAACCGCTGTGATAAGAACAGCCTTTAGCATAATCCTTTCCGCTACGCTGCGCGAATAGCCTTAACCTATCGCAAGTGTTAAACTTTTTGTTCGGTAATTGTCACCTCTATAACTACAGGAAGTCAGCAACATGGCACATATCTTTTATGAGTTCTCTTCCCTGAAGCCTGGTGTTCCAGATGTGGAAACATTAATGGAAGTCATCAATTCTTCTGAACTCACGCGTTTTGTCATGGGTGCAGAGGTGGTCGATTTTGTTAAGAAGGCGCTCATCGTTAACACCACGATCGGAAGCTTTAAAAACTGCTATTTTGCTTTCGATGATGGGGCTTACTTTCTCGAGTTTGACGGCAAGGGTAAATCCAGACGCTTTACTGAGGTGCCGGACTGGTTCGTTTCCCCCGCGGAATTTGCCCGCTCGCAATGGCTGATTAACCATGACCTGGCCGATGTGAAGGCGACGGCGTTTATTGACGTGCTAATGTCCTACCCGCTTAAAGAGCGCCGGGCGCACTGCAATCTGCTGTTTGGTCTGGATCTGCATAAGGTCAATGTGGTTCCGGCGCCTACAGCCCCTGCCGGAAAAATGGGCAATAAAAACGGAAAAACCACCAAACCTCGCGTCACGGATCTCGGCTCTTTTGAGCTTTTTACCGCGTTCTTTGCACGCATGAAAACCGCCGTCAATGCAAATGAGTTCCCCACCTTACAGGTGCTGACAGGCCAGAAGGATCTTGCAAAAGCGCCGCACAGCTTAAAGCAAGGGATCAGAACCTGGTTTAAGGGGATTACCGGCGATCTGCCGCCGAACAACAAACGTGTCGGAGCGGGCAATGCAGTACTGTTCTGCGCTCCCGTTCGCGAGCAGATCCAGCAGATAGAGGCCATCGGCCTGGAAAAATACTATCAGGGCTTATCGAAAGCCATCGCTGACGCCGGGGATGGGTTTATCACCGACTTCAGCTATACCTGGTCTGAAGAGTAACGCTATGCGCCCCGCTCTCCTGGCGGGGCGTTTTAATTTTACCAGTCCGGTTCCCACCTCTTTACAGGGGCGAAATCCCGCCCGTTAACCGATATACTTACGTTCAACAAATACGCAATTTTTCTCGTTACGGCATGCAAAACAGGAGGTTTTTATGCTCATCGTTGTTCCTGTCCTTATTTTCGTTGCGCTGGTTATCGTGGGCGCAGGCGTCAAAATTGTCCCGCAGGGTTACCAGTGGACCGTCGAACGTTTCGGTCGCTACACCAATACCCTTCAGCCGGGTTTAAGCCTGATCGTCCCCTTCATGGACAGAATTGGGCGTAAAATCAACATGATGGAGCAGGTGCTGGATATTCCTTCCCAGGAAGTCATCTCCAAGGATAACGCCAACGTCACCATCGATGCGGTGTGCTTTATTCAGGTGATTGATGCGCCGAAAGCGGCCTATGAGGTGAGCAACCTGGAGCTGGCGATCGTCAACCTGACGATGACCAACATCCGTACCGTGCTTGGCTCGATGGAGCTGGACGAAATGCTCTCCCAGCGCGACAGCATTAATACCCGCCTGCTGCACATTGTTGATGAAGCCACCAATCCGTGGGGGATCAAAGTGACCCGCATTGAGATCCGCGACGTGCGCCCACCGGCAGAGCTGATTGCTTCCATGAACGCGCAGATGAAGGCCGAGCGTACCAAACGCGCCTATATTCTTGAAGCCGAAGGGGTGCGTCAGGCCGAGATCCTGAAAGCGGAAGGGGAAAAACAGTCGCAGATCCTGAAAGCCGAGGGCGACCGTCAGTCTGCCTTCCTCCAGGCAGAAGCGCGTGAACGTTCGGCAGAAGCGGAAGCCCGCGCGACGCAAATGGTTTCCGAGGCGATTGCCGCCGGGGATATCCAGGCTGTGAACTACTTCGTCGCGCAAAAATATACCGATGCGCTGAAGGAGATCGGCTCTGCGAACAACAGCAAAGTGGTGATGATGCCGCTGGATGCCAGCAGTCTGATGGGATCTATCGCCGGAATTGCCGAGTTGATCAAAGACGGCGGAAACGAGCGTAAAAAATGATTGAGCTCATCGTTGCACATCCTCATGCGTTCTGGCTAAGCCTTGGCGGCTTGCTGCTGGCCGCCGAGATGCTTGGCGGCAACGGTTATTTGCTGTGGAGCGGTGTTGCCGCTGTGATTACCGGGCTAGTCATCTGGCTGTTGCCTGTCGGCTGGGAGTGGCAGGGCGCGCTGTTTGCCGTGCTGACGCTGCTGGCCGCCTGGCTGTGGTGGCGCTGGCTGAACAAACGGGTGAAGGCGCAGAAGCCGGTCGACGCGCATCTCAATCAGCGTGGGCAGCAGATCGTGGGTAAACGTTTTACGCTTGATAACGCGCTGATCAACGGACGCGGTCATATGCGCGTGGGGGACAGTTCATGGCCGGTGGTGGCCGATGATGACCTCAGCGCCGGCACGCGGGTTGAGGTCATTGCGGTAGAAGGCATTACCCTGCGGGTTAAAGCCTGTTAGGCGTGGGTTTTACGGTGGCAGCAGCCGGAAAGATTGTCGATAATCGGGCACTCGGCGCTGTCATCTCCCGGGCAGGATTCTGCCAGCTGTAGCAGTTGCTCACGCATCGCCTGTAATTCGATGATATGGCGTTCGATCTCCGCCACTTTTTCCAGCGTACGTTTTTTCACGTCGGCACTGTGGCGTTTCGGATCGTTAAACAGGTTAACCAGCTCGCCGCACTCTTCAAGGTTAAATCCTACCTGTCTTGCCTGGCGCAGTAACGTCAGTTCATCAAGATGCAGCTGCGTATAGCTGCGGTAGCCGTTCTCACTGCGCAACGGTGGCGTCACCAGCCCTTTTTCCTCATAAAAGCGAATCGCTTTGCTGGTTAAGCCGGTTTTTTTCGCAACATCGCTGATATTCACATTTCCCCCTTGACCTTCCCCTTGATGGAAGGTTTAACCTTCATAACAGTTAGCGAAAAGCAGAGTGAAGGTCAACAATTGACCAGAACATTATACGGGAGTTTTGTTATGTCTCACACTATTGACCTGACACTGGACGGCCTCTCCTGCGGCCACTGTGTCAAACGTGTTAAAGAAAGCCTGGAGCAGCGTCCTGATGTGGAAAGCGCTGAGGTGACTATCGATCATGCCGCCGTGACCGGCAGCGCCAGCGCCGACGCGCTGATTGATACCATTAAACAGGCCGGTTACGGGGCGGAGTTAAGCCACCCAAAGGCTAAACCGCTGGCAGAGTCATCATCCCCGTCGGAAGCACTGACAGCGGCCACTCCTGAGCTTCCGGTAGCTGATGATATTGATGACAGCCAACAGCTGCTGATCAACGGCATGAGCTGCGCCAGCTGTGTCTCCCGGGTACAAAACGCCTTACAGGCGGTACCGGGCGTCGCACAGGCACGGGTAAACCTGGCGGAGCGTACTGCGCTGGTGATGGGCAGTGCCTCCGCCGCAGATTTAGTGCTGGCCGTGGAGAAAGCGGGCTACGGGGCGGAGGCCATCGAAGATGATGCCGAGCGCCGCGAGCGCCAGCAGGAAACGGCTGTCGCCACCATGAAGCGCTTCCGCTGGCAGGCGATTGTCGCCCTGCTGGTCGGTATTCCGGTGATGGTGTGGGGCATGATCGGTGACAACATGATGGTCACCGCAGACAACCGCACCCTGTGGCTGGTGATTGGTCTGATTACCCTTGCGGTGATGGTGTTTGCAGGCGGACATTTCTATACCAGCGCCTGGAAGAGCCTGAAAAACCGCACCGCGACGATGGACACGCTGGTCGCGCTCGGGACGGGTGCGGCGTGGCTGTATTCGATGAGCGTTAACGTCTGGCCGCAGTGGTTCCCGATGGAGGCGCGCCATCTCTATTATGAAGCGAGCGCGATGATTATAGGTCTGATTAACTTAGGCCATATGCTCGAAGCCCGCGCGCGTCAGCGTTCGTCGAAAGCGCTGGAAAGATTACTCGATTTAACCCCGCCGACGGCCCGCGTTGTCACCGACGATGGGGAAAAAAACGTTCCTCTCTCAGAGGTGCAACCCGGTATGACGCTGCGTCTCACCACCGGTGACCGCGTGCCCGTCGACGGTGAAATCACCCAGGGCGATGCCTGGCTTGATGAAGCCATGCTGACCGGTGAGCCGATCCCCCAGCAGAAATCTCAGGGCGATGCGGTGCATGCGGGTACGGTGGTACAGGACGGCAGCGTGCTGTTCCGCGCCAGCGCCGTTGGCAGTCATACCACACTGTCACGCATCATTCGGATGGTCCGCCAGGCGCAGAGCAGTAAGCCGGAAATTGGTCAGCTTGCCGATAAAATCTCCGCCATTTTTGTGCCAGTGGTGGTCGGTATTGCCCTGCTGAGCGCGGCAATCTGGTATTTCTTCGGCCCGGCGCCGCAGATTGTCTACACCCTGGTGATCGCCACCACGGTGCTGATCATCGCCTGCCCTTGTGCCCTTGGCCTGGCCACGCCGATGTCGATTATCTCTGGCGTCGGACGCGCCGCCGAATTTGGCGTACTGGTCCGTGATGCTGACGCCCTGCAACGGGCAAGCACGCTGGACACCCTTGTCTTTGATAAAACCGGCACGCTCACCGAGGGCAAACCGCAGGTAGTGGCCGTTAATACCATTGGCTGTACGGAGACGGATGCCCTGCGCCTGGCCGCCGCGCTGGAACAAGGCTCCAGTCACCCGCTGGCGCGCGCCATCCTTGAGAAAGCCGGTGATGCCCGTCTGCCGCAGGTAAGCAACTTCCGCACCCTGCGCGGTTTAGGGGTCAGCGGTGAAGCAGAAGGCCATACGCTGCTGCTGGGTAACCTGGCACTGCTAACTGAACACGGTGTTGATACGTCCGTGCTGGACGCTGAGCTGAACGCGCAGGCCTCTCAGGGCGCGACGCCGGTTCTGCTGGCGAAAGATGGTCATGTGGCGGCGCTGCTGGCCGTGCGCGATCCGTTACGCCAGGACAGCGTGGATGCCTTGCAACGCCTGCACCATGCGGGATATCGCCTGGTGATGTTAACCGGTGATAACCCGACTACCGCTAACGCCATCGCCAGAGAAGCCGGGATTGATGAGGTGATAGCCGGCGTACTGCCAGATGGCAAAGCGGACGCCATCAGGAAATTGCAACGTGATGGTCGTCAGGTGGCGATGGTCGGCGACGGCATCAACGACGCCCCGGCGCTGGCGCAGGCTGACGTAGGTATTGCGATGGGCGGCGGGAGCGATGTCGCCATTGAAACCGCGGCGATCACCCTGATGCGCCACAGCCTGATGGGTGTGGCGGATGCGCTGGCGATTTCGAAAGCCACGTTGCGCAACATGAAGCAGAACCTGCTGGGGGCCTTCGTCTATAACTCGCTCGGCATTCCGATTGCCGCCGGGATTTTGTGGCCGCTGACCGGCACCCTGCTGAACCCGGTTGTTGCGGGTGCGGCGATGGCGCTCTCGTCAATTACCGTGGTGAGCAACGCTAACCGTCTGCTGCGGTTTAAACCGAAAGCGTAGAATCCCGGAAGCAGGCCGGGTAAGCGCAGCGCCGCCCGGCTTTCGCCTATTGCGCCCCCCTTCCCCACGCGCTAGCATGAACCTTTCCGTTTATGGAGCGCGTATGGGTCTGTTTAATCGTATAAAAACATCGTTTCGCGCCCTTTTTCCCCGCCGTTATGCCTGGCCCGGTATGGATATTTCGCTTCCGGGTGGGCAGCAACTGCACCTGGTGGGAAGCATTCATATGGGCACGCAGGATATGTCCCCCCTGCCCTCCGGCCTGATTAAACTACTGAAGCGCGCCGACGCGCTGATCGTCGAAGCCGACATCTCCGGCCATGAATCGCCGTTTGCCGGGCTGGAAAGCGACCGCCCCCTGGCTGAACGTCTTAACGAGACGCAGCTGGCTGAGCTTACCCGTCTTGCGGATGAGTCCGGCGTCTCGCTCTCAATGCTCGACACCCTGCCCCTGTGGCAAATTGCCATGGTGCTACAGGCAACCCAGGCGCAGCGCCTGGGGCTGCGCGGCGATTACGGTATCGATTATCAACTGCTGAATGCGGCACGGGCGTGCAACCTGTCCGTCATTGAACTGGAAGGCACGGACAGCCAGATTGCGCTTCTTCGCCAGCTTCCTGATGACGGTAAGATGCTACTGGATGATACCCTGACCCACTGGCACACCAACGCGCGTCTGCTGCAAACGATGATTGGCTGGTGGCTGGATGCGCCGCCCGCAGAAGGTAAGTTGGCGTTACCGTCGACGTTCAGTGAATCGTTGTATGATGTGCTGATGAACGCGCGCAACCAGGCGTGGCGGGAGACGCTGTATGCCCTGCCTGCCGGTCGTTATGTTGTCGCGGTTGGCGCGTTGCATTTGTACGGAGAAGGGAATTTGCCGTCGCTGCTGAAATAAAAAAATGGCCAATATTTCTATTGGCCCGTCAAAGAGGAATTTCATCGTTTTTATTATACCGAAGTGACCTTCGGCTACGCCGATTGTCGCTCAAAGTAACCATCACTGCCAATACTATTGCGCAAGATGGTGCTATTTTTTAGACAAACGTCAGGCGTATGCTGCTGGTATGAATCGTCTGTCGTAAGAAGGATAGCCATGACTCCCGCCGTTAAATTACTCGAAAAAAACAAAATTTCTTTCCGGATCCACACCTACGATCACGATCCGAACGAAACCAACTTTGGTGATGAAGTGGTGCGCAAGCTGGGGCTGAACGCGAACCAGGTTTACAAAACGCTGCTGGTCGCGGTGAATGGCGATATGAAGCACCTCGCCGTGGCAGTGACGCCCGTCGCCGGACAGCTTGATCTGAAGAAAGTGGCCAAAGCGCTGGGAGCGAAAAAGGTCGATATGGCAGACCCGATGGTTGCGCAACGCACTACGGGTTATCTGGTCGGCGGGATCAGCCCGCTCGGCCAGAAAAAGCGTCTGCCGACCCTGATCGATGCGCCTTCGCAGGAATTTGAGACGATCTATATTTCTGGCGGCAAACGCGGGCTGGATATCGAACTGGCCGCAGGCGATCTGGCGAAAATGCTGGACGCGAAATTTGCGGATATTGCGCGCAGGGATTGAGAAAATTGCCCGGTGGCGCTGCGCTTACCGGGCCTCCGATTCGAATGTAGGCCGGGTAAGGCGTAGCCGCCACCCGGCACAACACACCCGCACTACTGCCAGCTCACCTCGCCCTTCGGCTCATACGCGTTCACGTCAATCGGTGAATTTTGCTGGATAAACTGCTTTAACACTTCCGCATCAATAAACCCGGTATTTACATAGCCCGGTTTGTTATCGATATGCGGATAGCCGTCGCCGCCGGTGGCGTTAAAGCTTAACGTTGCCAGGCGGTAGGTTTTCGCCGGATCAACAGGTTCGCCTTTGATTTTGAGATCGTTGAGCTTACCGTCCTTCGCGACGAAGCTGACGTTAGCAAACTGCGGATACGCTCCGGAGTCCGGCTTCATCTGCGCCACGGCGGTCAGGTAGTCAATCACCTCTTTCCCGCTCATGTCCGCATACACCACCACGTTGCCAAACGGCTGCACTTTGAGCACGTCTTTATAGGTGATGTTTCCGCCATCGATGGAATCACGAATACCGCCGCCGCTCATCACGCCGAAATCCGCATTCGTGCGCGCCATCTGCGCGGCCAGCACCAGACGCCCCATGTTGGTTTGTACGAAGCGGACTTTGCTGCGGTCCCCTTCCAGTCGTCCGTTAAGCGTGCCAATCTTCACGTCCAACTGCGCTTTCCCTTTGCTCTGGAACGGCGTCAGCAGGGAGAGCATCTGCTGGTTTTCAGCGATCTCTGGCGTGTAGAGTACCCGCTCGCTTTTGCCGTCCGGGTAGGTTACTTTCTTCTTCAGGTTGACCGGGATGAGCTGATAGTGCACCAGCTTCATCTCGCCGTTACGGAATTCGAAATCCGCACGGCCTACGTATTTACCCCACTCGTGGGCCTGTACAATCCAGATCCCGTTCTGACGATCCGGCGCGCACGGCGTGCCGGGCACATAATCTACCTGCTTTTTATTCTCAGAAGCCATGCAGACCGGATCCTGCGAATGACCGCCCACAATCATCGCCAGCGAGCCCGCAGGAAGGCTGCGCGCCATCTCCACGTCGCCCGGCGCGTTAGAGCCGTGCTGACCGTTGTCGTAATGCCCCATGTGGGTGGTAGCGATAATCACATCCGGTTTTTCATTCTGCTGCAACTCCTGGATCACCAGCTTCGCTTCGTCCGCCGGTTTACGGAATTCGATGTCGGTGAAAAATTCAGGGTTGCCAATTTTGGCCGTATCGTCGGTGGTTAAGCCGATGACCGCGATCTTCAGATCCTGACGCTTAAACAGCGCCCACGGTTTAAACAGGCGCTCGCCGGTGCTTTTCTGATAAATATTGGCGGAAAGGAACGGAAATTTGGACCACTTTTCCTGCTGGCGCAATACGCTCAGCGGGTTATCAAACTCGTGGTTTCCGACCGCCATCGCGTCGTAACCAATTAAATTCATGCCGCGGAAATCAGGCTCGGCATCCTGCAAATCAGATTCCGGTACGCCGGTATTAATATCCCCGCCCGACAGCAACAGCACGCTGCCGCCCTGAGCCGAGACCTCTTTACGAATGCCGTCCACCAGCGTTTTTTGCGCCGCCAGGCCATATTCACCGTATTCGCTGCGCCAGAAATGGCCGTGATGATCGTTAGTATGCAGAATGGTAATTTTATAGGTTTTATCTTTTTCATACGCCTGCGCGGGCAGGCTTGTCAGCCCCCATGCGGCGATGAGCGCCAGCGCGACGCCACGCTTTATTAACTTCATCTTCTCTCTCCCTGACCCATAGACAAACGCAAAAATTACAGTGACTCACAAGAATAGACAAATAAGTTTTCAGAATTGCGACTTTCTTCAAATGTCACGGACGAGTATGTTAGTCGGATAATAATTACTCCCTGCATCTCTAATTACAAATTGACGTGGTATTTATGGCAATCAGTGAATCAACCCAGCCTGTTCAGGGCGTTCCGGCGTCGCCGCCGAAATCGCGCACTTCCTTCAAAGTATTAGGCGCAATCAGTCTCTCTCATCTGCTCAACGACATGATCCAGTCGCTGATTCTGGCGATCTACCCGCTGTTGCAGTCTGAGTTCTCATTAACCTTCGTGCAGATCGGGATGATTACCCTGACCTTCCAGCTGGCCTCTTCGCTGCTACAGCCGGTGGTGGGCTACTGGACGGACAAATACCCGATGCCATGGTCGCTGCCCATTGGGATGTGCTTCACCCTGAGCGGGCTGGTGCTGCTGGCCATGGCGGGCAGCTTTGAGGCGGTACTGGTTGCCGCGGCGCTGGTGGGAACCGGTTCATCGGTGTTCCATCCGGAATCGTCCCGCGTGGCGCGTATGGCCTCCGGCGGACGCCACGGGCTGGCGCAGTCTCTGTTTCAGGTGGGGGGGAATTTTGGTAGCTCCCTCGGTCCTCTGCTGGCGGCGGTAATTATCGCGCCTTACGGCAAAGGCAACGTGGCGTGGTTTGTGCTGGCCGCGCTGCTGGCGATTGTCGTCCTGGCGCAAATCAGCCGCTGGTATGCCGCGCAGCACCGCGTAAATAAGGGAAAACCTGTCGCGAAGATAACCAATCCCCTTCCGCGTAATAAGGTGATCCTTGCCGTCAGCGTGTTGCTGGTGCTGATTTTCTCGAAATATTTCTATATGGCGAGCATTAGCAGCTATTACACCTTCTATCTGATGCAAAAATTCGGATTATCGGTACAAAACGCCCAGTTCCATCTCTTTGCCTTCCTGTTTGCGGTGGCGGCAGGCACGGTGATTGGCGGCCCTGTGGGAGATAAAATCGGACGTAAATATGTGATTTGGGGCTCTATCCTCGGCGTTGCGCCGTTTACGCTTGTTTTACCGTACGCAACGCTGGAATGGACCGGAATATTGACAGTGATTATTGGTTTTATTCTCGCGTCGGCGTTTTCAGCCATTCTGGTCTATGCGCAGGAGCTGCTGCCGGGACGTATCGGTATGGTTTCCGGTCTCTTTTTCGGTTTTGCCTTTGGCATGGGCGGCCTTGGCGCCGCCGTGTTAGGGATGGTTGCAGACCACACCAGCATCTTCCTGGTCTATAAAATCTGCGCTTTCCTGCCACTTCTGGGGATGTTGACCATATTCCTGCCTGACAACCGTCATAAAGCGTAACTTCATGGCTGCCAAAGTTAAACTTTGGCAGCCGGATAACCTGATGCCATAAGGCTTTCCTCTCCCTCCCCTCAGCAAATTTATCAAAATCTGCCTTTTTTCGTGCTTATTGCCTTTTTATTGTGATTTCAACAATTATTCATAAACATAAGCGTAAAAATTGTCATAAACTATTAATCGGCTTTTTGGTATTTGCACCAAAAATGGATCACCCATCGCGAAAGGAGACGGAATGCACCACGCCACACCGCTTATCACCACCATTGTTGGTGGACTTGTGCTCGCTTTTATCCTCGGCATGATTGCCAACAAACTGCGTATTTCGCCCCTGGTAGGCTATTTGTTAGCGGGCGTGCTGGCAGGACCCTTTACGCCGGGTTTTGTCGCAGATACCAAACTTGCACCGGAGCTGGCGGAACTGGGCGTTATCCTGCTGATGTTTGGCGTCGGACTGCATTTTTCCCTGAAGGATCTGATGGCGGTAAAGTCGATCGCCATACCGGGAGCGATCGCCCAGATAGGGGTGGCGACGCTACTGGGCATGGCGCTTTCGGCGGTGCTGGGCTGGTCAATCATGACCGGTATCGTATTTGGGCTGTGTCTTTCAACCGCCAGTACCGTGGTGCTGCTGCGCGCGCTTGAAGAGAGACAGCTAATAGACAGCCAGCGCGGGCAAATCGCGATTGGCTGGCTGATAGTTGAAGATCTGGTGATGGTGTTGACGCTGGTACTGCTGCCCGCCGTCGCCGGGATGATGGAAAAAGAGAATATCGGCTTCGCTTCGCTGGCGCTGGATATGAGCATTACCATCGGTAAGGTTGTGGCGTTTATTGCCATCATGATGCTGGTGGGCCGCCGTCTGGTGCCGTGGATCATGTCCCGCAGCGCCGCCACCGGCTCGCGTGAACTGTTCACGCTTTCGGTCCTTGCGCTGGCGCTGGGCATTGCCTTTGGCGCTGTCGAGCTGTTTGACGTCTCCTTTGCGCTGGGCGCGTTCTTCGCCGGGATGGTGCTGAACGAGTCCGAGCTGAGCCACCGTGCCGCGCACGATACTCTGCCATTACGTGATGCGTTCGCGGTGCTGTTCTTTGTCTCCGTCGGGATGCTGTTCGACCCGATGATCCTCATCCAGCAGCCGCTGGCCGTGCTGGGTACGCTGGCAATCATCATCTTTGGTAAGTCCGTTGCCGCCTTCTTCCTGGTGCGGATGTTCGGTCACTCGCCGCGCACGGCGCTGACCATCGCCGCCAGCCTGGCGCAGATTGGCGAGTTCGCCTTTATTCTGGCTGGTCTGGGAATGGCCCTGAATCTGCTGCCACAGGCTGGGCAAAATCTGGTGCTGGCGGGGGCGATCCTCTCCATCATGTTGAACCCGGTATTGTTTGCCCTGCTGGAGAAATATCTCGAGAAGACCGAAACCCTCGAAGAGCTGACGCTGGAAGAGGCGACAGAAGAAGAGAAACAGATCCCGGTGGATATCTGCAACCACGCGCTGCTGGTCGGTTTTGGCCGCGTCGGCAGCCTGCTGGGTGAAAAACTGATGGCTCAGGGCATTCCACTTGTAGTGATTGAAACGTCACGCACTCGCGTCGACGAGCTTCGCGAGCGCGGCATCCGCGCAGTGCTGGGCAACGCGGCTAACGAAGAGATTATGAATCTGGCGCATCTGGACTGCGCTCGCTGGCTGCTGCTCACTATCCCGAACGGTTACGAGGCTGGCGAGATTGTCGCCACAGCCCGTGAAAAATGCCCGCATATCGAAATCATAGCCCGCGCCCATTATGATGACGAAGTAGAGTACATTACCGAGCGCGGCGCGAATCAGGTGGTGATGGGTGAGCGTGAGATTGCGAATACGATGCTGACAATGCTGACGAAGCCGCCGGTTGAAGAGGCGGTGACGGGGTAAATTTTGTGCGGCCTGGTCCCCTCACCCCAGCCCTCTCCCCAAAGGGGAGAGGGTGTTCAAGTTCCCTCTCCCCTTTGGGGAGAGGGCCAGGGTGAGGGGTCTTCTTTTACCTGTCCCAATACGCCTCTTCGAGGCTGTCTTCCCGTTCCGGCAGCCCACGCGTTAAGCGCGGTGAATGCTGGTTCAGCACCTGATAACTCACGCGGTTCGCGTACTTGCACACCTGCGCCAGCGAGGAATAGGTCAGCCAGTTGAAGGTGTGTTTGCTGGAATTCGGCACATTGGTTTTGTGGTAGGCGTTAGCGGTGATGTCGTGCAGCAGCGCGGCCAGCGCGCCGTCGCCCGCGCCGTTGGTGTTCATGATCTTCTCGGGGCCACCCATATACGGTGCAATGTGGGAGAAGATACGCAGCGGGTTGATGCAGTCTTTATGACGCATGGCGCGGCTGAACTCGTACTGGTTAAATTCGGCGATAGCGCCCGGCAGCAGCGGGTGCTGGGTTTTCCGCTTGCTCTCTTCTTCCGTGAAGCCCGCCATGTACAGCCCGACCGGCCCGGCGGTGCAGAGCACCAGATCCACCCAGTCCAGCGCCTTATCAGACGCCAGCAGCGGATCGCTTTCGCCGGTCAGCGCTTCGGCTTCTTCTTCATTCATCGCCAGAATCGAGACGTGTTCTTTCAGGAAGGCCTGCCACCACTCCGGGTTGTCGGCAATCACGAATTTGGTGCCCAGCGTCAGAACCACAGGCACGTTGTATTTCTTCGCATACTCAATTGCCTTCATGGTTGCGTCCGGCATTGGTTCGCCCGGCTTGCAGCGCACCAGATAAGACGTCAACACCAGCGCAGACGCGCCCGCGATCACCTCTTCCGGAATACTTTCAGCGCGTAGCTTGTTCATATGGCCGGGGCTGATGGCAAAGGTACGCTCGCCGGAATCGCTTATCAGCGTAAAGCAACGACCAATCGGCCCGTCAACGCCCTGCAAATAGTTCAGATCGGTGCGGCTGGAGGTATTGCACAGGTAGCGGTAGGCGTAGCCACCGATTTCGATATTGCTGCACATCACGCCAAGCAGCACCGAGCGGTCGTCTGCCAGAACGGAGTAGTTGTGCATGGTGTTACCGATGGTGCCGCCAGCAAACTGGTGGGTGATAAGATTTTCGCGCATCAGGTCCTGATACAGCGCTTCGGCAACGTCATCCTCAATCACCAGCGAGTGCCCGGCGCTCAGACCGTAACGTGCGACAAACGCATCATCCACTTTGGCTTCAATGTCCACCAGCGTCTGATCGATACCGACCACCCAGGCAGCGCTGGTTTCGCTTTCCTGCTGAATTTGCTGTAACAGCGGATCGCGGGCATCGACGGGGAAATAGTGTTTGGACTTACGTTTACCGGGAAATTTCATGGTCTGAACTGTGCAAAGAATACGGGCCGGGAATGGTAGCACAAACCCGGCCCGTAACGCGATCAGCGGCGGGTGGTGACCAGTGACACCATCATATCGATGTGTTCAGGGGAGTCGTTAAGCGCAGGAATGTATTCGTATTTCGTTCCGCCGGCCTCCATGAAGAACTCTTTGTTCTGGACGGCAATCTCTTCCAGCGTTTCCAGACAATCCGCCGAGAAGCCCGGCGACATAACCTGAATGTGCTTCACGCCCTTCTCGCCCAGCATTTTTAGCGTTTCATCAGTATACGGGGTCAACCACGGTTCACGACCGAAGCGCGACTGGAAGGTCATCATCACCTTCTCAGGCGGCAGGCCGAGGGCGGAGACCAGCTCGCGGGTGGTATCGCGGCAACGCTGGGGGTAATCGTCCCCTTCGTTCGCGAAACGCTGCGGAATACCGTGATAGGAGAGCAGCAGCAGATCCGGCTCGCCGTGTTTTTCAAACGACGCGCGCGCGCTGCTGGCAAGCGCCTGAATGTACAGCTCGTTATCGGCGTAGTCGCGGATAAAGGTGATGCCCGGTATACGGCGGCGGGTCGCCAGAATGCGTGCCAGTTCGTCCCAGACGGCAGCCACCGTGGAGCACGAATACTGAGGATAAAGGGCCAGCACCACAATGTGTTCAACGCCCTGCGCCAGCAGAGAGTCGACGGCGCTTTCCAGGGATGGCTTACCGTAGCTCATACCGAGCGCAACGGGCATGTCCGGCAGACGGGCGGCCAGCGCCTTCTCCTGACGACGGCTGTAGACCATCAGCGGCGAGCCTTCTTCCATCCACACGGACTGATAGAGCTTTGCTACACGCGGAGAACGAATCGGCAGAATAACACCACGCAGCAGTGGCCACCACAGCAGTCTTGGGGTATCCACGACGCGCGTGTCGCTTAAAAATTGTCGCAGGTAGCGTTTTACCGCCGCTGGAGTAGGTGCTTCTGGGGTGCCCAGATTGGCAAGCAGGATGCCGGTTTTCGCCTGACTCATTCACGCCTCTTAACCATTTGATAGGCTGTCAATTGTAGCGGAAATGCGTTTAAACGAAACCCATTGCTGTAATAGGTAAGATGAGAATTTTTCTCACCCGGGGCTCCGGGTGAGAGAGGTGCGCTTAGCCGAGGATTTTTTCCAGCTCTGCACGTACGTCAGCCACGGCTTTGGTGCCGTCAACTTTCGCGTATTTGGTGTTACCCGCCTGCGCCTCTTTGGAGTAGTAGCCGATCAGCGGTGCGGTCATCTGATGGTATTCCACCAGGCGTTTACGCACGGTTTCTTCCTGGTCGTCTTTACGGGTGGTCAGCTCTTCGCCGGTCACGTCGTCTTTGCCTTCAACCTTAGGTGGGTTGAATTTGATGTGGTAAACGCGGCCAGAGGCAGCGTGCACGCGACGGCCAACGATACGGTCAACGATCAGTTCGTCCGGTACATCGAACTCCAGCACGTAATCCACGTTGATGCCCGCTTCTTTCATGGCGTCAGCCTGAGGAATGGTGCGCGGGAAGCCGTCCAGCAGGAAACCATTGCGGCAGTCTTCCTGAGCAATGCGCTCTTTTACCAGCGCGATAACCAGTTCGTCGGTCACCAGCTTGCCTGCGTCCATGATGTCTTTAGCTTGTTTGCCCAGCTCGGAGCCAGATTTAACAGCGGCACGCAGCATGTCACCAGTAGAGATTTGCGGAATACCGTATTTCTCCATGATGAACTGAGCCTGAGTTCCCTTACCCGCGCCCGGAGCGCCAAGCAGAATAATACGCATTGCGAAAATCCCCTCAAATGTCGATTCAATTTTTCAAAAGCGCTAAACAATACCACCAGAACGGGTATCGCTCAAGGAAGGCGGGGAGGCTGAAACGGTTAACGGGGGGAGATTATTTGGGGTAGTGCGAGAATGCCCCCTCACCCTAACCCTCTCCCCAAAGGGGAGAGGGGACGATTATACCCTCTCCCCTTTGGGGAGAGGGCCAGGGTGAGGGGTAGGTTTTGTATTACGCCAGCAGCAGCGCATTCACACGTTTAATGAACAGGTTAGGATCTTCCAGGGTGCCGCGCTCGGCCAGCAGGGACTGATCCAGCAGCAGTTCAACCCACTCCGCAAAGCGGGCGTCGTCCTGGGTATCCGCCGCGCGTTTCACCAGCGGATGATCCGGATTAAGCTCAAAGATATATTTCACTTCCGGCACGGCCTGGCCCGCCGCAGCGAACAGTTTCGCCATCTGGGTGCTCATTTCGTCCGCATCGGTGGTGACAATGGCTGGCGTATCGGTCAGACGGTGCGTGAAGCGCACCTCTTTCACGCGGTCGCCCAGCAGGGTTTTCACGCGCTCAACGAACGGCTCCAGCGCCTTCTCGGCTTCCTTCGCGCTGTCGTCCACTTCATCCGCCAGCTTATCGATAGACTCGTCGGCTTTAGCAACGGACTGGAAGGATTTACCGTCGAACTCGGTCAGGTAGTTCATCATCCACTCGTCGATGCGGTCAGACAGCAGCAGCACTTCGATGCCTTTCTTACGCAGCAGCTCCAGATGCGGGCTGCTCTTCGCTGCCGCATAGCTGTCGGCGGTGATGTAGTAGATCTTCTCCTGCCCTTCTTTCATGCGGGAGACGTACTCTTCCAGCGACACGGTCTGGGCGGAGGAGTCGTTGTGCGTAGAGGCGAAGCGCAGCAGTTTAGCGATAGCTTCCACGTTCGCGGTGTCTTCCGCCGGGCCTTCTTTCAGCACCAGGCCGAACTGTTTCCAGAAGGTCTGGTATTTTTCCGCATCGTCTTTCGCCAGTTTTTCCAGCATCTGCAACGCTCGCTTGGTCAGGGCGTTACGCAGGTTACGGGTGACGGTGCTGTCCTGGAGAATTTCACGGGAGACGTTCAGCGGCAGATCGTTGGAATCTATCAGGCCACGCACAAAGCGCAGGTAGTTCGGCATGAACTGCTCGGCGTCGTCCATGATGAAGACGCGCTGCACGTACAGCTTCAGGCCGTGCTTGTGATCGCGGTTCCACATGTCCCACGGCGCCTGCGCCGGAATGTACAGCAGGCTGGTGTACTCCTGCTTCCCTTCCACACGGTTGTGGCTCCAGGTCAGCGGGTCGGTAAAGTCGTGGGCGATGTGCTTGTAAAACTCGTTGTACTCGTCGTCTTTAATTTCAGCTTTGTTGCGCGTCCACAGCGCCTGCGCCTTGTTGATTTTCTCCCAGGAAACCACGGTTTCGCCGTCTTTCTCTTCCTGTTTTTCAATCTCAACCGGCAGCGCGATGTGGTCAGAATATTTGCTGATGATGGAGCGTACGCGCCAGTCGTTCAGGAAATCGTCTTCGCCTTCGCGCAGGTGCAGAGTGATTTCGGTGCCGCGATCCGCTTTGGTGATATCATCAACGGTGTATTCGCCTTCCCCTTTGGATTCCCACAGCACGCCGTTTTCGGCGCTGTCGCCCGCGGCGCGGGTGCGCACGGTGACTTTATCCGCCACGATGAATGCCGAGTAGAAGCCTACGCCGAACTGACCGATCAGCTGGCTGTCTTTCGCCTGGTCAGAGCCCATGGACTCGAGGAACGCTTTGGTGCCGGATTTAGCGATGGTGCCGAGATGGTCGATCACCTCGTCGCGGTTCATCCCGATGCCATTATCGGCAATCGTCAGGGTGCGGTTCTCTTTATTAAAAGAGACGCGCACGCGCAGTTCGCCATCGCCTTCGTACAGATCCGGGTTGGACAGCGCGCGGAAGCGCAACTTGTCCGCCGCATCGGAGGCGTTGGAAATCAGCTCACGCAGGAAGATTTCTTTGTTGGAATACAGGGAATGGATCATCAGGTGCAGAAGCTGTTTTACTTCTGACTGGAAACCACGGGTTTCTTGTCCTTTCATCTAAGTCGACCTCAACAATGCCATTTAATGGGGTTGTAAAACGTTGAGTGAGAGATGGGGATAAGGGGGGGAATTTTCAAGCGGAGGCCGCGCACGCAGCCTCCGTTTGGTCAGAAAATAATCTTGTGTCGTCCGGCCAGCGAGTGCGACAGCGTGGTGCCGTCGACCATCTCCAGCTCACCGCCGACCGGCACGCCGTGGGCGATGCGGCTGGCGTCAACGCCGTACTGCGCGCACAGCTCGGCGATGTAGTTGGCGGTTGCCTCCCCTTCCACCGTCGGGTTGGTGGCGAGGATCACCTCTTTGATCGTCTCGGACTCAAGACGCTGTTCAAGACGATCGAGACCGATATCATCCGGGCCGATGCCGTCCAGCGGGGAGAGATGCCCCATCAGCACGAAATAGCGGCCGGAAAACTGCCCGGTTTGTTCGATGGCGTAGATGTCCGCCGGACTCTCCACCACGCAAATCTGACCGTTTTCCTGACGACGCGGGTTCGTGCAGATGTTACAGACGTCCTGCTCGGTAAAGGTCCGGCAATCCGCACAGTGACCAATTTCTGACATGGCGCGGGTCAGAGCCTGCGCCAGGCGCATCCCGCCGCTGCGGTCGCGCTGCAATAGCGTAAACGCCATACGCTGCGCCGACTTCGGGCCAACGCCCGGCAGGCAGCGCAGTGCTTCCATTAACTGCGTGAGCAGCGGACTGGTTTGCATCAGAATGGCATCTTAAAGCCCGGCGGCAGTTGCATACCGCTGGAAACAGAGGCCATTTTCTCTTTCTGGGTTTCGTCGATACGGCGAGCGGCATCGTTAAACGCGGCTGCAACCAGATCTTCCAGCATCTCTTTGTCGTCTTCGAGCAGGCTCGGGTCGATTTCAACGCGACGGCAGTTGTGCGCACCGTTGATGGTCACCTTGACCAGACCGGCACCGGATTCACCCGTGACTTCCAGCTGAGCGATCTCTTCCTGCATCTTCTGCATTTTTTCCTGCATCTGCTGAGCCTGCTTCATCAGGCCACCCAGACCGCCTTTTCCACCAAACATAGGCTTCTCTCTTCTTTCACGTTAAGGATTACAACCGTAAGTCAGACTCACGATCAAAGGGGGCGAATACTCTCTTCATCCAGATCGGCGTCGAAGAACCGGCGCAGGGTCTGGATGTTGTTATCCGCGATAATCGACTCGCGCGCCTGCGCGAGCTTCTCTTCATAAATCGCCTGTCGCCACTCGAGCGGCGTTTTCACCGCCGGATTATCATCTTCAATGATAGTCAATTCAACCGGCACACCCTGTAAGGCGGTAAGCGCCTCGGCCAGCGCCTTTTGCGCACCAGGGGAATTCAGATGTCGCTGGCCCGGACGCAGATGCAGACGCACCTGATTGCCTTCCTGCTCTTTCCAGGCATTCAGCGCGACCTGCTCCACCAGCTTCGGCAGCTGAAGTTTGCTGACCTCAGCGGCCCAGGCGTCGCGCTCGATGGACTCTTCCGCGAGCTTCGCGGACAGCTCCGGCGTTTTTTCATGCTCAAGCGCCTTTTTCAGCGCTTTTGGCGTGGCGACCACTTCCTTGACCGTTTCAACAACGGTAGTCGCCTTCCAGCGGTATGCCTCTTCTTTCGCCGGGGCTTTTTGCTCGAGCGCGGACGGTGCCGGACGCGACTGCACGCGCTCCGTTACCGAGGCCAGTCGTTCAAGCGCGGCGTTGTTCACCGGCCGCGCTCTTGCAGGCGCTGCCGGTTCACTCTTTTTTGGTTTGGTTGCTCCCTGCGCACGTTGCAACTGGCTTCGTGCGGCAAGCACCGAACTGGTGGCATCCGACAGCGGCACGTTCTGCGGCGGCGGCGATGCCGGTTGCGGTGGCACCTGCTGCGGTGACATTACCGCGGTCGGCGCAACCGGCGCAAAGGACTGCCGGGGCGTTTCCGGCTCCGGCAATGGCTTGCGCGGATGGAAGGCCAGCGCGCGCAGCAGCGTCATTTCAACGCCCATCCGGCGATCCGGTGCAAACGGCAGCTCTTTGCGGCCAATCAGCAGGGTTTGATAATAAAGCTGCACGTCAGCCGGCGGCACGGTGCGCGCAAGTTCACGCATCCGCTGTTCAATGGTCGCCATGTCCGCGCCAATGGCCGACGGAGACAATTGCAGCATCGCCACGCGATGCAGCAGGCTGAGCATCTCGACCAGCAGCGCTTCCCATTCAATGCCACGGGCGGCGGCATCGTTGACGAGGGTCATTACCCGCTCACCGTTGGCGGCAATCATCGCTTCGATAAGCGACAGCGCCTGATCGTCATCCAGCGTGCCGAGCATGGTGCTGACCGCGTCAGTGGAAAGCTTACCGTCACCGCTGGCAATTGCCTGGTCAGTCAGGCTCAGCGCATCACGCAGGCTGCCGTCCGCCGCGCGGGCCAGCAGCTGCAGGGCGCGCGGCTCGTGAACGATCTTCTCTTCATCAAGAATGTGTTCAAGCTGTGCGCGGATCTGCTCAACGTCCAGCGCCTTCAGATGGAATTGCAGGCAGCGCGACAGGATCGTGACCGGCAGCTTTTGCGGATCGGTGGTCGCCAGCAGGAATTTGACATGCGCAGGCGGCTCTTCCAGCGTTTTCAGCAGGGCGTTGAAGCTGTGGCGCGACAGCATGTGCACTTCATCGATCAGATAGACCTTGAAGCGGCCGCGCGCCGGGGCGTACTGCACGTTGTCGAGCAGATCGCGGGTGTCTTCCACCTTGGTGCGCGAGGCGGCGTCGATCTCGATCAGATCGACAAAACGCCCCTGCTCGATCTCCCGGCAGTTGTCACATACGCCGCACGGGGTGGCGGTGATCCCGGTTTCGCAGTTCAGACCTTTTGCCAGCAGACGGGCAATAGAGGTTTTACCGACGCCACGGGTGCCGGAGAAAAGATAGGCGTGATGGATGCGACCTAGCGACAAGCCGTTCGCCAGGGCCGTCAGCACATGTTCCTGACCGACAACGTCAGCAAAGGTTTGTGGTCGCCATTTACGGGCTAACACCTGATAACTCATGGGCAGGCTCTGCAACGCTGGAAGGTGAATTAATGGAGGGGAATGCTATCACAACCTCACCCATTGAGCGAGGTTGTGAGATACGGGATTAATGTCCCGGGAAAGGCACCAGGCTGTAGCTGGTAATACCCTGTTTTTCCAGGCGCTGCTCGCCGCCGAGATCGAACAGGTTGATGATGAAGGCCGCGTCGGTCACTTCCCCGCCCAGACGACGGATCAGCTTCACGGTCGCTTCGATGGTGCCGCCGGTTGCCAGCAGATCGTCCACCACCAGCACTTTGTCGCCTGGCTTGATGGCATCAACGTGAATTTCCAGCTGATCGGTGCCGTATTCCAGCTCATAGCTCTCAGCAATGGTTTCACGCGGCAGTTTGCGCGGCTTACGCACCGGCACAAAACCCACGCCCATCGCCAGCGCAACCGGTGCGCCGAACAGGAAGCCACGGGCTTCGGTACCTACTACTTTGGTGATCCCGGCGTTTTTATAACGCTCAACCAGCAGTTCAATGCTGAGGGCGTACGCTTTCGGGTCTTCCAGCAAGCTGGTGACATCACGGAAAAGAATGCCAGGCTTTGGATAATCCTGGATACTTTTGATGCTATTTTTCAGATATTCAAGCTGCTGTGCAGTTGCGGTCATCGGTTTGTGCCTAAATGAAACAGTGTTACTCACGGCGCGCGACGAGTCGGTCAAAGTAACAGTTGTTTAACCTTTGACCAGGCGCACCTGTGCTCGAAAACGGTCGAATTTACTGGCTGTGCGCCATAATTGCAACCGCCATGATGAGGCTTCAGTGCTTTTGTTGCTTTTCATCAACCACGGGGATCCGCCACATGAAGATCAGCAGGCAGGCCAGGATTGCCAGCAGCAGAATGCGCACCCACATCATTTTCACCAGCCATAACGAGACGGCGAAGGTGATCAGGATGAAGGCAATGGCGCGCGGCTTGGCCCCGGGCGGCATGGCCCGGTGTTTTTGCCAGTGCCGCAGGTAGCCGCCAAACCACGAACGGTACAGGAGCCAGTGGTGAAAACGCGGCGACGAGCGGGCGAAGCACCAGGCGGCCAACAGGATGAACGGGGTGGTCGGCAGCAAGGGCAATACGATGCCCAGCGTACCCAGCACTACCGCGAGCCAGCCAATGATGATTAAAATAGTACGCTGCATAATGCGAATCGTTATCAAACTGAACGGCTACTTTACCACTGGAGAGCGCATTGAAAACAGCACTGCTTCTTGAGAGGCTGCAAAATCAGCTGATCGCGCTGCGGGCGCAGGCCACACCGCTGATGGGACATGCTACGCTGAAACCGCGCTTTGACCGGCAGCTCTTCCGCACCCGCAGTACCGTCATTCAGGATTACCTTGCTGAAATGCAGACCAACCTCGACGAGCTTCGCCACGCGGTTGAGAGTGAACAGCAGGAACAGGTGGTGTGGCTTGCGGAGCATCTTACTGAGCAGATCACCGCCCTGCACCGCGAAATCGCCGCCTGGCCGCTACGGGCGTGGGACAGCGCCTCGCCTGGGCTCGGAAAATGGCAGCGCAAGCGGCTGGAGAACCAGGAGTTTGAGCGGCGTCTGTTTGAGATGAAGTGTGAGCGCGAAGCCCGCCTGACCACCAGCGAAACGCTGCAAGAGCAGCAGTTATTAATGCGTGAAATCAGCGCGCTGGAAGGCCGCATCGTCCGCTGCCGTCAGGCGCTGGATGAGATTGAACGCGTCATTGAACGCCTGACCCGTTAACAGGAGCCACTAATGTCACTGGAAAATGCCCCCGACGAGGTCAAGCTGGCCGTCGATTTAATTATGCTGCTGGAGAATCACGAGATCCCGGCGGAGACGGTGCTGAAAGCGCTGGAGATTGTGCGGCGGGATTTTGAGGGAAAGGTGAAGGCCGGTTGCCCTCACCCTCACCCTAGCCCTCTCCCTGGAGGGAGAGGGGACCGTTAGGTGCGGTTTGAAAGATCTGCCCTGATTCGCTTTTTACCCTCTCCCCTCTGGGGAGAGGGCAGGGTGAGGGGCGGAGTTTTCGTCACCCTTAATCTCGCGCTTCACTTCCGTATGTTCGTCACCTTTCTCGTTACGCAGGTGAACCTCAAGCTGATTGAAGGCGATATTAATGTTGTTTTCACGGCACAGACGGTCAATGGTGCGGTTCAGCTCATCGACGGTGTAGCTGCGATCGCGTAGTTCGCGTACGTACAGGCGCAGCTCATGATCCAGCGTGCTTGGCCCGAAGGTGGTGAAGAATACGTCAGGCGCAGGATCGTGCATCACTTTAGGATGTGATTTCGCGGCTTCCAGTAGGACCTCTTTCACTTTATCCAGATCTGAACCATATGCCACCCCGAGTCGGACCACCACGCGCGTCGTAGTATCCGAAAGCGACCAGTTGATCAGTCGCTCGGTCACGAAGGCTTTGTTCGGGATGATCACCTCTTTACGATCGAAGTCAGTGATGGTGGTCGCACGAATACGGATCTTGCTGACGGTCCCGGAGAAGGTGCCGATGGTGACGGTATCGCCGATACGCACCGGACGTTCGAACAGGATTATCAGGCCAGAAACAAAGTTACCGAAGATCTCCTGCAAGCCGAAGCCCAGACCTACCGACAGCGCCGCCGCCAGCCACTGGAGTTTATCCCACGAGACGCCCAGCGAGCCGAATACCGTCATCGCCCCGACAATAATAATGACGTAGTTCAGGATGGTGGTAATGGCATACGACGCCCCCTGACGCAGGTTCAGCCTTGAGAGCACCAGCACTTCCAGCAGACCAGGCAGGTTGCGGATCAACGCCCAGGCCACCACCGACGACACCAGCGCAAAGAGCAGGCTGCCCATGGTGACGCTTTTCATTACCGCAGCGCCCGCTTCGGTACCGTTGTATTGCCAGAGGGTGATACTGTCGAGGTAGGCGAAGACGGTAATTAAATCAGACCAGATGGCCCAGAACATCACCGCAAACAGCGCAATCATCACCAGCATGGTAATACGCATCGTTTGCTGGTTGACCTGCTCCAGGGCAATGGTCGGCTCTTCCTGCGGCTCAGCCCCTTCAGCCCCCTCTTTAACCTGATGCTGTCGACGGGCAACAGCGCGACGATACGCAATGCGGCGCGCCGCCACGCTCAAACCGCGCAGCACGGTCTGGAACAGCAGGTTCCACAGGATCACCAGATACACGGTTTCAATCCAGCGGCCTGACAGACGAAGCGTGGTATAGAAGTAACCCGTTGCCGTCAGCACCATCAGCGCCAGCGGAATGATCGCCAGCACCGTTACGGTAACCAGACGAAGATTGTGGGACTCTTTATCACGCCAGCTGTCGCGGCACATCGGCCACATCAGGACGGCTATCAGCAGCAGGTTCAGCATAATTACCAGCTGTCCCAGCACGTCATCCATCAGATGCAGCGGCGAAAGCTCGGCCACAACGGACCAGAAGTGCAGCGGCAACAGCGCGAGGCTGATACGTACAATCTGGCGACGCCAGTGGCTGGTGAGTTTCTCCGGCATGTTGAAGTGTCGGACCGCGACGCCATCTTTTTCCAGCACTTTCCAGCACAGGCCAAACACCAGCCAGAACAGCGCCAGCTTTTTGCTGAACGCCCACAGCAGGTCGCTGATATTGAGCTGCATGGTCAACAGGATCAGGCCGACGGCGAGGATCAGCAGGCAGACCGGCAGAGCACGGATCAGATCGATCAGGATCGCTTTCGGGGTGTGCAGCTGGCTGTCGTTACGCAGTTGCCCCACTTCCGAGGCCAGCTTCGCCTGGTACTGCTTCAGCCATTTCAAACGCCAGCGTATTACTCCGGCGATGAGCAGCAAAGGCAGACCCGCAAGGAAGGCAATCATTACCGCAGGCCAGGCTTTCTCCCAGTTCACGGTAATTTTCATGCTTTTGATCTGGGATTTCAGCGTTTCAGGGAAAGATTTAAACCAGTCCCAGTCCATGGGTTTGTTGCTGTTCACCCAGAAAATCTGCTGGGTCAGGATCTCCTGGAGGCTTTTAGACACGCTCACCAGCTGCTGCTGGTTGATTTGCAGGTTAATCGCCATCATCAGCTGGTTGCCCAGCTGCTTATTAAGCTGATCGAGCAGTTCGCGGCGCATATCCACAACCTGCAACAGCGCGTCGTGAACTTCACCGTTTACTTCACTTGAATGGCCTTCTTCCACTTTGGCAACAAACGTATCGCTCTGGAACAGGGCATCGCGCTGCTGGTTAACGTCAAACTGTTCAAGACGCAAATCCGCAATGCGGTTGGTCATGTCTTCCAGCTCGTCGGCGGACGGCAGCGTCTGCTGCTGCTGGTAAAGAATGCGCGACAGCAGCAGGCTTCCCTTCAGGACGGCAATCTGCTCTTTGACATTGCGCTCAGCCTGCAAAGCGCGATCCAGCCAGTTTTTGACTTTAATATTCTGCTGCACCAGCGCGCTGCCGCTTTCAGTCGCCTGAATCAGGCGCTCGCTCAGCTGATGGTTAATTTCCAGCTCCTGCTTCACCAGCGGATTGGCCTGGATACGCGCCGTTTCGTCTGGCGAGACCGCTTCCTGCGCCGTTTTTTCGGTCAGCGTCAGGCGCTTGCTGTTCACCGCCTCCTGCAACAGCTGAAGCTGATGCTCGAGCCGGTTGATATTCGCGTTCACGTAGTCACGCTGTTTTTGCAGCGCATCCTGCAACACCGTGTTGCCTTCCAGACTCTTACGCTGCTGTTCAATCTCCGCGTTCAGCAGCGTCTGCTGGATGTTCAGCAGCGTTTGCTGGGTCGGTCGAAGCGCCCCTTCCCCCACGGTAATGCCATTCAGACGGTTACGTATCTGCTGTAGCTGTTGCGATGCAGAATACATGGCGTTCTGCACGCGCTCAGGCTGGGTTTGCAGCGAAACCAGCTGGCTGTTATAGGTCGAGAGATCGGACTGCGCCGTTTGCAGATCGTCCAGCAGCTGCGCCACGCGCGACTCGAGCTGGCGCAACGAAAGCGTGGCAAGCGTTTTTCGGGTTTCATCGTCGTTATCAACGTCGCTAAGCGCGTTCAGGGCCTCCGTTGCTTTACGCATGTTCTCCGGCGCCTGAGCGACCTTCTGCCGCAACTGGGCCGTTTCGGCTTTGATGCGATCGATCTTATCCAGCGTATCCAGGGTTTCCGTCAGGTCCTGCTGAACGAGCTTTTCCTGGGCGGAGAGATCTTTTTGTTTATTCAGGGTGTCGAGTTGCGACTGAACCTCGGCACGCGTCGGGACGTCACTGCCGTTGTCTGCACGGGCCCAGGAATGCGGTGCGGCTGCAAAGAAAAACAGCAGGATCAAAAAAACGGCCAGAACAGAATGTGTCGAGCGATAGGTGTGCAGCATAGTCGTGAATGTGATCTGAGAAATGACCGAAAATAGTCGGGCGTGAAGAATATCACGCCCGGCTAAAGCAGAATAGCGGGAAGGTAATCCTCTAAGACATTTCCTGGAAAGATTCAGGCAGTAAGCGGCGCTCCCTCGCTGCGAAGGGTCGGGCAAAGCTGGCACATCTCCAGGAAAATCGCGACGTAGCTGCGCGCCTCTGATTTCAGATCGAACGACTGCGGGGCGAAAAGCCAGTTTTCCATCAGGCCGGAAATATAACTGCGCATCAGGATCGCCGCCCGGCGCGTTAACAGCGTAGCGGGAAGCATGTCGGCCTGCATACATTCCTTAAGAACTTGCTCGATGCGATCGTAGCTTTCCAGACACAGGTCGCGCTGCGCCTGCTGAACCACCGCCATTTCGCCAACAAACTCACATTTATGGAAGATGATTTCCATCATCAGACGTCGGCGTTCTTCCACAACAGTCGCTTCAAGGATATATACTAATATTTCTCTTAATACTGAGAGTGGATCGTGAGGGAATTTTGCCCGATACTCACTCTCAAGATCGCTGATGCTGGACTCTGAAAGCTCCCAGATTTCACCAAACAGATCTGACTTGTCTTTAAAATGCCAGTAAATCGCTCCCCGCGTGACGCCCGCGGCCTGAGCAATCTGCGCCAGCGAGGTTGCCGAAACACCCTGCTGTGAGAACAAACGCATTGCCACATCCAGAATGTGTTGTCGGGTTTCCAGCGCTTGTTGTTTGGTTTTTCGTGCCATACGTTGATGAATTTACAGGAGTCAGATTTACATACATTTATGAATGTATGTACCATAGCATGACGATAATATAAACGCAGCAATGGGTTTTTAGACTCAGGACCCTTGATCAATTTGAAATCGGACACTCGAGGTTTACATATGAACAAAAACAGAGGGTTAACGCCTCTGGCGGTCGTTCTGATGCTCTCAGGCAGCTTAGCGCTTACAGGATGTGACGAGAAAGAGGCTCAACAAGGAGCTCAGCAGGTGCCAGAAGTTGGCGTCGTGACGCTCAAATCCGAACCTCTCCAGATGACAACAGAACTACCGGGCCGCACCAGCGCCTATCGCATTGCAGAAGTACGTCCGCAGGTGAGCGGTATCATCCTGAAACGTAACTTCACCGAAGGCGGTGATGTGAAAGCAGGTGAGTCTCTTTATCAGATTGATCCAGCAACCTATCAGGCGTCTTATGAGAGCGCTAAAGGCGATCTGGCGAAAGCAGAAGCGGCAGCCAAAATTTCGCAACTGACGTTGAATCGTTACAAGAAACTGCTCGGCACGCAGTACATCAGCCAACAGGATTACGATTCTGCCCTGGCCGATGCACAGCAAGCCAATGCAGCCGTTGTGGCGGCGAAAGCGGCGGTAGAAACCGCGCGTATTAACCTCGCCTACACCAAAGTGACCTCCCCTATCAGCGGTCGTATTGGTAAATCAGCCGTCACCGAAGGTGCGCTGGTGCAGAACGGTCAAACCAACGCGCTGGCCACCGTGCAGCAGCTTGACCCGATCTACGTTGACGTTACACAGTCCAGCAACGATTTCCTGCGTCTCAAACAGGAGCTTGCCAGCGGACAACTGAAACAGGAAAACGGTAAAGCCAAAGTTGAACTGGTTACCAACGACGGTATCAAGTTCTCACAAACAGGCACACTGGAATTTTCTGATGTGACCGTCGATCAGACCACCGGCTCTATCACCATCCGGGCTATTTTCCCGAATCCGGATAAAACCCTGCTGCCGGGTATGTTCGTACGCGCCCGTCTTGAAGAAGGGACTAACCCAAGCGCCATTCTGGTTCCGCAGCAAGGTGTGACCCGTACGCCACGCGGCGATGCGAGCGCGCTGGTTGTAGGTGCCGATAACAAAGTCGAAACACGCAATATCACTGCAACGCAGGCGATTGGCGACAAGTGGCTGGTAACGGAAGGTCTGAAAGATGGCGATCGCGTGATTATTACTGGTTTGCAAAAAGTTCGTCCTGGCGCGCAGGTCAAAGCTCAGGAAGTGAAATCTGACGACAAACAACAAGCGTCGGCCGCTGGCCAGTCAGAACAAACCAAGTCTTAACTTAAACAGGAGCCGTTAAGACATGCCTAATTTCTTTATCGATCGCCCCATATTTGCGTGGGTGATCGCCATTATCATCATGCTGGCCGGGGGACTTGCGATCCTGAAGCTGCCTGTTGCGCAATATCCAACGATTGCGCCGCCGGCAGTGACGATCTCCGCAACCTACCCGGGCGCTGATGCCAAAACGGTGCAGGACACCGTTACGCAGGTTATCGAACAGAACATGAACGGTATCGATAACCTGATGTACATGTCCTCAAACAGTGACTCAACCGGTACAGTTCAGATTACCCTGACCTTTGAATCCGGTACGGATGCGGACATTGCGCAGGTTCAGGTGCAGAACAAACTGCAGCTGGCGATGCCCCTGCTGCCGCAGGAAGTGCAACAACAGGGTGTGAGCGTCGAGAAATCGTCCAGTAGCTTCCTGATGGTTGTCGGCGTGATTAACACCGATGGCACCATGACGCAGGAAGATATTTCCGACTACGTGGGCGCCAACATGAAGGACGCCATCAGCCGTACGTCTGGTGTGGGTGACGTTCAGCTGTTCGGTTCACAGTACGCGATGCGTATCTGGATGGATCCGAATAAGCTGAACAACTTCCAGCTGACCCCGGTTGACGTGATCAGCGCAATTAAAGCGCAAAACGCCCAGGTTGCAGCCGGTCAGTTAGGCGGCACGCCGCCGGTGAAAGGCCAGCAGCTTAATGCGTCTATCATCGCGCAAACGCGTCTGACCTCGGCGGATGAGTTCAGTAAAATTCTGCTGAAGGTGAATCAGGACGGTTCGCAGGTTCGCCTGCGTGACGTGGCGAAAGTGGAGCTGGGTGGCGAGAACTACGACGTTATTGCGAAGTTCAACGGTAAACCGGCTTCCGGTTTAGGTATCAAACTGGCGACTGGAGCGAACGCCCTGGACACCGCGACGGCTATCCGTGCAGAACTGAAGAAGATGGAACCTTTCTTCCCGTCAGGTCTGAAAATTGTTTACCCGTATGACACCACGCCGTTCGTTAAAATTTCGATTCACGAAGTGGTTAAAACCCTGGTTGAGGCGATCATCCTCGTCTTCCTGGTAATGTACCTGTTCCTGCAAAACTTCCGCGCAACGCTGATCCCAACCATCGCCGTGCCGGTTGTACTGCTCGGCACCTTCGCGGTTCTGGCGATATTTGGCTATTCGATAAACACCCTGACGATGTTCGGGATGGTGCTCGCCATCGGCCTGCTGGTGGATGACGCCATCGTAGTGGTCGAAAACGTTGAGCGTGTGATGGCGGAAGAAGGCCTGCCGCCGAAGGAAGCAACCCGTAAATCAATGGGCCAGATCCAGGGCGCGCTGGTCGGTATCGCGATGGTTCTGTCTGCGGTATTTATCCCGATGGCCTTCTTCGGGGGTTCAACCGGTGCGATTTACCGTCAGTTCTCTATTACCATCGTTTCCGCGATGGCGCTGTCGGTGCTGGTAGCCCTGATCCTGACGCCAGCCCTGTGTGCGACCATGCTGAAGCCGATTAAGAAAGGTGGCCACGGCGAGCACAAAGGGTTCTTCGGCTGGTTTAACCGCATGTTTGATAAGAGTACGCATCACTACACCGACAGCGTGGGGAACATCCTGCGCAGCACCGGTCGTTATCTGCTGCTCTATATCATCATCGTGGTGGGCATGGCTTTCCTGTTTGTTCGTCTGCCAAGCTCGTTCCTGCCAGATGAAGACCAGGGCGTGTTCCTGAGCATGGCTCAGCTTCCGGCGGGTGCGACGCAAGAACGTACGCAAAAAGTGCTGGATGAGATGACCGACTACTTCCTGACCAAAGAGAAAGACAACGTCGAATCCGTGTTTGCGGTTAACGGCTTTGGCTTCGCGGGTCGTGGTCAGAACACCGGTATTGCCTTCGTTTCTCTGAAAGACTGGTCCGAACGTCCGGGTGATGAGAACAAAGTTGAAGCCATTACCAACCGGGCCATGGGTACCTTCTCACAGATTAAAGATGCGATGGTCTTCGCCTTTAACCTGCCAGCGATTGTTGAACTGGGTACAGCGACCGGCTTCGACTTCCAGCTGATTGACCAGGGCGGTCTGGGCCACGAAAAACTGACTCAGGCGCGTAACCAGCTATTTGGCGAGGTGGCTAAACACCCTGACCTGCTGGTGGGCGTGCGTCCTAACGGTCTGGAAGATACGCCGCAGTACAAGATCGATATCGACCAGGAAAAAGCACAGGCGCTGGGTGTGTCCATCAGTGACATCAATACCACGCTGGGTGCAGCCTGGGGTGGCAGCTACGTCAACGACTTCATCGACCGTGGTCGCGTGAAGAAAGTGTACGTCATGTCCGAAGCGCAATACCGTATGCTGCCGAACGATATCAACAACTGGTACGTTCGCGGCAGTGATGGCCAGATGGTGCCGTTCTCCGCCTTCTCAACTTCGCGCTGGGAATACGGTTCGCCGCGTCTGGAGCGTTATAACGGCTTGCCATCGATGGAGATCCTCGGTCAGGCGGCGCCGGGCCGAAGCACCGGTGAAGCCATGAACCTGATGGAAGAGTTGGCCAGCAAACTGCCTGCGGGTATTGGCTACGACTGGACCGGTATGTCCTATCAGGAACGTCTGTCCGGTAACCAGGCCCCTGCCCTGTACGCCATTTCACTGATTGTGGTGTTCCTGTGTCTGGCGGCATTGTATGAGAGCTGGTCGATTCCGTTCTCCGTTATGCTCGTGGTTCCGCTGGGGGTTATCGGTGCGCTGCTTGCCGCAACCTTCCGTGGGCTGACTAACGACGTTTACTTCCAGGTGGGCCTGCTGACAACCATTGGCTTGTCGGCGAAGAACGCGATACTTATCGTCGAATTCGCCAAAGATCTGATGGAGAAAGAAGGTAAAGGCCTGATTGAAGCAACGCTTGAAGCCGTTCGTATGCGTCTGCGTCCAATCCTGATGACGTCCCTGGCGTTTATCCTCGGCGTTATGCCGCTGGTTATCAGCTCAGGCGCAGGCTCCGGCGCACAGAACGCGGTAGGTACCGGTGTAATGGGTGGTATGGTCACTGCGACCGTTCTCGCCATCTTCTTTGTACCGGTGTTCTTCGTGGTGGTACGTCGCCGCTTTAGCCGCAAAAATGAAGATGTGGAGCACAATCATTCGGTAGAACATCACTGATACCGGTTTCACATGATAAAAAGGCCGCATTTGCGGCCTTTTTCATTTTCAGAAAAATTCATAAAATAGTCTTATTGTCGTTTTATTTATTTTCACCCGTCCTGATAAGACTTATCATAATAATCCGATAAGCTAATCGTAGAATTCAGCATTCTTTTTATATCAATTCATCGCCTAAAATATTCGGACAAATCCTAAATCATCGTAAATGCCGAAGACATCTGAATCCGGACTTCAAATGAAACATTGCGCTAACTCAATGAATCTTAAGGAACGGATTAAAAAAAGGGTTTCTCTCGATAAAAGTGTTCGCGTCTGAGGTCACATTTGCGTAAGCGCTCGCAAGGAAACGTTTTAATTGTAATTTTTCGTAATAGCGCGGTGAAATCCTGATCAGAGTGGCTTATAGTTAGTGTTATCAGGAACACAGCTCCCGTGTGGCTAAGCAAGTTGTATCCATCCCGACATGATGTTCGGTGAGTAAAAAATCACTCAGAAGGGGATGCGCTATGGACGAGTACTCGCCAAAAAGGCATGATATCGCGCAGTTGAAATTTCTCTGCGAATCCTTGTACCATGACTGCCTTGCCAATCTTGAAGAAAGTAACCATGGCTGGGTGAACGATCCAACGTCTGCTATCAATTTACAGCTTAATGAGCTGATCGAGCATATCGCAACCTTCGCACTTAATTATAAAATTAAGTACAATGAAGATAATAAGTTGATAGAGCAAATTGATGAATACCTGGACGACACCTTTATGTTGTTCAGCAGCTACGGCATTAACGCACAGGATTTGCAGAAATGGCGTAAATCAGGAAACCGTCTATTTCGCTGCTTCACGAATGTCAGCAGAGCTAATCCGGTTAGTCTTTCCTGTTAAAATTATTACAAATACTAAGGTGAATTTTATGTCTGATAAACCATTAACTAAAGTCGATTATTTGATGCGCCTGCGACGCTGTCAGTCAATTGACACGCTCGAACGTGTTATTGAGAAAAATAAATACGAGCTGTCTGATAATGAACTGGCGGTATTTTATTCAGCTGCCGACCATCGTCTTGCTGAACTGACCATGAATAAACTCTATGACAAGATCCCCTCTTCGGTATGGAAATTTGTTCGTTAGTCGTTGAAGAGAGACTTTAAGGCACTACGCCCGTTGTTAAGCTGAATTTACCTTTCGTATTACGCTTCAAGTGCAAACGCCAGGTCCCCGTATAAAACGTATTTATACGCAAGAATGTTGTGACTCCCGTCACAGCCACTTTTAGGGAACGTTCCCTTTCTGGCTAATCCTCTTTACGCTACGTAAAACGATTCCAGAGAGGTTCCCATGAGTGAAGAAAAACAGAAGATGATTGCCGGTGAATATTATCGCCCCGGCGATGACACGCTGAGGGCTGACCGTTTACGCGCTCGTCATATTGTTCACCGCTATAACCATACCGCACCCGATGAGAAGGCCGAACGTCGCGCCTTATTAGCTGACCTGCTGGGTCAAAGCAAAGGCGCTTATATTGAGCCGAGCTTCCGCTGCGACTACGGCTATAACATCTATCTGGGCAACAATTTTTACGCCAACTTCGACTGCGTCATGCTGGACGTCTGCCCTATCCGCATTGGCGATAACTGTATGCTCGCACCGGGGGTGCACATTTATACAGCCACGCATCCTCTGGACGCGACCGAACGTAACAGCGGGCTGGAGTACGGTAAATCGGTCACCATAGGCCATAACGTCTGGATCGGCGGACGCGCGGTGATTAATCCGGGCGTGACCATTGGCGATAATGCAGTTATCGCTTCCGGCGCGGTAGTGACCAAAGACGTGCCGGCCAATGCGGTAGTGGGCGGGAATCCGGCGAAAATCATTAAAATGATCTAAGCGCATCCTGAGTAACTGTTATGCTTTTTCCTGGCATAACTGTTACTTTCATCGCATAAACCCCTCTCATAAAATAGGCAGATCACCTGTATTTTTAACAATCATAAAGGCAAAAAATGACAGAGATACAGCGCCTGCTTACCGCCACCATCGACGAGCTCAATACCCGCGAAAAGCGCGACAATCGTCCGCGCTTTAGCATCAGCTTTATTCGCAAACATCCCGGATTGTTCGTCGCCATGTACGCCGCCTGGCTGGCAACGCTTATCGTCATGCTGAAGTCTGAAACGCTGGTCGATTCCGTCTGGCTGCTGGTTGTGCTGTTCGTGGTGTTTAACGCGTTTTTCTTTTTCGACGTCAATCCGCGTTACCGGTATGAAGATATCGACGTACTCGATTTCCGCGTCTGCTACAACGGGGAGTGGTACAACACGCGTTACGTGCCGAAAGAGCTGATCGACAGCATCCTGCACTCGCCGGCTGTCGAAGCCGGGCAAAAAGAGAAGTTGCAGAAAATGGTCATCACCAAGGGCCAGCTCTCTTTTTATGATGTCTTTACCCTTTCCCGCCCCGCTGCTGTGTAATGAGCGCCTGAAGACGTCGAATACCCGGCGCAAACTGCGAAGCAGAGGTATTGCCGTAACCTAAAACCAGACCGGTTTGCCCCTGCGTCGTCTCAAGGTAGTACCCGCTCAGTGCAGCGGGTGCCAGCTGAAACGCTCTTGCCTGCTCCACCAGCCGCTGGTCGTCGATACCGTCAATCGCCAGCGCCAGGTGCATCCCTCCTTCTCCGGCAAGAACACGGTGCGGCGTATGAAGCTCTGCGCTTAGCACCTCCCGCAGCTGGCGGTATCGCTTACGATAAAGTCGGCGCATGGCGGCAAGATGTCGCGCATAGTGGCCTTCCTCAATAAATAGCGCCAGGGTGCGCTGTTCAGCGCGATGCCCGCCGCGCAGCAGCGAGCCGATGGCCGGACGCGCCGCCTTAGCCAGCGCTGGCGGTAATACCATGAACCCCATTCTGAGCGACGGAAACAGCGTTTTGCTGAACGTCCCCAGATACACAACGGGCGCATTGTTGACCATTCCCAGCATCGCCGGTACGGGCTCACCGGCATAACGGAATTCGCTGTCGTAATCGTCCTCAATGATCCACGCGCTGTGCTGCCGGGCCAGTTCCAGCAGCGCCAGACGCCGCCGCGCGCTGAGCACGCTTCCGTAAGGGAACTGATGCGATGGCGAGGTAAAAATCAGCGTGGGTGAAGGCGCACACAACCCTTCCCAGCACATCCCCTCGTCATCAACCGGTATGCCGCTCATCGCCAGGCCGGTTTTGACGAAAGCGCTTTTAGCACCACTATAGCCGGGATTTTCAACCCAGGCGACATCCCCCGGCTCGCTTAACAGCATCGTGCACAGATTGACGCCCTCCAGTGCCCCTTCGGTTATCACAATCTGGCTGGCATCGCAGTCAATGCCGCGGGAGAGCGCAAGATGGCGGGCAATGGCGGCCCGTAGCGTCGGCTCGCCGGCCGGGTCGCCATACCCTAACAGGGCGCTCCCCTCCTCGCGCAGGACGCGATCGTATAACCGCCGCCACAGCGGCAAGGGGAAATAGTTGATGGCAGGCGTTCCTGGCGTAAATGCCATCACCGGAGTGTCGCGCGGCACAGGCGCGGGCAGCAGGGCAACACGTTTTGTCAGCCTGACGTCCGGGTCCGGTAATGTCCGGGCAATCGTACGATGAGCGAATTGCCCCACCCGCGTACCCTGGCGGCTACGCAGCAAATAACCTTCGAGCGTGAGCTGGTCCAGCGCCGCATTAACGGTGTTTCGGGACACCGAGATCTGCTGCGCCAGCGTTCGCGAGCCGGGCAAATGACTGCCGGACCGAAGCCTTCCGCACAGTATGGCCTCCCGCAAAGCAAGGTAGAGCGCGCGCTGGAGCGTTTCTTCCCCACGTTTTTTCAGCGCAGCATGGAGCAGGGTGTATAGCTCATCACCCGGTATATTCATCTTTACCTCCTCGTGGTACCAGCAAAACATAGCCTGGTGGTTCTTTTTAAGGAACCAGTAATTCACTAATCTGGAGATCTTTTCAACATCGTGGAAATAAAGATGAGTGTATTCAATGAGTTTGGACAACCTGTAGGGGAAAGCCTTGCCGACTGGCAGCCTCGCCCGCCCCCGTCCCGGGTGGTACTTCAGGGTCGCTATTGTCGGCTTGAGCCGCTGCGCGTGGAGCATGCCCACGCGTTGTTCTCTGCGTATTCCCTGGCCGGAGATACCCGAAGCTGGACGTGGCTGCTGCGTGAACCCGATGCCACCGCAGAGGAGTTTGCCGAATGGGTGGCGAGCGTGAGCAAATTATCCGATCCCATCCACTTTAGCGTTATCGATAACCAGACCCAATCTCCTGTCGGGACGCTGTCCCTTATGCGGATCGATCCTAAAAACGGCGTTGTAGAAGTGGGACATGTTCACTTCTCGTCAATGTTAAGCCGCACGCCCATGTCGACAGAAGCGCAGTATCTGCTGATGCGGTACGTGTTCGATACCCTGGGCTACCGACGTTATGAATGGAAGTGCAACAGCCTGAACGAACCCTCCCGCAAAGCGGCCCTGCGTCTTGGCTTTCAGTTTGAAGGGCGTTTTCGCCAGGCGCTGGTCATTAAAGGCCGAAACCGGGACACCGACTGGTTTTCAATTCTCGACAAAGAGTGGTCAGCGCTGGCGAGCGCGTTTGAAAGCTGGCTTGCCACCGACAATTTTACCGTCGATGGCAAACAGAAAAGATCCCTGGAAAGCTGGCGAGAAACGCGCGTCTAGCGTCTTTTTTTACGCCCCTGCACCGCCTTAAAGCGCGGGTTAGATTTGCAAATCACGTATAAGCGTCCCTTGCGTTTGACTATCTGGCAATCCGGGTGACGCTGTTTTGCACTGCGCAATGAGTTAAGCACCTGCATGATTAGCCTCGCTTCGCATCAAGAAAGCCACCAAAACGCTTGCGGAAGCGTGCCGCGCTGCCATCCGTCGAGAAGGTCTTCTGCTTCCCGGTATAAAACGGATGTGATTTAGAGGAGACATCAAGAGTAACGTAGGGATACGTTTTCCCCTCAAGTTCAATTTCACGGTCTGTCTTAATCGTTGAGCCAACTTTAAAATATTCATTAGCCGTGGTGTCGTGAAACACAACGGTGCGATAGGTTGGATGGATATTCGGTTTCATCTCTGGCCTTCGTGTATTGTTATAACATAACAAGATACTATCTGAGCTTTGCTGCAAAAACAACCCCTGTGACGCACAGCCTGTTTTTGAAAGGTTTTCAAATACTGCCAGAGACTGTTACATGCTATAACTATATCATTTAGCGATAAAAAATTTTTCCTCTGGCGCGCAAACTCCATGCCCTGGTCGGGCATATGGAAAGGATACAGCAGCATGCGAACCCGACATCTGGTCAGCCTGGTGACAGGCGTACTGATCTTCTCTGTGCTGGTCCCTGTGTGCCTCAGTATCTGGCTGGCGCATCGTCAGGCAGAGGCGAAATTTGTGGATGCACTGGACAGATATGCCTCGCGCGCCCTGATCCGTACCGACAGAGTCGTTGCGCAGGCAAAACAGGCGCTCACGCACCTACAGTTGTTCAACGCCCCGCCCTGCACTCCTCCGCACTTACGCGAAATGCGTCGTGTCGCGTTCTCATGGCGCTATATTCAGGAAGTGATGTATATCGATAACCTGAAGCCGCTCTGCTCCTCTCTGGAACAATCCAGTAATACGGCGATCTTACCGCCCCCGATGCGGATCACCGCAGACGGATATAGCGCGTGGCTCACCTCGCAAAACGACCTCGGCATTCACCGTTATATGGCCGTTCTGGGGAAAGGACATTATCTGGTAATGGTCGATCCGGAGTCGCTTGTGGATGTTGTCCCGTTCGGTGACATTTCGATGGATGCCGCCCTGGTGGGAAGCGAAACCCATCGGATATTTGCCAGAAGCAATATTCTCGACCCGTATATTCTTTCTGTCGTTAAGGAGCAGCAGGACGTTAAGCGCGTGCAATACAACGGCTCGATGTACGTGTTGAAACCGGTGCCAGAACTGGGGCTTACGGTTATTGCCTGGGCATCGTTAAAACCGCTCGCGGCATCCTGGCATCAGCAGCTGATCATCTGGCTACCGGCAGGCATACTGATAAGCCTGGTTGCAGCCCTTATTGTGCTTCGCATCCTCCGCCGTTTGCTTTCCCCGCGTAACCGGCTGATCGACGCGATCAACAACCGGGAGATCGAGGTTCACTATCAGCCCATTGTGGCGCTATGCAGTGGAAAACTGGTGGGTGCAGAAGCGCTGATGCGCTGGCCGCAGCCAGATGGCAGTGACCTGTCGCCTAATCTCTTTGTTCCCCTGGCGGAGCAGACGGGGCTTATTTCAACGCTGACACAGCTGGTGGTGAATAAGGTGTTTGAGGATTTAGGTGCCTGGCTGCATCATCACCCGGAACTGCACATTTCTGTCAACCTTTCGCCAGCCGATTTAACGTCCCCCGAGCTGCCTCGCCTGCTGAGTCAATTGCTCAACAAATGGGGCGTCCACCCGCGCCAGATCGCCCTTGAATTGACCGAGCGCGGCTTTGCCGATCCTGCCGTCAGCGCCCCTGCCATCGCTGCGTTTCGGCGCTCCGGGCATGCCATCTACATTGATGATTTTGGTACGGGTTACTCCAGCCTGAGCTATTTGCAGGATCTTGATGTCGATACCCTGAAGATTGATAAATCCTTTGTGGACGCGCTGGAGTATAAGAACGTGACTCCCCACATTATCGAAATGGCCAAATCGCTTAAGCTGGCGATGGTCGCAGAAGGCATTGAAACTGAAGGGCAGCTCGAATGGTTGCATCGCCACGGCGTGCAGTACGGACAGGGCTGGTATTTCAGCAAGGCGCTGCCTAAAGAAGATTTCATTCGCTGGGCCGAGCACAACCTCAGGAAATAAACCTATTACGCGGTGTTACGTGCGGCCACGGCAGTGGCCGCACGTATCGGCTCAGCCGTTCTGCTGCCAGCAAAACGTGTAGCGCAGCCGACGGTTTTGCAGAATGAAGGCGGGAGCTACGCTCGGGCTCCATGAGTCGTCCCCCCCCACGCCCATGTGGAAGGCATCAAGATTCAACCAGCAGCCAGCCTCTTCCCGCAGCAAGTGCTGATGCGTTGTCGTATGCAGTTGCTGCTGGCTGTAACGGCTCAGGGAGAAATGGAACTGTCCCTGGAAGTGATGTGAGCCAAACGTCAGCTCACGGGTGTCGCAGCGTAAACCGTTCTCCGTCGGGAAGATATACGGCGTCTGCATGGCGTCCAGCGGTAACGCCCAGCGCCCCTGCTGCGCCGCCAGTTTTCTGTCCGGATAGTTCTCCAGCGGGCCCAGCCCCAGCCAGCGCACCGTTTGCGGGATATCCGCCAGCATAACGCTCAGGCCCACGCGAGCGGGTTCAGGAATGTCAGACGCCACCGTCACCTGCACATCACCGTGCAGTAACCCGTGGTCATCAATCCGCCAGACCTTGTAGCTGATAAACAGCGCTTTACCCTGATGCTCCCAGACGTGCTGCGTGGTCACCACCACCTCACGGGCATGCTGTTCCGCTTCACACTGGATAAGGCGCGAGGATATCTCATACATCCCTGCCGCTTTCCAGCGTTCCACCCACGCGTTCGGATCGATGCGGGTCGCCTCGCTGACGCCAATGTCATTATCCAGCGGCGCGCGGGTAAAGTTATCCGTTAGCGGGGAACGGAGCGTTTCAGCGCCCGCGTTCCACCACTGGGTCAGGTTGCCGGTGAGACGGCTAAACTGCCAGCGCTGCTGCTGATGAGTGATGTCCAGCACCTCTTCCTGCACCGTTAACTGTGGTGGGGTTCCGTCTGCTTTCGGTGGCGTAAGGTACAGCGGAGCCGGGAGCGGCCACTGATCCCAGGCACAACGGTGGCCGGACGGCGACCACGGCGTGGCCTGCGGCTGAACGATCTCCACGTTGAGCCAGACCTCGCCCGGTTCAGCGCCGAATTCAGTCTGCGGGATCTCAACGCGCTGTGTTCCCTGGGGCGCAACAGAAAGGGTTATTTCGCCGGAAGCCAACACCGCACCGTCACGCGCCACCGACCATAGCAGACTCTCGTTGTCAGTATGACGGAACAGATAATCGCTCTGGATATCGACGACCAGCGGAGCGGTGCTCACCAGCGTAAAGGTAAAGAACTGCTGGGCACGCTGTGCCTCGTAAAGGGCGGGATGCGGGGTGCGATCGGGAAACACCAGCCCGTTGAGGCAGAACTGACGATCGTTGGGCTTATCGCCAAAATCGCCGCCGTAGGCCCAGAATGCCGTGCCGTCTTCCGCTTTTTTCGTCAGTGCCTGATCGACCCAGTCCCAGACAAAGCCGCCCTGCAACCGGGGATGGCTGCGGAATGCCTGCCAGTAGCTGGCAAAGCCGCCAAAGCTGTTACCCATCGCGTGGGCATACTCGCACAGGATCAGCGGACGGGTTTCGTCCGGCATACCAATCCACTTTTTAATCGACCACTTTGGCACCGCCGGGAACGGCTGATCCTGATCGACGCGGGCATACATCGGGCAAATAATATCAGTTGCCGCCGTACTGGCCCCCCCGCCTTCGTACTGCACCGGCCGCGTGGAATCGGTGGTTTTCAGCCAGCGGTACAGCGCATCGTGATTCGCCCCATGCCCGGACTCATTCCCCAGGGACCAGATGATGATGGACGGATGATTCCGGTCCCGCTGCACCATACGCGTGACGCGTTCGCTCATGGCAGGCAGCCAGCGCGGATCGTCCGCCAGACGGCTCATCGGCACCATGCCATGGGTTTCAATATTCGCCTCATCGACCACGTACAGGCCGTAGCGATCGCAAAGCGTGTACCACAGAGGGTGATTCGGATAATGCGAGCAGCGCACGGCATTGAAGTTATGCTGCTTCATCAGTTCGATGTCGCGGCGCATGGTCGCCTCATCCATCACCTGCCCCTTCTCAGGATGATGTTCATGACGGTTCACGCCGCGGATCAGCAGCGGTTTGCCGTTAAGCTTCAGCAGGCCGTTGCTGATTTCGACGCGTCTGAAACCGACATCGCAGGCTTCAGTCTCCAGCATGTTGCCCTGCACATCCCGAAGCGACATGGTCAAACGATAGCGTTCCGGTGTTTCAGCGCTCCACAGCGCGGGATTGTTCACGGGTATCGCCACCGTGAGCCGCTCCGCCCAACTGCCGCGTTCGTCCACGATGGCCGATCCGGGCTGTTGCGTGATTTGCGCGCAGGCTTCGCCGTTACGCCACAGGGTAAACGCCACCTCGCATTCGGCATAGCGTAAGCCTTCCAGCGCAACGTCAACCCGGAGCAGCGCCCGATCGCATTCGGCATTCAGATCGGTCACGATCTGATAATCGGCAATCTGCGTTTCCGGCTTGTGCAGCAGCGAGACGTCACGGAAAATGCCGCTCATCCGCCACATGTCCTGATCTTCCAGGTAGCTTCCGTCGCACCAGCGTAACACCATCACCGCCAGGCGGTTCTGCCCCGGTCGCAGCACCGCGCTGAGGTCGAACTCCGCAGGCAGACGGCTGTCCTGGGAATAGCCTATCCACTGGCCGTTACACCACAGATGAAAAGCTGAATTCACCCCATCAAAGATAATGCGGGTTTGCCCGCTGAGCAGCCAGGCATCATCCATCTCAAATGTGAGCGAGTAACAACCGGTTGGGTTTTCAGCCGGAACATAGGGCGGGTTCACATTTATCGGATAGGTGACGTTGGTGTAGATGGGGGTATCAAATCCCTCCATCTGCCAGTTCGACGGCACGGGCATCTCAACGGCATCAGACAGATCGCCCGTTACCCATGCCTCGGGCACCTGCTCTGGTGCCGGGAAAAAGCTGAATCGCCAGATGCCGTTAAGCAGACGCTTGCTCAGCGAAGGCTTATCCTCCCGGGCGAGGGTTTCATCGCGCCAGCTATGAAAAGGCGCGTGTGCGGCCAGACGATTCCACTGCGTCACGCCCGGGTTTTCCCAGTCACGACGAGCCAGAATTGCGCTGAGGGTCAGCGGCAATGTGGAAGACATATCAACCTCTTTACGAAGCGCTCACAATTTTAGTCAACATGCCCTGGTAAACGGTGGCGGTAAAGACTTTGATCGTCACCAGGCGAGCACGATCACAAAAGCGCTAGCTGCGCGCCAGTTTCTCCGCCAGCAGCGCCAGCGTTCTTAGCTGTTGCGCCAGCTCTTCACGATCGGCCTGTTGTACGGCGCGCGGCGCGGTGGAATGACGAACGATCAACGTAACAGGAAGTTGTTGTTGCCAGGGTTCGGCGTGACGGGCAGTTGCCAGGAGCCACTCCACGCTGCGTTCACCGGCCTCGCGGAACGCCTGCCGAACGGTGGTCAGCGGAGGGGAAAACCACGCGCTGTCAGCCGTATCATCAAACCCAACAACCGAGATCTGCCCCGGTACCGCAACGCCTTTTTCCGCACAGGCGCGTAAAACGCCAAGCGCCATCTGATCGTTCGCCACAAGGATCGCCTCCGGCAGCTGCGCGCCCGCCAGGAGCTGATGCCCTTTCTCGTAGCCTGAAGCCGCGCTCCAGTCGCCCTGCGCCACCGCAAACGCCTCCACGCCAGCCTGAGCCAGCGTAGTTTTCCATCCCGCCAGGCGAGCCCGGGCAGAGACAGAACTTTCCGGCCCGGCGAGCAGCGCAATTCGCCGGTGCCCCAGCGAAAGCAGATGCTCCGCCCCCAGGCCAGCGCCCTGTTCAGCATTGAAAACGAGGCTGTTAACCCGAGCTGTGGGGGAAACATCAAGAAAAAGAACCGGGGTCGGCGAGGCCATTTCCTGAAGCATTTCTGCCTGAGCATCTTCCAGCGGAACGTTCACCAGCAGCGCCTCCACGCGCTGCGCCAGTAACTCCTGCAAAGCAGCCTGACACTGCGCGGGCTGCTCCACCATAGAGATGAGCACGCCAGCCCCCTGCTCCACTGCCCGGGATTTTACAGCTGAGGCGATTTGCGACGGCGCATGCAGCGCCAGATCGCTGGTCATCAGCCCCAGCGTGCGGGTGCGTTTTCCGGCCAGCTGCTGCGCGCCACGGTTAGGTACATAATGTAGCGCCGCCATGGCCTGTCGGACCTTTTCCCGCGTACGGGCAGAAACGTGTTCCGCGTCGTTAATCACCCGGGAAACGGTCTGATAAGAAACGCCCGCTACGCGGGCAACGTCATAAAGAGTGATCGCTTTCATAGATTCTGGCGTCGTAAAAGGTAGTCACTATTCTGACACAGTTACGCCATTATAGCCTGTGAGCGCTTCGCAAAATTAAGCAATCCGCTCCGGCTGCGCGGCTTTCTGCATGCGCGGTCTCTGGCGAAACCACGGCAAACAAAGCTGGATCAGCGGGCCGATGGTTAACGCATATAGCACGGTTCCGACGCCAAACGCTCCCCCGAGGAGATAGCCGACGATCAACACGGTCACCTCGATTGCGGTACGCACGCTGCGGATCGACCAGCCCAGCCGGGCGTGTATGCCGGTCATCAGACCGTCGCGCGGGCCTGCGCCAAAACCCGCGCCGATATACATTCCGGTGGCAAGGGCGTTAACCACAATGCCGGAAACCAGCAGGGTGATGCGCACGGGCAGCGAGGTGAGTTCCGGGATCAATGCCATTGACGCATCTGCCGCCAGGCCAATACAAATCACGTTACTGACCGTACCCAGCCCCGGAAGCTGACGCAGCGGGATCCATAGCAGCAGCACCGCAGCCCCGGTTAAAATCATCACCGTGCCGATGCTCATTCCGGCCTGGATGGCGACGCCAAGGTGAAAAACATTCCAGGGATCAACACCCAGATCCGAACGAATAAATATCGCGGTTGAAAGTCCGTAAAGGGCTAAACCGACATAAAGTTGTACCAGACGACGCACCATTTTCTCTTCTCCGAAGAACCAGCTTCCATCTTCGCTGAAAATGGCACTATGATTAATGTCCAGTTTTCAAATAGTGGACTGCACATGTCATCTCGTCGTTTTGGAAGCCAGTCTCTGGTTCGCCTGTTAGGGCACTGGCAACAAACCTCTTCCCGCACCCCGCGGTGGCGCCAGCTGGCTGACGCGTTACGCCTGTTAATTCTGGATGGCAGGCTGGCGCTAAACACGCGCCTGCCCGGAGAGCGGGAACTGGCCGCCGCACTGGACGTCAGCCGCACCACCATCAGCAGCGCGCTGGCGCATCTGCGTGAAGAGGGTTTTCTGGAGAGCCGTCACGGCAGCGGTTCCCGGGCGATCCTGCCAGACAGCCGGGCCGTGCCCACGCTTTCCACTGCCAGCGCGGCGCTGGATCTCTCAACCGCCGCGCTCAACGCAGGGCCAGAGATCCATCAGGCCTACACCCACGCGCTGACGACCATTACGCCGAATCTGGCGCTGACCGGGTACGATCAGCTTGGGCTTCCAGCGCTGCGTGAAGCTATCGCCGCCCGCTACACCGCACGCGGTCTGCCCACCCGGGCAGACGAAGTGATGGTGGTGAACGGTGCCGTCAGCGGCTTCGCCCTGATCTTAAGAATGATGACCGGGCCCGGGGATCGCGTGGTGGTGGATCATCCCACCTACCCGCTGGCGATAGCCGCGATTCAGGGGGCGCAATGCCGGCCCGTGGGCGTCTCGCTGCCAGAAACGGGCTGGGATACCGATGGTTTTGCCGCAACGCTTGCCCAGACCGCCCCGCGTCTGGCCTATCTAATGCCGGATTTTCATAATCCGACCGGGCGCTGCATGGATGCCGCGACGCGTCAGACCATAACCGACATCGCCGCGCAAACCCGCACCACGCTGGTGGTGGATGAAACCATGGTCGATCTCTGGTTCGATGCTCCCCCGCCGCCACCGCTGGCCGCCTTTAACCCGGAGGCCGCGGTGATTACGCTGGGTTCCGCAGGCAAAAGCTTCTGGGGTGGGCTTCGTCTCGGCTGGATCCGCGCCTCGTCCCGCACTATCGCCACGCTCGCACAGACGCGCGATACGCTGGATCTGGGCTCTCCGGTGCTGGAACAGCTGGCCACGCTGTGGCTTATCGAAAACAGTGAAACCTTCCTGCCTGCCCGGCGGGAAATGCTGGCAGAACGGCGTGACCGCTGCGGCCAGATGTTACGGGAGCATTTCCCCGAATGGCGCTTTCAGGAAGCGGAGGGAGGACTTTCATACTGGATTGAACTACCCGGCATGCTGGCGACTCAACTGGCGGCACGTGCGGAAACGACAGGCATCATTATGGGCACCGGCACGCGCTTTGGGCTTTCAGGCGCGTTTGACCGCTACCTGCGTATGCCCTTCTCACTCAATTCGCCAGAACTTGAAGAGGCATTACTGCGTATCAAACCGCTGTGGCTTGCCTTAAATAAAAGTACACCGCCAGTAAAACGGAGCCTGGTGTAAATTATTCGCCAGAAACAATAAAAACAGCTGACTGTAACGCATGCAGTCAGCTGTTTTCATGAAGAACAACTTAATGTTGAGGAGGAATCGGGAAGCCTTTCAGCGAAATAATGAAATTTTCACCTTCTTTCTTTATTTTCGCACCGGTATCACACCAGTCAGACGCAATTCGAAAGAACTCATCACTTCCTACATTCCAGCCAAGACGAACATGTTTCACATAGCCCGAACGTAACAGATTGCAGGCCTCGTTGTAATCGCTGGCAGTCGATAGTTGTTGTTTCATTTTCTCTTCTTCAGAAGTTTACGTAGTGCTTTGATTTCTTTAGGAGTAAATGGATTTACGCTCTCTTCTTCCGTATGCTGATTATCAACATCCTCTTCCGATACTCCCGCCTCTTCTACTGCTTCAAATGCCAGCAGCAGCAGTTTCTCTGTGGTCACGCTTAAATTCTCATTATTGTCTTCCGCATAGTGGCGGAGTCTTTCTTTTAGCGCTTCATCAATTTTAACGTTTAAAACCGCAGTTACCATGATTGTCACATCCTTTCGGAACACGTGTTTAATTTAATACACGAAGATAAGTTTGTTATCCAGATATATATTTTTTTGCTTATGACAACAAAAAGACGCCCGATAATAAAATGACAGTCTATTATTACAGGTTTATGACATTATTATTTCAGTTCAATGAAGGAGATATTGCACGAACAAAATAGGCACATAATTGAGAAGGTTTATATAGGGGGAAACTTCAGAGAAGAACACAAATGGGTGGGGGCCCTGCCAGCTAAGCTTTTTCTAATAAAACCTATGTATTTCAATGCACTAAAAAGCGGTGGGGCAATGATTTTGTATCACCAAAAGTATACACTGGCAAGCCGTTTTCTCATGCGACAGACACAAAAAAACCGGGGCTGACCCGGCTTTGTATGGCTTTTGACCAAACTCCATCTAAGCTACATTTTCCACTACCATGTAGGATCGCCCAACCTCTTCAATCAGTGGTTGGAGGTTCGTATTGCTGCCTTTGACTGTAAATAGGTCTTCTGGCTGTTCATCTTTTACGGCTTTTTTAACATAACCATAATACGGACGACTAACCGCAGTCCTTAAAGATACCTCCGTACAAGAAGATAAAGCGACCACATTTTCCCCTGTGTACTTAAACACTGGCGGCTCATAGTTTTTGATCACGCTCCGGCAAGAGTTCACAAATTGTGTGAACGCTTCAATTCTACCTGCCAGAGCCAAACGACGGGCATGTTCGATCTCATCTACCGTGAGATCGGGAGCGGAAATCTGGACCACCTCGTCTTCACGCGACAATCCGTTACACAATTTCAAATGATGATACAGTGCCCTAGAAGCACATCTTAGAACCCTTGTCATGCGTTCCGTGTTCCGTTTGGATGGCTCAGTATTTTTACCTTGAGAAATATTATAATCCCACATCTGCCGATGTACTGTTGGCGTATCGATATGATCCAGTTGTTCTAAGATTGCAAGAATTCGCTCTCCCTTGAACCTTCTTGTCTCTTCTTCCTGCCCCAATGCACCGCAGATACAATCTTCCACAATGCGTGGCAACTCCCCCAAAGAGCCATACCCTCGTAAGAAAATGCGTACAGCTGTATTATCAACCCCTTTTGCTACAGCACCCTTAGTTCTCGCCATATTGTTCTCCTTTTTAAATAGACATAAGTAATCCTCCGCTATCGCTGGTAGCGATCAGGATATGTGGCCTTCCTTTGTGGATGGCATTTGGTTTTAAATTACCGTGTTTACGGTAGCTTGATATGTCTCGCTGCGCGCCAGACGACGTTAACGCTTATACGATAAGAATGACCAACATACGATTGCAGTCGCGCTGACCACCATTCTCGTACAGAGCGATCTAAATCGCTTTTCCACACACATGCTGGCACAGCCAATGATGTAAACATCAGCAAGGAATTTCAGTACCATGATGTAAACACATAGCGGGGTATCAGCTAGGTTACCTGAGTCCACGATTGGAACAGACCACACAGAGACAGGCTATCAGCCTGTTGATGTTGTGGGATGTAACAGAGTGGTAAACGAAGGTTATGGTATGGACAGACAAGTCTGTTCACTTCTGGACAGACCATTACCATTATATCTTCTAAAGTGGCGTAGCCGAGTTGTCACGGAGTGACGTAAGTAAATAACTAAACAACCATCCAGATGACACCAGTCATCCTGCTGTTGGTTTTCACTCTTTTGCTTTTGTTTCGACGAGATTATGAGTGTTAGTGTGTATAAATGTCGAAACGAGATACAAGGAGACCGAAGCCCGTATGGGTGATGTTACGTGAGTTTTCATTCCTGGAGAAGGAAGGAAAAGACAGAGTAACGAAGTCTCTTATATTATTGTGGCGTTTTATTCCTATCACCCAGTATGGACGAAAAGGAATGAAGGAATACTATATTGTGGCGTTTTATGGCACATCTTCGCTATCTGATGTGAGCGAACGCCCCTCAAGCCACCCCCGAACTTCAACCCGCCATTATCCACTTTCTGAAATCATTGTCAAGCAAAATGCATACCACTAGTATATCTTTTTACGTTTATATGATAAAATACTTATGTGATGAATGACTTACAGAGAGGTTATTTTGTGCTTTGCCTTTAGACCACTAGCATTTTTTCTGCCATCGGTAGAAGAACGTAAGGAGCTGGTCAGAACCCTGAATGATTTCGGGCTAACGCTGACAACTTCAAGAATCCATCTTCTTCACCACATGAAGCAAACCCAGATCCCGCTTACGGCTTCAGACTTGTCAAAACAAATTGAACTCCCGCTATCAACAACACACAGGACTCTTTCGACGTTCGCTGACTGCGGACTAGTCGATTTCATTGTTGATCGCGCAAGCGTCTGTCGTTGGTATTTTCTTTTCGCAGACCGCCCTAACTTCTGCCCAACTTGCAATCAGACTTACAACGCCTCTCGCTGATACAACCAAATGACCGCATAAAGCGGCTGAGACTGACGCATACAAACAGCGCCAGCGAGCAACCACGCCCCTTTACTACCGATACGGAGTTCCAACATGACTACAAAAAAGAAATCACAGGCCCAGATTTCGCCGGAATTGAAAACTTATCTCGACAACATCGCAGCGAAGTACAAACCAGATCCGGGGGCTCTAAAGCGTCAAATTGATAATGCGGAAGCTCGCTACAGCCGAACACAACAGTTTTCTGACATTCCAGCGCGGCTGGTGGTTAAACTCCAGAGCCTGCTCCTAGACGGCTGGCGGTTTTGCCCTTCAGCTAATTCTTCAGTGCTTTCCAATGCTGCGATGATTTCTGTTAAGTTGCAGAAACCGGAGGCCTTGATCGAAGAGGAGTTGAAGACGCTACGCTCCAGAGTCTCCAACGCTTACCACGATCAACTTTTTAAAGCGATGGAGCGTGAGATTGACGAACTGATACATGAAGCAGCACAGCACGCACAACAGAAAGCAGTTCAGCAAGCAGCTGCCGAAGAAGCTGCAATGCGTGACCAGTTGAGGGCTGCCCTCGGTATGGTGAAAGCATGACAGCGCAATCCAGCCAGACCAAGGGGCAAGAGAGCCCCGTTACCGTCATCGACGAAGGCGCATTGAAACGAGCCATTCAGAAAGCAAAGGATATTGCAGAAGCTAACCCGGAAAAATACCGTCGGATACATCCAACTTTACAATAACGAAACAAAAGCCATGATCGCGAAATCCTTCATGTAACGCTCCATGCGCCCTCGAAAATCAAAAGCAGCACCTACCATTACCAACACCATAAAACGCGCTCACGATGGCGCATGTTGCGTTTAACAAGGGTTTATCTCTTATACTTTTGGTTAACCTTTAAATATAGCTGTTTATTCTCAACTTCGCCAGAGAATTTCCAATCAGAAAATGCTCTTTGTCTGTGAAACAGTCGGGGACTTTCCCGGAACATTTAAACGAAAAAGCTGGTAAATATCGCTTTCATGAGCGCAAAAGCGATAAAAAACCTGTAACTGGTATCTGGAAATGATTAAATTGTTCTGAATACAACTTGCTCATAGAGGGTCAATTGATGACACACAAAATTTGTCCAGTAACAAACCGCCCAATCAAATTGAATCGCGGTGGGATTAAACATATGCCTCGGTACTGCGTTGTTGATGGTAACCGATATGAGAGCTTTCACCAGTTCGGAACAAGCATATTGAAAAAATCAGTGAGTGAGATTATTGAACTGCGGAACGAGCACTTCATTGAAAAACATAAATCCACAGTCTGCGGCTACACCGTCGAAATGTTTTATAAATGCGACGAACCGAAAAAGCCTTAGGGCGATCATCCTCTCGTGTATTGAGATAGGATTGTGATATTCACAAAGGGTATACCTGAAATGAAAAGAGCTTTCGTGAACAAATTCATTCACAATGAGTAGTAAAAATTGACTCTATGTAAATAATTCACGTAAAGTTATACAGTTAAAACCCAATGTGAAAAAAACAATGACTACACACCAAATCACGACCCACGTTTACCTCAGGGCATCCACTGACGATCAAGACGCTACACGCGCACTTGAAACCATAAATGACTTTGTTGAGGAGCATCGGCTAACAAGTGTTGAGTATTATGTCGAAAACTTTTCTGGTGCCAAGCTGGAGCGCCCGGAACTTTCCCGTCTGCTTGCCGCAGCCGAAAAGGGTGACTTTTTGCTGGTGGAGTCCATCGATCGCTTAACCCGACTCCCCGCTGTACAATATGAAGCCCTCAAGGCTCGCATTGAAAAGCAGGGCTTACGCGTCGTCGTTGTGGATCTGCCTACATCGCACGATGCATTAAAATCCGCAGCAGGTGACCGCATCATTGAGCTTATCAATGGCCTCATGATGGATATTGCAGCCCATTACGCACACGAGGACTACACCAAACGCCGCCAACGTCAGGCACAGGGCATTGCTAAAGCAAAGGCTGAAAATAAGTACAAAGGCAGACCAGCGGATACAGACCTGCGACGCAAGATTGAGTTGTATCTCACCAAAGGCGGGAATACATATGCAGAGATTGCGAAACTGTGTGATTGCTCCGTTGGGATGGTCGCCAAGGTAAAGAAAATCCTCGAAACCGCCTGATAATCACTGCATCCACAGCCCGACCTGATATTTCTATATTTCCAGGGCTGGCTTTATGCTTCAGAAAATCCGGGTTTGACCGTGCTGCACATACGCCATTGATATTGTCCGCCTGTACGTATTTGGGGAGAGGGGACTTCTGGACCCTTCACGGCGGAGGGATGGTTTCATTAAAAAAACGTTAGACCCCTGTAGCTCTTCGCTAAGCCCAGGGGCTTCAATGACGGTTTTTTCATCTGCGTTTTTTTTGTTTCATTGGGATTATTTCTTTGAGTTCCTCAATGCGCTTATCACGCATAACCGACTTTTCTATAAAACGTTCGATTGCTTGTAGTAAAGGAGTAAATTCGTGGCTATTTGGCGACCATCCGCGATGGGCCGCAGCATTGCCTGCCTCGGTGACTATACTGAGCTGCTCGCGTTCTGTTTCGCCAACAAAACCTTCCTTCAAGACAGCATCAACCTTTTGGTACATTTTTAACTCTGGATCGATACCGATAATTTCAATTGCTCGATCAAAGGCTGTTCTGAGGCCGATAGTAGCGAGAATATATGATTCGTTACCTACAGCATTATAAACCTCATATAAAATATGATATAGGATATAATCTTTGCGAAAGAGCGAATCAAACCACTTTGGTCTATGATCTCTTGCAGGGAAGGTTTTAATGTTGTGGATCAGGTACATCTGTCCATTTTTGTCAAAATCCCATTCCTCGCTATGGGATGAATCAGTGAAGTAAAAGACGGTACTGCAACCACAGCATTCTAAAAGCTTATGGAATGTTCCACCATACATGTAGTTATCAGGATCGCTGTCATCACTCCACTCAGTAGAAGTCTCTCCATGGACAAATGCGTTACAGTCCCCTTGGCATTTTGGGCAAGGAGCTTTAAATAGCAATTTTTCAGGCATTTTCGTTCCCGTATTGATATCTCTTGTCAAAATGAAAGTACAATTTTTAGCAGGGTAGGCCAAGATACAACTTCAAAATTGTTTATCTTTATGTGCATCAGGCCGTGCTGAGAACTCGACTGGGATATTTGAGCTACTAGTAGTGTATTTGGTAGGGGTACTTCTGAATCTACCCGGCGGGGAGTTGGGTAAGTCGCCGGGAATTTACCCGGCAGACTGTATGAAAGATCAGTTAAAGGTGCAGTTGCCGCCAGACGGTGCACCGATGAAAAGCTGCATCTTTTCGCAAGTCACGGTTATCTTCTGCCCTTTCTTCAGCTTCGACGCCTGCGCCATCTCTGAATCAGCCATACTCAGGCTGACAGGCATGAAGCGATTACCACTTTCAAGTTTAAGAACGACATCATTCGCGAAATTTTTTGTTATGTCCTGAACAGTTCCGGTCATTTCCACCTTACGACCACCAATCTTGTCATCCGCTGCAACTTCATTAGCGCTGTACAGTTCTGCCAGAGCTTTTGCTGTTGTACGGTAAATGCCCTCATCAGAAGTTATCGTCTTCGGTTTTACGACACCAGTTTGCGTGGCTAAAGGCATTAGCCCCGTAAGAGTCATCTTTCTAAAATCCTTCTGTATCAATGCATAAGCACCAACACCACCGCAACTATCTATTCCAATTTTGTCTTTCGTTGCCAGAATTATTTTCTGTTTCTTAGCATTTTTTAGCTTATCCCCCATCTCAGCACCAAAGACGATTGAATTGTAAACAGCGTAGTAGCTTTCCGTGTCGGTAGTCATTCCTTTGGTGGCGCTGGTGCTGATAGATTTGATGACTCTATCAATGGAGTTCTTTCCATCATCTGAAAGTACCTGGTCGCAACTGGCTGTAACAAGCGTTTTGACATAGGCAGACAGGTATTCAGGATATGGCTGGATTTCGCCTGAGGCAGCATCACCAGCTACGGACGAGAAAGCGCAGAACGCCAGAGACAACCCAATAATTTTTTTCATGCTTCTTCCTGTATGCAGACTTGATCGTTACCATTAATAATAGATTTTATCGATCGAAATTATGTTATCGATCGTTTTTGTAGATCAATGATTGAGATACATCCTACATACACCGCTTGCAGGAAGGCGGCAGAAATCAACTGCAATGGAGGTTTAGAGATGGTAAGAAGAGTGTTGTTGATGGGATTTATTCTTGCTGCGTTCAGTGCCAATGCCGGGCGTATAACTATGAGCAACCCGGAGCAGTCAACCACGGCGAACGGGCAAACCTTGTGTGTCTATTCCAACAGTATTTACACCTTTACCTACGTCACGAAGTCGAAACATTGCCCATATAGCAAAAGTTTCAACACGGTCGAAAGTGAGTAAATTATGGATAAGAATGTGTCGAACATCGAAAATGAAGGTTATTGCTCAGAAGGATGACTGCGGTGAGCCCACTGGCGATCAATAATAAGCCGCTAAAGACGGTCTCTAACGGCTTATAGCTTTTCACACCAGACGGAGAGAGGCCTTTGACAGTGAGCTTGATGTTCCGCAATTACCACCACTAATTGCCGCCACACCGTAAAGCAGGCTACTCAGTTCATCAAGAGGCACGTTAAGCTCATCACTCAATTGAGTCAGATTAATGCCGTTACCAGCCAGAGCGGTCATCATTTTTTCAATAATGAGCGATCTTTCACGCTCGATTCCTCCCGGCTCACCGGTTCGATACCCCTTTGCCGTCGCATCGCGCATCAGACTGTTGTACTGCCATTCTGTAAGCATGTTCAGATTTCGCATTCTGACAATCAGAGCCATCGCCGAGACTTTCCAGAGCGATTTCAATTGCACGATTTTGTCGAACGTCGGCAACGTCATCTTAACAGCCATCACATTTTCCAAGGGCATCAGAAAGGCCGACGCAAAAGCATCCGCTTCACGCTCTGCATCTTGCCCCTTGACGTCACCATGACGGTGGAGCACCAGGTGAGCAAGTTCATGTGCCGCATCGAAACGACTGCGTTCACCTGATTTACGAGTGTTCAGGAAGATGTAAGGGACATCATCTTTCCAGAACGAAAATGCATCGATACTCGCCGTTTCCTCCGAGAGCCAGAACACCTTAACGCCGTGCTTCTCCAGAAGATGAACAACGTTGGTGATGCTCTTCTTGCCAATACCCCAAGCTTCGCGCACCGCCTGAGCAGCGATCTCAGGCTCACTTCCACGAAGATTCGGCAATTCAGGCTGCGGCAGAGTGAAACGGGTGCTGAAATACTCGCTCAGCATAACTCCCAGCGCACCAGCCCCGATTGCCGCATGCTGGTCGGCGGCTTTTGTCGTGCGCAAAGAACGGAATGAAACCGTCAGTGGATCGATTGCTTCAACGTCATCCCCGAAAAAAAATGACTCTGGGTATTTCAGAGCCCTAGCGTACGCCTGGACCGTCTCTGGCGTGGGTTCATATAGGCAATAGGTTTTTTCGTACTCAATTACGATACGGCTGGAAAGTCCCATCTTTTCTGCCAGTTCTTTTAGGGTCAGTTTGCGTCTGATCCGTGCCAGCTTGAGCCGGGATGGATTAAAAAGACGTTTACCGTCATCAACAGGGTTACTCATTTGCTTTCAACAGTAATTGATATGTCATCATTGAAATCCTCATCAGGGAAAATATCCGCACCTTCAAATGGCAGAGGACTCAAAATAATACGCTCACTCCATGCGCTTACGCGGGCAAATCCGTCCTGATTCACCATTCCTACCGGATAAGACACCTCGCAGCGAACCTCTTTGTTAGCCGCATCATAATAGTACAGGACGATATAAGTGCGAGTGCTATCTATCGGAGTGATTTCAGATTTGCCTGAATACAATGCATCCGTCTGGAACATATCAACTGTGCCAGGATTGTTGTGAACAATCGAGCGCGTTGCCTCCCCTTTGGCATTTTTGGTTTTCGGCAATCCATCAGGACGCCCGGTGTGTCTGTCACCCGAGGTGATAATCAGATTAACCCCTCTCGCTGAGTTAGCGACCATTTCCATTCGCTTTACCACTTCAGGGGACCAGCCGTTACCCTTACCAATTAGTACACGGCGTGTCGCGGCAACCATTTCACTCCAGAAACGGAACCCTGCATCGACAGCGGGGTGTAGCTTGCTGGATTTGCGGCGCTCGTACAAAGCAGATGTCAGAGCAGCATGAATATCGTTTTCTGAAAAGCCCAGTCCATTAAGTACAACATCTGAATCAGCTTCGGTATGCAGGATACAGTAAGGCATGGTCATGAAAGTCTCTCCGGTAGTTTCACTTCATGATTTCAACATAAATATTATGACAAAATCAAGAAGTGATTATCGAAAAGTCATTACAGCTTCATATTTATTTTCTTACTGGCTTTCTCCCAGCTCATTGACATACTGCGATGTTTGTTAAGCCAACCGGCACTGAAACTCCGCTTCTCGCGTATAGCTGATTTTTATCTACCCCCTCAAATTTCGACCTTTCAAAATAAATATTTTTTTCAATTTTCAGCAGATTAGCTGGTTTCGCCCCTGCAAGTTTTTTGCTTCTTAACTGACTTTATCTGCTACACAAAGTGAGATACAGTCTGCGACACAAGACAATCCTGGCGCTGTAGATACCTGACGTATGGTCGAACGAAGCCGCCTTATCGGTCAGCTTTACACATAAAAAAACCCTGCTTCAGCAGGGCTTATAATCTTGTCGATTCCTCACACCAATCGAAAATTAATGATTGTCCTTACGAGATGACGCATAATCACTGATTAAAAAATCATCATATTTTGCAGGCAAAAGTGCCACCTCCCCCCACCCTAACTGGGGTGTCATATAACCCATGCCGACCTCATCTACTCGACTATAAAAAACGGTTATCCTCCCACGATTTTTATCATTAAAAAATCCTCTCCCTTCAGCGGTATCATTAGTGATACGTACTCTGAAATCCCTAAATGATGTTCCTTGGTTGATCTTTAACCAGACATTACTATGGCCTGTAAACGTCTCAATTTTCCAAAACGTACCAAAAAAGAATGCTGGATCAGGAGAACCCTCAGTTATGTCATTGATTTCTTTTAGTGAGTCACAAAATCTGTAGCGCTTTGCTTTACCATCTGCGCCAACAAGGTAAATCTCACGGTAATAATTATGATCGAAATTAACGCATAAAGACTGGACACTAGTTACTTGGCTCGGAACCTTGAAAGACTCACCATGATGGCGGGAAATAGGCAATGAAACCTCTTTGCCATTTTTTCTCTCAAAATGAGAATCGACAGGTACCTCACTGCCCTCAGAATCGATCCTTGGATTGTTATCAGGACGAGACTCGAGAAAACCGCTTATGACTATAAGCTCTTCATCTTCAACGGCTTTTTTTGCATCCTCTTGAGATGCGTATTTTTTGTACTGAATGGGGCCACATCTCAAACTACAGAAAGGCGCATTATCATCTTTAAGGTGTTTGTAATAGGCCGGAACTTCATTCGTAGTCATGCCCTTGTCAGGATCGGCAGGCACTCGAGTTATATGTTCATAGCAAGAAGGACAAAAAATATATCCTTTCATAGACAGTGAATAAGCAAGCGGCTCGACAGTATTCCTTTTGAGGGCGAGAAGCGTATGCTCGCCTTTAATCCAATCAGGATCGTAGTATGCATAAGCGATTCTACGAGTTGGCATAATTATCCTACCCCCATCAATAGTGCATTAGCATGATTTCCAGACTATCACTTTTGGAAACCTCGCTAAAACAACACGGATCACAAAACCTCTATATTTAAAGGGGTTATGATTGGCACTCAAGATTTTCGAAGCGTATTTATCCCCTTTGGAACCAGCGTGAATTTGCTTATCCAGATAACTTTAGAGTACCTCAATTAACTCGACGAGCGTCCTGACAGCAATCCCCTTCCCGTATCGGTTGTACGTGATCGTTGCGTTCGAGTGTCCGAGCACCTGCGAAGCGAACTGTTCAGGGAAGCCATTCTGTTTAAATGTTGTGGCGGCATAGTGGCGCAGTGAATGATATTCAGGCAGGCTATGCTTGCCTCTGAACCTCGTAAACCAACGGCTGAAATAGTGACCATAGCTCCCAAGATGCAATGTTAGCTCAGGGAACAGATGGCCTTTTCTTTCTTTGATAAAATCAAGTAGACCAAGTGTCAGCAGTTGCGAATTGATCGGAACGAATCGGCGCGAACTGTCCGTTTTAAGCGTCTGATTCGGATTCAAGTTATCAACACGGAAGCACCAAACTCCGTCAACTTTCATCACGTCATTGTGGTAAAGCTGGCAGATCTCATTCTGCCTCATCCCCGAATAGCGACCAATCAGAATGATCCACCGTTTCCAATCCTTCACGCCATGTAAAGCAATGTGCAATCGTTTCAGATCGTTGAGCGTGTATGCTGGACGGCGATCCATTGGTGCGGTTATTTCCTTAACCCCCATCCCCTCAAATGGGTTTCGAATCTCATCATCCGTGCGAGTTGCAAGCCATTTGAAAAACGCCGAGTTCTTTTTGATGTAACGGTTTCTGGTGGATGCTGAACCTTCAAGGCCATCAACAAACGCCGCCGCGCTTCGTTTGCTGAAAGGCTCTTTTGTAGAATTCAGATATGCATTTACGCACCTATTGATCGTCAGTATTTCCCGTTCACCAACCTCTCCTGTTTTAGCCTTGGTGTACTTATCAAGCTCGCTCTTCAGGCTCTTGAAAGGCTTTTTCTGATGTGGTTGTTGGAAGGAAGCAGACGGGGTTGCAGTGTGTGCCGGGATGGACTGCGGAACGCAGTGGAAAGGTTGTGAGGTGAGATATTTCTCCACACGGAGCAAAGCTTCACGCTTGGAACGTGTGCGAAGAGAAATACGAATTTCACGGCGTTTCCGAGGTGTCAGGTAGACCCTACGGTAGTACCAGATCCCGTGACGGGAAAGCATCAGATGCGACATTGATTAGCGTCCTAAGTGATACATGAAAGTTGTATCACCGCCGTTTCAATGCACGAAAACAGAGGGTTACATGATGGATATCATGCACTTAGCACAAATGGGTGGGGGCCCTGCCAGCTACATCCCGGCACCCACGTCGTCTGCCCTGGCTGCTTCCTTCCGGACCTGACCTGGTGAACAGAGTAGCGTTGCGGGAGAACCAACAGAGCCCCCATTGAGAGCGTTGATAACCAACGCGCTGGCGCATTATCCCTGTGGAGCACCTCAATTGCAAGCCGCTGGCAACTGGATGCTGGATTATTGCGCAAACTGACCCGACAATCTTCTTTATCTTCGTATAACATTACCCTTCGCTGAATTCCCGCTGGAGAAACAATGGACGAACACGACTCTTTCCCACAGCGAGTGTGGCAAATCGTGGCCTCGATTCCGGAAGGCTGTGTTACGACCTATGGGGAAGTCGCCCGACTGGCGGGCTCTCCGCGCGCAGCGCGTCAGGTTGGCGGCGTGCTAAGAAGGCTTCCGGAGGGAAGTACGTTACCATGGCACCGGGTCGTTAATCGCCATGGTGCCATTTCCCTCACCGGGCCAGACTTGCAGCGCCAGCGTCAGGCATTACTCTCAGAAGGGGTGCAGGTGTCCGGGACGGGACAGATAGATATGCAGAAGTATCGCTGGGAATACTGACGCCCTCTCCCGTCAAGATGAAGAGGGCGAAAGAAAGTTACAACTGTGTTGGCGGTGTAGGCAAGGTCGGCTGATTGGTCTGCGTTGCCACAGGCACTTCAGTCTGCTGCACCGGGACCAGGGTCAGGTCGATTTTGGTGCCCCCTTTGTTGACCGCTTCCTGCACGGTATCGGTGATAAAGACCAGCTTATCGTTGATCGTTACCGCCGCGCTCAGGAGGATACGCGCGTTAGGCTGAACGTCAGACGGGTTGTACGGCAGCACGAAGCTGAACGGCGCCTGTTTACCCTCTGTACGAACTGCACGCTGTGCAAGGACTTTAGACGGTGCATCCGCCAGAGACGCATCGGATAACGTGACCGTTAAAACCGCGTCCGGCGGCAGAGCGACTTTCTGTTTGATCCAGATGGTACCGGACACGTTAGGCTGTCGAATAGCTTGCTGTGAAAGGGTGTTAATCCCGTTTGGGGTCGCCGTTGGTACCGCTACATCGGCACTCTTATCCGCACAGGCGGACAACGCCACCGCCATTGCAACACCGCTTAACATAGGCACGAGTTTCATTGAAGTCTCCTTATCATCAATGCACCGGCGGGATCGATCCCATCCGATGTCGTTTTTATTCACATAACGTAAACAAGTGTGGCACAAATCACGGATTTATGCCTAATTTTGCCCAGGTATTAAGATAATTCTACCCATCGGACCACTATCGTTTCTGCGTTATACTCAGCATATCTTTCGCCACGGCGTTTATTGAGGACCACTATGAGTCAGGCACTGAACAATCTGCTGACATTGCTGAACCTGGAAAAAATAGAAGAAGGGCTTTTTCGCGGACAGAGCGAAGATTTAGGCTTACGCCAGGTTTTTGGGGGCCAGGTCGTGGGGCAAGCGCTATATGCCGCTAAGGAGACCGTTCCGGCAGACCGTCTGGTGCACTCATTCCACAGCTACTTTTTACGCCCCGGTGACAGCGCTAAACCGATTGTGTACGACGTGGAAGTTCTGCGTGACGGCCAAAGCTTCAGCGCTCGCCGTGTGGCGGCCATCCAGCATGGGAAACCCATCTTCTACATGACCGCCTCCTTCCAGGCGCCAGAGCCGGGCTATGAGCATCAAAAACAGATGCCGTCTGCCCCATCGCCGGACGATCTGAAATCGGAAACCGAAATTGCCCGCGCACTCGCACATCTGCTGCCGCCGCAGGTAAAAGAGAAGTTTCTGTGCGATAAACCGCTGGAGATCCGCCCGGTCGAATTTCATAACCCAATGAAGGGGCATACTGCTGAGCCCACCCGCCAGGTGTGGATCCGCGCCAACGGCAGCGTACCGGCAGACTTGCGCGTGCATCAGTATCTGCTGGGTTATGCGTCGGATTTCAACTTCCTGCCGGTTGCGCTACAGCCGCACGGCGTGGGATTCCTGGAAAAAGGGATGCAGGTCGCCACAATTGACCATTCCATGTGGTTCCACCGTCCATTCGATATGAATGAATGGCTGCTTTACAGCGTGGAAAGTACCTCTGCGTCCAGCGCGCGCGGCTTTGTACGCGGGGAGTTTTACACTCAGGATGGCGTGCTGGTGGCTTCTACCGTGCAGGAAGGTGTGATGCGTAATCGCGGGTGAGGTAAAAAGCCCGGTCGCTACGCTTACCGGGCCTGCAAATTTCACTTTTTCAGGCCGGGTAAGGCGAAGCCACCACCCGGCAAGGCACTCAAATTATGCGTTGTACGCATTCTCGCCGTGGCTGTTGACGTCCAGACCTTCGCGCTCCTGCTCTTCCGGTACGCGCAGCCCCACGGTCATATCGGCCAGCTTGTAGCCGATAAAGGCCACAACGCCCGACCAGACAACCGTAATCGCGATACTTTCAAGCTGGACCAGCACCTGATGCATCATGGTCACGCCTTCAGCATAACCCACGCCGCCCAAAGATTGTGCAGCAAAGATACCGGTCATGATACAGCCGATAATGCCGCACACACCGTGTACGCCGAATACATCACACGGATCGTCAACGCGCAGAATACGTTTCAGTGCGGTAACGCCCCACAGCCCCGCCAGACCCGCGACGATACCGATCAGCAATGCGCCGCCCACGCCCACGTAACCGCATGCTGGCGTAATACCTACCAGACCGGCAATCGCCCCAGAACAGGCACCCAGCAGGGATGGCTTGCCGCGAACGGCCCACTCGCCAAATACCCATGAGAGGATGGCCCCGGCAGTTGCCACCACGGTATTCACGAAGGCCAGCGCGGCGATTTCGTTAGCGGCGCTGGCTGAACCTGCGTTGAAGCCGAACCAGCCAAAGTAGAGGATGGCGGTGCCGGTAAAGACCATCGGCAGGTTGTGCGGCTTAAATGCTTCTTTCCCAAAGCCCACGCGCTTGCCAATCAGGTATGCGCCTACCAGGCCGGCTACGGCGGCGTTGATGTGAACAACGGTGCCGCCCGCAAAGTCCAGAGCGCCATGGGAAGCCAACAGACCACCGCCCCAGACCATATGCGCAATCGGGACATAGGAGAGCGTCAGCCAGACCACCACGAAAATCAGTACCGCAGAGAAGCGGATACGCTCAGCCAGCGCGCCCACAATCAGCCCCACGGTGATGCACGCGAATGAGCCCTGGAACGCGACATGAATATACTGATAGAAGCTGCCCATTACCGCGGTCAGTTCGATATTTTTCAGCATCGCCCAGTTAACGTTGCCGAAGAAGGCGTTGCCCTCCCCGAAGGCCAGCGAGTAACCGTAAACCACCCACAGCACGCACACCAGCGCGAACGTGACGGCAACCTGCGTCAGCATGGAGAGTACGTTCTTGCCGCGGATCAGGCCGCCGTAAAACAGCGCGATCCCCGGAATCGTCATGAACAGCACCAGCGCGGTGCAAATCATCATAAAGGCATTATCGGCTTTGTCTGCCACAGCAGGTGCAGCCATTGCCAGGCCCGGCAGCAGTGCCAGCGAACCCAGACCTGTTTTCATTGTTGCTTTCATCATTTTCTCGATCCCTATCACTGTGTGCCAGGAGTTACTTACAACGCCGCTTCGTCAGATTCGCCGGTACGGATGCGAATGACGCGCTGTAGTTCGGCAACGAAAATTTTGCCGTCGCCAATTTTTCCGGTGTAGGCCGCTTTGCTGACGACATCAATCACCTCATCAAGCTGATCGTCGGCAATCGCCACATCAATCTTCACTTTTGGCAGGAAGTTAACGCTGTATTCCGCCCCGCGATAAAGCTCGGCATGACCTTTCTGACGCCCAAAGCCTTTCACTTCGGTGACAGTCAGTCCCTGAATACCCATGGAAGACAGCGCTTCACGCACGTCTTCGAGTTTGAATGGTTTGATTACCACCGTAACCAGCTTCATATATCCCCTCCAGTCAGAATTCGGTAATGGCCGCAGCTAACACGAGAGGGATATTGCAAAGGGTGTGCCAGAAGTGAAATGTGAGGAGGAAAGCGCCGCGGCGCGCATGCGCCGCGAAGGGGAGAAAAAAAACGCACCATGGCAGTGCAGGGTGCGTTTCAGTTTTGCACCAACGGTTAAGACTGTTAGCGCATTGCCTTGTTATGGTGCATCAGGCGCTGAGCGACTCCTCCTCGCGCACGCTGGCGGCCAGCTCGTCGCCTGCCAGCTGCAACTGATACATCTGCCAGTAGCGTCCTTTCGCCTCGAGCAGCGCTTTGTGCGTACCCCGTTCAACGGCCTGGCCACGGTGCAGCACCAGAATGGTATCGGCATCGACGATCGTTGAGAGGCGGTGAGCGATCACCACCAGCGTAGTGCGATCCCGCACGGCAGCCAGCGCCAGCTGGATCGCCTGTTCGGTACCGGAGTCGATGCTTGCGGTCGCTTCATCCAGAATCAACACCTGCGGCGTCTCAATCAGCACGCGCGCCAGCGCCAGGAGCTGCTTTTGCCCGACAGAGAGATTATTGCCCTGCTCGCCCAGCCGGGTATTGATCCCCTCGCTTAACCCGCGCGCCAGATCTGCCAGCTGCACCGTTTCCAGCACCTCCCATACCTGCTCAGGCGTGAAAGATCGTCCCAGCGTCACGTTGGCATAAAAGGTATCCGCCAGCACTACCGGATCCTGCTGCACCATCGCGACGCCTTTACGCAACGCGTTGTGGCTAAGCGCGGAAAGAGGCCGTCCATCCAGACGGATCTCCCCCTGCGTCAACGGATAGTAGCCCATCAGCAAACTGGCGAGCGTGCTTTTGCCGCTGCCGGTATGCCCAACCAGTGCGACAAAACCGCGCGACGGTACCTCGAGGTTGATATCCTGCAAGACAAGCTGATCGTCGCGGTAGGCAAACGAGACATGATCAAACGCTATGGATCCACTTTCCAGCGGACGTTCATCATCGCCATAGGTCTGACGCGGCCTGTCCATCAGCTCAAACACACGCTCACCCGCGACTACCGCCTGTTGCAGCATCGATTGCTGCGTAGTGAGTTCAATCAGCGGTTCGTTAAGACGGCCAAGGTAACTGATAAACGCGTACAGCACTCCCACCTCAATGGTTCCACGCGTCGTCAGGCCAAACAGCATCAACATCCCGCACAGCACCAGCGCAGAGAAGAGGCTCAGCAGCGGGCGTAACAGGAAGCCGTCCAGACGTAACGTCTGCATCCGCGCCATATAGTGCGAACGGCTGGCTTCTCCCATCCGCTCGCCAAAACGCGCCTGCTGGCGAAACTGCTGGATAACGCTCATGCCGTTGATCACTTCGTTGAAGCCATCATTGATGTCTGCAAGGTAAGCGCGCACGCGACGAACAATCGGCGTGCTGTAGCGCTGGTAAATTACCATCACAATCAGCACCGCCGGGAAAATAGCGATCGCCACCAGCGCCATCCGCCAGTCCAGACTGAACATCGCCACCAGCATCGCGCCAATCAATGCGGCACTGCGCAGAACCGTTGCGACAACGGTCACATAAAGGTCGCGGATCACCTCGGTGTCATTGGTGACGCGCGAAATAACCTGCCCGACCGGCTGGGTATCAAACTCGCTCAGCGGCTGGCGCAGCGCGGCATCCATCACATCCGTGCGTAGCTGCTGGACCACGCCCACGGCGGCCCGGTTAAACAGCAGCGACTGCGCATAGTGCAGCCCCGCCGCCGTCAGCTGTAGCCCGACATACGCCACACCCAGCCCCGCCACCAGCCCCAGCGGCAGATAGCTTTTCGCCACCATGTTATCGATAAAATAGCTGATAAGCAGCGGACCGGTCACCTCCGCAATCGCGGCGATCCACAGTAACAGCACGGCGATGGAAAGCGGTTTGCGCCACGGTGAGCCATAGGCGAGCAGCCGTTTTAACGTCGGCCACATCTGTCCAAACTTACGCATCGGTGACCTCCTCATCCAGCGCAGCTTCAAGCTGTTGATAGCGGTACATATCCCGATACCAGCCGGCCTGCCCGGCGAGCTGTTCATGCTGACCACGTTGGGCAATATGCCCGTGCTGAAGCACCAGAATTTCACTGGCTTCGGTAAGGGCCGACAGACGGTGCGCGCTGATGATGACCGTGCGCCCCTCCCCCCACTGGCGAAGGTTATGCAGAATTTGATGCTCGGTACGCCCGTCAACCGCGGACAGCGCATCATCCAGAATCAGGATCTCAGCGTCCAGCAGCAGCGCGCGGGCAATAGAGATACGCTGTTTTTGTCCACCGGAGAGCATAACGCCCCGCTCACCCACTTCTGTGTCGTAGCCCTGCGGCAGGCGCAGAATATCCTCATGGACGCTGGCTAAGCGCGCCACATGCTCGATCTGGTCCTGTGTCGCCGTCGGGCACCCGAGCGCGATATTGTTGGCTATGGTGTCTGAAAACAAAAACGGCGTCTGGCTGACGACCGCCAGGCGGCTGCGCCAGTCATCCAGCAGCAGACGTGGCAGGGGGACGTCATGGAAACGGATATCGCCTTCGCTCACGTCAAAATGGCGCTGAATCAGTGACAGAATGGTGCTTTTACCGGAGCCCGTCGGGCCGCAGATGCCCAGCATCTGACCAGGACGCAGCGTGAAACTGACGTTTTCAAGCACCGGATGTTCCGTTTGCGGGTAGATAAAGACGCGGATATCAGCCTTCAGAACACCCGGACCTTCCGGTACCGGCTCGCTGCCATCGTTCACTACCGGCACTTCCGCCAGCATGGCGCGGATACGGCTGTAGGCGGCGCTCCCACGTTCAACGATGTTAAACATCCAGGCCAGCGCCAGCATCGGCCAAATCATCAGCCCGAGGTACATCGCAAAGCTGGTTAACTGCCCGAGGGTCATGGTGCCTCGCACCACCATCCAGCTGCCGCCGCCCACCGCCAGCAGGTTCGCCATGCCAATCGCAATATAGATTGTCGGATCAAAGCGGGCGTCTATACGCGCCACGCGCATGTTTTTCGCACCGGTATCGGCGGCGTCGGCCGCAAACAGCGCGGACTGCCTGTCTTCCAGACCAAACGCTTTGATCATGCGGATGCTGGTCATGCTCTCCTGGGTGCGATCGTTTAACGACGAGAACGCCGCCTGCGCCAGCTTAAAGCGTTCATGGAGCTGCTCGCCGTAGCGGTTAATCGCCAGCGCCATCAGCGGCATCGGCAGCAACGCCAGCAGCGTGAGCTCCCAGCTAATTTGCGTAGACATCACAATCAGTACCGCACAGCCCATCACCAGGGAATCCACCAGCGTTAACACCCCTTCACCGGCGGCAAACACCACACGGTCCACATCGTTAGTGGCGCGGGCGATGAGATCCCCGGTACGGTGACGCAGATAAAACTCAGGGTGCTGGCGGCTCAGCTGGCGGTAAAAGTCCTCGCGCAGCTCAACGGCAAGCTGATAGGACGCGCCGAACAGCAGCACGCGCCAGACATAACGCAGCAGGTAAACCACCACGGCCGTCAACACCAGCGTACCGACCCACATCATCACCCGTGCGGCGGTGTAATGTTGTTCCGTAACACCATCCACGACGTATCCCACCACTTTGGGCGGGATCAGTTGCAAAATGGCAATGATAATAAGCAGGGCCACCGCGCCGAGGTAGCGTTGCCACTCCCGACGAAAGTACCAGCTTAATTGGGCAAATAATCGCACGCGGTCTTTTCCTGAAGATATTTTATGAAGTTATTCAATGGGTAACGCTGTGGTGTATTTAATCTGTTCCATGGCGAAACTGGAGGTGACATCGGACAAGCCCGGTACGCTATTGACCAGCCGCTTGTAAAAATCATCGTAGCGCTTCATGTCTGCCACCTGAACGCGCATCAGATAGTCGTATTCCCCCGCCATGCGCCAGAAGCCGAGCACCTCGGGCATGTCGGAAACCTGGGTGACGAAGCGGCTGTACCATTCGCTGCTGTGATGCTGCGTTTTTATCAGGACGAAGGCGGTCAGTCCAAGCCCCAGTTTTTCGGGGTCCAGCAGCGCCACACGTCCCAGCAGAATGCCATCGTCTTCCAGCTTCTTGAGGCGCTTCCAGCACGGTGTGGTGGTCAGATTAACGGCATCTGCCAGCGCCTGCAAAGAGAGGGTGCAGTCGCTTTGCAGCAAAGAAAGCAGCTTGCGGTCAATTTTATCTAGCATATCCACCTCCCAGAGAAAATTATTCTCCTTACATTCTATTTTAAAGGCCAGATAGCAACAATTTTTTCTGTGCTTTTCGCTATGCTGGGCACAAAATGACAAACGGATAACTACGATGAATAGCACCTGGGTTAAACATGCCATCAGCGAAATAAATGCCGACTATCAGCGCTCGGCAGATACCCATTTGATCCGCCTGCCTTTGCCTGGATTTCCCGGCATTCAGCTTTACCTGAAGGATGAAAGTACCCATCCTACCGGCAGCCTGAAGCATCGCCTGGCGCGTTCACTCTTTTTATACGGTTTATGTAACGGCTGGATTAAAGAAGGCACCACGATTATTGAATCGTCGTCCGGATCAACTGCCGTCTCAGAGGCCTACTTTGCCCGCCTGCTGGGCCTGCCGTTTATCGCTGTGATGCCCTCCTGCACGGCGAAACGTAAAGTTGAACAGATCGAATTTTACGGCGGACGCTGCCACTTTGTGGAAAGCGCCTGCGAAATCTATGCGGCCTCCGAAATGCTGGCCCGCGAACTAAATGGTCACTATATGGACCAGTTCACCTTCGCCGAACGCGCCACCGACTGGCGCGGCAATAATAACATTGCGGACAGCATTTTCCGCCAGATGACCCACGAGCCACATCCCGTCCCCTCTTACATTGTCATGAGCGCGGGCACGGGCGGAACCTCCGCCACCATCGGACGTTATATCCGCTGTCAGGGTTATGATACGCAGCTGATGGTGGTTGACCCTCAGAACTCGGTGTTCCTTGATTACTGGCAATCTCGCGATGCCAGCCTGCGCAGCCCTGTGGGGAGCAAGATCGAAGGAATTGGTCGCCCGCGCGTCGAACCCTCGTTCATTCCGGACGTTGTGGATGAGATGCTCCGCGTGCCGGACGCCGCCAGCGTCGCGACGGCGCACTGGCTGGAGACACAGCTTGGCCGTAAAGTCGGGGCCTCTACCGGCACCAATATGTGGGGGGCGCTACAACTGGCCGCGAGAATGCGTGAAGAAGGCCTTAGCGGCTCTGTCGTCACGCTGCTGTGCGACAGCGGGGAGCGCTACCTGGACACCTATTATAACGCAGAATGGGTACAGGCCAATATTGGCGATGTTGAACCGTGGAAAGCGCAGATTTCGCATCTGGTGAAATAAAAAAAAGCCAGGCTTTAGTCTGGCTTGCTGGAAGGATCTCGCTATTCGGGGGAATATGGGAGGTTATTTTTGTCCAGCCAATGCGTCAAAAAATGGGACACCGCTTCGTTACGACAGTGTCCGATAACCGGTAAATGCGGGAGCGCGGCGATAAGTTGCGGCATCGCGTTCCCCATAATCAGACCACGGCCTACGCTGCTCAGCATCTCGTGGTCGTTCATGGCGTCACCAAAGGCCATACAGTCCTGCATCGTCAGCCCCAGACGATCGCTCAGCACCGCCAGCGCAGATCCTTTGTTACAGCCCACCGGCAGCACTTCAAGACAGTCCACTGCCGAGAAGGTCAGGTGCGCCCGGTCGCCCAGCGCCTCGTTAAGCTGAATACGCAGGCGGCAGAGATCGTCGTGATCGCCGCAGAAGCAGATCTTGGTTACCTTGTGTGCCGGAATGCGGCGCAAATCGATGAGCTGATATTTAAAGCCACTGTAAACGTGAGCGTGCAGCAAGGCCGGGATCTCACGCCCGGTAAACCAGCCTTCATCGTTAAAAACATGCACGCTGGCCTGCGTATCCCAGGTGCTGTGCAGGACGATGTCCGCCACTTCCGGATCCAGATCCTGACGGTGCAGCACATCGCCCTCGACGGAGTGAATGCGCGTCCCGTTGCCGGTGATCAGGAACGCATCGAGGGCAAATGTTCCCAGTAGATGGCGCATCTCGAGAACATGACGACCAGTGGCAAACGTCAGGGTGACTTCACGCTCGCGCAGGCGCTTAAGTGTGTTCAGGGTTTTCTCCCCTAAACGGTGATCCGGCATTAACAGCGTGCCGTCCATATCAAATGCAGCGAGCCGAGCCATAATTACTCCCGAAATGTGATGCGGTTAACTTGTGCATCAGTATTACGTGAGATATACGGAAGTAATAGTGAATAGATGATAATTATTGTTCCGGGTTTTTCATGCGCCAGCTTAACCGTCTTAACCAGTATCAGCGTCTGTGGCACCCCTCCGCCGGCGCAACGCAGCAGGTGACCATCAGTGAACTTGCCAGCCGCTGCTTTTGCAGCGAGCGACATGTACGCACCCTGCTGCGCCAGGCGCAGGAGGCGGGCTGGCTAAGCTGGCACGCCCGCTCCGGACGAGGAAAGCGTGGGGAATTACGCTTTCACGTCACCCCGGATTCGTTGCGTAATACGATGATGGAAGAGGCCCTGAAAAGTGGACAGCAGCACAACGCGCTGGAGCTGGCCCAGCTCGCGCCTGAAGATTTGCGATCGCTGCTGCATCCGTTTATGGGCGGGCAATGGCAGAACGATACGCCGACGCTGCGTATTCCCTACTATCGCTCGCTGGAGCCGCTTCAGCCGGGGTTTCTCCCTGGCCGGGCGGAGCAGCATCTGGCGGGACAGGTATTCTCTGGTTTGACGCGTTTTAATGGTACCAGCAGTGAACCCACGGGCGATCTGGCGCATCACTGGGAAATCTCCGCTGACGGCCTGCGCTGGCATTTCTACATTCGCTCCACCCTGCACTGGCATAACGGCGATAAAATAGAGACGGCACAGCTCAGGCAAAGCCTGACGGCGCTGCTATCGCAGCCCGGCATGGACACGCTTTTCCGCAGCGTCTTACGTATCGAAACCACGCATCCGCAAAGCCTGACGTTTATTCTCCATCAACCTGACTATTGGCTGGCGCACAGGCTGGCAACCTACTGTAGCCGTCTGGCGCATCCTGATTACCCCGTGGTGGGCAGCGGTCCCTTTCGGCTGAGCGTTTTTGAGCCTGAACTGGTGCGTCTGGAAAGCCACGAGCAGTATCACCTTGGTCATCCGTTACTTAAGGCTATCGAGTACTGGATCACGCCCCAGCTTTTTGACTACAGTCTGGGCACCAGCTGTCGCCACCCGGTGCAAATCGCCATTGGTGAGGCCGACGAGCTGGCCAGCCTGCGGCTGGTGAGTAACAGCACCAGTCTGGGCTTCTGCTACCTCACGCTGAAACAAAGTCCGCGTCTGAGCGAACTTCAGGCAAAGCGGCTGATTAATATCATTCATCTCTCAACGCTGCTGCATACGCTTCCCCTGAACGAAGGGCTCATCACTCCTACCGAGGAACTGCTTCCCGGCTGGGCGATCCCCCAATGGCCTGATTTAACCGACGTTGTGCTGCCAGAGGCATTGACGCTTGTCTACCACCTGCCAGTTGAGCTTCACACCATGGCCAGTCAGTTAAAAGCATACCTTGCGCGACAGGGGTGTGAACTGACCGTCATCTTTCACGACGCCAAGACGTGGGACGGTTGCCAGCAGCTTGCCGATGCAGACATCATGATGGGAGACAGACTGATTGGCGAAGCGCCAGCGTACACCCTTGAGCAATGGCTCCGCTGCGATGCGCTCTGGCCGCATCTGCTGAGCGCACCGGCATACGCCCATTTGCAGGCCACGCTGGATGCGGTGCAGACGCAGGCCGACGAACGTGACCGACACGCAGGACTTCAGGCTATCTTCAGCCGATTAATGGAGACAGCCGTCCTGACACCGCTCTTTAACTACCAGTATCAAATCAGCGCGCCTCCGGGGGTCAACGGCATACGCCTTAACACTCGCGGCTGGTTTGACTTCACCGAAGCCTGGCTTCCTCCACCAAACGCGTGAAGAAGCTGGTCGCCGCTTTAGCCAGGCGTTAACATGACGCTTTTACCGTAACTGTCGAGATGATCTATGAAACGTGCCGTCGTCGTGTTCAGCGGAGGACAAGATTCCACAACCTGCCTGATTCAGGCACTTCACCAGTATGATGAAGTGCATTGCGTCACTTTTGATTATGGTCAGCGTCATCGCGCTGAAATCGATGTCGCTCGTGAACTGGCCCTCAAACTGGGCGCCCGCGCTCATAAAGTGCTGGACGTGACGCTGTTAAATGAACTGGCCGTCAGCAGTCTCACTCGCGACAGCATTCCGGTGCCTGATTACGAACCGGATGCCAGCGGCATTCCGAATACCTTCGTACCTGGGCGTAATATTCTCTTCCTGACCCTGACGGCAATCTATGCCTACCAGGTGAAAGCCGAAGCGGTGATCACGGGCGTGTGTGAGACCGACTTCTCTGGCTACCCGGACTGCCGGGATGAATTCGTGAAAGCGCTCAATCACGCCGTGGATCTGGGAATGGCAAAAGAGACCCGCTTCGAAACGCCGCTGATGTGGCTGGATAAAGCCGAAACCTGGGCGCTGGCCGACTACTGGGGCAAGCTGGATATCGTTCGCAACGAGACCCTGACCTGCTACAACGGCATTAAAGGGGACGGCTGCGGGCAGTGTGCCGCCTGTAACCTGCGCGCGAACGGTCTGAATCATTATCTTGCGGATAAAGCGGGCGTGATGGCCGCGATGCAGAAAAAGACCGGTCTGAAATAAGGGCTAACTGTCCGCGCTGTCGTACAACAGGAGTCGACAGCGCGGGCATTCCTGAATATTACTTACGCGATCATCAGCTCCAGCTTTTCACGCAACTCCCCTTCCAGCGGCAACGCTTTCTGGGTTTTGAGATCGATACAGACAAAGGTGATCAGCGCATCGGCCACTACCTGCCCTTCTGGCTCAAGCGTGACGACCTGGCTCAATACACCACTTTTGCCATTCAGTTGTTGGACCTCACTGGTCACGGTGAGCACATCCCCCAGCACAGCCGGGCGGCGGTAGTTAATGTTGATGTTGACGACCACAAACGCGATGTTGTGTGCGGTCAGCCACTGGAAGCTTTCGCTGTTCTCCAGGCCATCCCAGCGCGCCTCTTCAAGAAATTCAAGGTAGCGGGCGTTATTGACGTGCTGGTAAACATCGAGGTGATAACCACGGACTTTGATTTGTGTCTGCATAGCGCAATAGCCTTTCGTTGTTATAGGTTCAGAGGTCATAACTGGTATGACCTCTTTATCCTGGCAAATTTTTGCCGCAGTGCAAGTGATTACGCGATTACAGCGTCAGGTGTGCGAGATTGCGCTCAACCAGCGCGCTGCCCATACCCGGCACCTGCTTGAGATCGTCAAGGGTTTTGAAAGGACCGTACTCCTCGCGGTAGCTAACAATGGCCTGGGCTTTTTTAAGTCCCACACCGTTCATCACGCGCGCGAGCTCTTCTGCCGATGCCGAATTGATGCTGACTCGCGTACCGTCATCCTCTGCACTTTTACCGGCATCAGTCGCTTTTGATTGCGTATAAGCCTGCGCAACTGAGTCTGTTTTGGTCTGTGCAGCCTGCGCTTTAGCCGAGGGCGACGCCGCCAGCGCGCCCGCACTCATCCCGGAAGTGGCAATAGCCAGTGTAATTAACAGTGCTTTGATTCCACATTTCATGCTGTTTTCTCCTTGTTTGTTGACAGCCACGCCACGATAGCCGTACGAGAAAACAGGGACAAACAGCAGATTGCAGAAATGGAAAAGGCCGCGAAAGCGGCCTTTAGTTTTTGCAGAGCGTTACGAAAATCTGCGAGCAGGTACGTAATTATTGCTCCTGGGTCACCACATCACCCAGCTTGATTTTGGCTTCTTTACGCAGGTTGCTCATCATCGCTTCGAAAGCAATCTGGGCATTATTCTGGGTAATTCCCTGAACCATGGCCTTCTTCTGCGCGTCTGGCAGCGTGCCGGCTTTGACTTCATCCAGCGCCAGAATCACCACGTTACCCTGCATATCGGTCGTGGTGCCAAAGACAGGTTTGTCTTTCGCCGGCAGGCTCAGACCAAACGCCGCCTGGCTGACAGGATCCTGACCGGTACGGCTCAGCGTTTTGGCTTCGCCAAAGTTCAGGCCAGCCGCTTTCAGTGCATCGTTCTTACCGGCTTTCAGATCGGCCAGAATTTTCTCTGCATCCAGTTTTGCCTGCTGTGCCGCTTTGTTGTGTTTGACCAGCGCCACCACCTGATCTTTCACTTGCGCCAGGGGCTTCACTGCCTCGGCTTTGTGCTCGCTGACGCGCAGTACGAACGCACGGTCACCGTCAACGGTAATGATGTCTGAGTTGCTGCCCGGCGTACCGTTCTCACCTACCAGACCACCATTGAAAATGGCATCTGAAACCGGTTTGAAGTTCAGTTCTTCCGGCAGATTTTCATGGCTGAACCAGCCCGTCTCAACCGCTTTCACGCCAGCAGCCTGCTCAGCGCCCGCCAGTGATTCGTTGTCGTTGCTTGCGGCATCGCTCACTTTCTGTTGCAGAGCATAGAAGGCGTCCAGCGCTTTCTCCTGCTTCACTTTCGCAGCGATATCATCACGAACGTCAGCCAGCGGCTTGGTTTTCGCCGCCACGACATCGTCCAGACGCGCCACCAGGAAGCCAACGGAGGATTTGATTACACCAGACAGTTGGCCTTTCTCTTTAAGACCCGCATTTTTCAGCTCGTCCGGGGTAGTGGAATCTTCCAGCCAGCCCATATCACCACCGTTTTTGGCAGAAATAATGTCGGTGGATTTTGCTTTCGCCACGGTCGCGAAATCAGCGCCTTTGTTCAGCTCGTCCAGCACGGTTTTTGCTTCTGCTTCCGTTTTGGTCTGGATCACGCTGTAACGGTTACGCTGCGGCTGAGTGAACTGATCCTGATGCTGGTCGTAATAAGACTGGATCTCGGCGTCAGTCGCGTTTTTCTGCATCGCGGCTGCATCCAGCTTGATATAGCTTACGCGGAACTGTTCAGGAGAGATGAAGTTGTTCTTGTTTTGCTCATAGTAAGCATTAACTTCAGCGTCGCTAACCTGCTGTTTCGCCGCCAGTGCATTGACATCAATCGTCGCTTCACGCACCACGCGCTGCTGCGCCACCAGTGCCGCCAGCGCTTCAGTTTCGCCTTTCAGCATGAAATCGGTGCCCACCACCGCGTTGATCAGCTGTTGCGTGGTCAACTGGTTACGCAGCGCCTGTGCGTACTGGTCAGCCGTCATCCCCATCTGGTTAACAATGCTGTTGTAACGCGCGTTGTCGAACTTCCCATTAGACTGGAAAGCCTGCGTCGAGAAGATGGCTTTTTTAACCTGCTCATCGCTGATGCCCAGACCGAGGCTTTTCGCGTACTGGTCCAGCAGCGCTTCGTCGATAAGGCGGTTCAGCGTCTGCTGACGCAGGTTTTTCATATAGCCTTCGTTGGCTGCAAGTTCAGAGTATTGGTCGCCCAGCTGTTGCTGCATGCGGTTACGTTCACCAGCAAAAGCGTTCTCGAACTGCCCACGGCTAATTTCCTGGCCATTCACTTTTGCGGCGTAGTTCGCGCCACCGCCGATGAGGTAACTACTCACACCGGTCAATATGAACGACACGATAATGATACCGAAAATAATCTTGAGCACGAGACTGTTAGCAGCCGTGCGTAAGCTGTCCATCATGGTGTAACAACACTCCGCTGTAGGTGACTGGTTACCTGACGCTGACGGAAAATCCTGACCGTCGCGCGTAAAGGCGTATTGTGACAAGAAAACAGGGCAATTGTCAGCCCACAACTCGCATAAACTCGCACAAATCAGGTCTGGACAAACAAAAAAGGCACATCAAACGATGCGCCCTTGTACTTTTCAGCTTCCCTGGAGCGGGAAAGCAATCAATTTACTGCATCTTTCAGCGCCTTACCTGCACGGAAACCCGGCACTTTAGCGGCAGCAATGGTGATCTCTTTACCGGTCTGCGGGTTGCGGCCAGTACGGGCAGCACGCTCTTTAACCGCAAAAGTACCGAAGCCTACCAGTGCAACGTCGTCCCCAGCTTGCAGAGATTCAGTAACAGAAGCAATTAAAGCATCTAAAGCACGTCCAGCTGCAGCTTTAGAAATATCAGCACCCGCAGCAATTTTGTCAATCAGTTGAGATTTATTCACTGTTCTCTTCCTCTCTTTATAATTTATATCGCACCTGAATCCTTCACAGCGCGACCGCGCAGCAGTTATATCAGTCCTGCTATGACCTTACAACACCCGTTGTTGATGGCTAACCCAATCAGCAATCTAAATTAGCTATACAAAAAAAGGCTGGCAAGTACGAAATGACTTACCAGCCTTGTTTTTATTAGCGCTCTTTGCGCGAGGTCACTATTTTGCGGTTACAACCTGCATTCCGGACGGTTCATTTTGCAATGCGAGAGTCAGAACTTCCTCAATGCGTTTCACCGGATGGATCTGCAAATCGGCAATAACGTTGTCCGGAATCTCTTCCAGATCGCGTTTATTCTCGTAAGGAATCAATACGGTTTTGATCCCACCACGGTGTGCCGCCAGCAGTTTTTCTTTTAACCCGCCGATGGGCAGTACCTGACCACGCAGCGTAATTTCACCAGTCATGGCCACATCAGCACGGACCGGGTTACCCGTCAGGCAGGAAACCAGCGCCGTACACATAGCAATACCCGCGCTTGGGCCATCTTTCGGCGTCGCCCCTTCCGGAACATGAACGTGAATGTCGCGTTTTTCGTAGAAATCCGGGTTGATACCCAGTTTTTCCGCGCGCGCACGCACCACGGTCAACGCTGCCTGGATGGACTCCTGCATCACTTCACCGAGCGAGCCAGTGTAGGTCAGCTTGCCTTTACCCGGTACACAGGCGGTTTCAATGGTCAGCAGATCGCCACCCACTTCCGTCCACGCCAGTCCAGTCACCTGACCAACGCGGTTTTCGTTGTCCGCACGGCCATAGTCGAAGCGTTGAACGCCGAGGTAAGCATGCAGATTGTCGCCGTTAATCACGATGTGCTTCAGGCTCTTATCCAGCAGCAGCTGCTTAACCGCCTTGCGGCACAGTTTAGAGATCTCACGCTCAAGGCTACGCACGCCCGCTTCACGGGTGTAGTAACGAATAATGCCGACAATAGCGCTGTCCTCAACGGTCAGCTCGTTAGCTTTCAGCGCGTTACGCTCAATCTGCTTCGGCAGCAGGTGCTGCTTAGCAATGTTCAGCTTCTCGTCTTCGGTATAACCGGACAGACGGATCACTTCCATACGGTCCAGCAGTGGCGCCGGAATGTTCATGGAATTCGACGTCGCCACGAACATCACATCGCTCAGGTCGTAATCGACTTCCAGGTAGTGATCGCTGAACGCCACGTTCTGCTCTGGATCAAGCACTTCCAGCAGCGCCGACGCCGGATCGCCACGCATGTCCGAAGACATTTTGTCGATCTCGTCGAGGAGGAACAGCGGGTTTTTGACGCCCACTTTCGCCATCTTCTGGATCAGCTTGCCCGGCATAGAACCGATATAGGTACGGCGGTGACCGCGGATTTCCGCTTCATCACGCACGCCGCCCAGCGCCATACGGATGTACTTACGTCCGGTCGCTTTGGCGATGGACTGGCCCAGAGAGGTTTTACCCACCCCTGGAGGCCCTACCAGGCACAAGATTGGACCTTTGATTTTGTTCACACGGCTCTGTACCGCGAGGTACTCAAGAATGCGGTCTTTCACACGTTCCAGGCCATAGTGGTCGGTATCGAGGATTTCCTGTGCCTGACGCAGGTCTTTTTTGACCTTGCTGCGGGCATTCCATGGAACCTGAACCATCCACTCAATGTAGCCGCGTACAACGGTCGCTTCCGCCGACATCGGAGACATCATTTTCAGCTTCTGCAACTCAGCTTCGGCTTTCTCTTTCGCCTCTTTCGGCATCTTCGCCGCGTCGATCTTACGCTTCAGCGCTTCGTTTTCATCCGGCGCATCGTCCATCTCGCCGAGCTCTTTCTGAATGGCTTTCATTTGCTCGTTCAGATAGTACTCACGCTGCGATTTTTCCATCTGCTTTTTGACGCGGTTGCGAATGCGCTTCTCAACCTGAAGCAGATCGATCTCAGACTCCATCATCGCCATCAGGTATTCCAGACGTTCGTTAACGTCGGACATTTCCAGCACGGACTGTTTGTCAGCCAGCTTCAGCGGCATGTGCGCAGCGATGGTATCCGCCAGACGTGCAGGATCGTCGATGCTGTTCAGCGACGTCAGCACTTCAGGTGGGATTTTCTTGTTCAGCTTGATGTAGCCTTCAAACTGGCTGATCGCGGTGCGTACCAGCACTTCCTGCTCGCGCTCATCAAGTTCCGGTGAATCAAGGTACTCTGCCTTCGCAGAGAAGTGCTCGCCATCGTCTGACAGAGTGGTAATACGCGCGCGCTGTAAGCCTTCCACCAGCACCTTCACGGTGCCATCTGGCAGCTTCAGCATCTGCAAAATAGAGGCCACGGTCCCGACGGTGAAAAGATCGTTTACACCCGGCTCATCCGTTGATGCTTCCTTCTGCGCAACCAACATGATTTTTTTATCATGATCCATGGCGGCTTCGAGGCAACGGATAGATTTTTCCCGCCCTACAAATAAGGGTATGACCATGTGCGGATAAACCACCACATCGCGCAACGGCAATACGGGGATTTCAATGCGTTCAGAACGCTCAGGATTCATAGAGCTCTCTCTTAGTTTAGTGTCCGCCAGGTAAACTGGTCATGTAACTGTGCTTCACACAACCATTAACATGTAATCCAGTATATGGGGATGTTTCCCATACATTCAACGCCATGAATACGGAAAAAGTAAAGGGGAGATAAAATCCCCCCTTTTTGATTAACTGATTGTATGAAATGGTGAATTATTCGCCAGATGCCTGCTGCGCTTCCGGTTTACCGTAAATCAGTAACGGCTTGGTCTGGCCACCAATGACGGACTCGTCGATCACGACTTTTTCGACATCTTCCATAGAAGGAAGATCGTACATCGTGTCGAGCAATGCTGCTTCCACGATAGAACGCAGGCCACGGGCACCGGTTTTACGCGCCATCGCTTTCTTGGCAATCGCGTCCAGTGCTTCGTCACGGAATTCCAGCTCAACGCCTTCCAGATTAAACAGCGCCTGATACTGCTTGGTCAGCGCGTTTTTCGGCTCTTTCAGGATCTGAATCAGCGCGTCTTCGCTCAGTTCGTTCAGGGTCGCCACAACCGGCAGACGGCCGATAAATTCCGGAATCAAACCAAATTTGATCAGATCTTCCGGTTCAACCTGCGCCAGCAGCTGGCCTTCGTTTGGTTTTTCAGACGTAGCTTTCACCGTTGCGCCAAAACCAATGCCGGAGCCGGTTTCCACACGGTGAGAGATCACTTTATCCAGGCCTGCAAACGCACCACCACAGATAAACAGGATCTTGGAGGTATCAACCTGCAAGAATTCCTGCTGCGGATGTTTACGCCCACCCTGCGGTGGAACAGCCGCAACCGTACCTTCAATCAGCTTCAGGAGCGCCTGCTGCACACCTTCGCCCGAGACGTCACGGGTGATGGATGGGTTGTCTGATTTACGGGAGATTTTGTCAATCTCATCGATATAGACGATCCCGCGCTGGGCTTTCTGTACGTCGTAATCGCACTTCTGGAGCAGCTTCTGGATAATATTTTCAACGTCTTCGCCCACATAACCGGCTTCGGTCAGGGTGGTGGCATCCGCCATGGTGAACGGAACATCCAGCAGGCGCGCCAGCGTTTCCGCCAGCAACGTTTTACCGGAACCCGTAGGCCCGATCAGCAGAATGTTACTTTTGCCCAGTTCCACGCCATTGCTGGTATCGCCGTTACGCAGACGCTTGTAGTGGTTGTATACCGCCACCGCCAGCACTTTTTTCGCCTGCTCCTGACCAATGACATAGTCGTCCAGGTGGTGGCGAATCTCGTGTGGCGTTGGTAACGCGCTGCGCTCACGGTGCGGCGCGACTTCTTTAATCTCTTCGCGAATGATGTCGTTACATAAATCGACGCATTCGTCGCAGATATACACGGACGGCCCGGCAATCAGTTTACGCACTTCATGCTGGCTTTTGCCGCAAAAAGAGCAGTACAGCAGTTTGCCCGAACCATCTTTGCGTTTATCTGTCATGAGTCCAAACCTCTTTTTAAGTTCTATGTGCCGCACATGACGACGCAAATGCCATACTCAGACGCAAGCTGCTTACAGGCAACGTGCCGCCCTAAATTAGTATAGCGGCACACTCGCGTCGCGGGCATCAATTACGATGGGTCAAAATGGAGTCGACTAAGCCGTACTCAACTGCCTCAGGTGCAGACAGGAAGCGATCGCGCTCGGTATCGCGCTCGATCTGCTCGAGTGGTTGACCCGTATGCTGCGCCATAAGTTCATTCATGCGCGCTTTTACTTTCAGAATTTCTCGGGCGTGGATTTCAATATCCGTCGCCTGGCCCTGGTAACCACCCAGCGGCTGGTGAATCATCACGCGGGAGTTAGGCAGGCAGAAACGCTTACCTTTCGCCCCTGCGGTTAACAGGAAAGCCCCCATGGACGCCGCCTGTCCCATACAGATGGTGCTGACATCCGGCTTGATGAATTGCATGGTGTCATAAATAGACATGCCCGCCGTAATCACACCGCCCGGCGAGTTGATGTACAGGTAAATGTCTTTTTCCGGGTTTTCCGCTTCCAGGAACAGCATCTGCGCCACGATCAGGTTAGCCATATGGTCTTCCACCTGGCCGGTCAGAAAGATAACGCGTTCCTTGAGCAGACGGGAATAGATATCGAAAGATCGCTCACCGCGTGAGGTCTGTTCAATAACCATTGGCACCAGCGCCATATGGGGTGCAAAGTTATCTCGTTCGCCACTGTATGACATTTCCGTCTCCTGGTTCAAAATTGAAAACACCTGCTGTACTGATTGTAACCTTATGGACGGATTATCAGCCAGTCTCAATCATCGTGATTACATACTAATGGGGGTCGCCATGCCCTATTTCAAGCATAACAACGTTTTGTTGTAACGCTAACACTGAAAGGGCGTTTTAGCACCCTTCCAGGACTAAAGCTGTGATAAAAAAAACCCGTCGCCGGAGGGCAACGGGTTTTTTGTTCAAACTTTAAACCGTTGGGGCGAAATTACGCCTGCTGGTTCATCAGTTCGGTGAAAGAGGTCTCTTTTTCGGTTACTTTCGCTTTCGCCAGTACCGCTTCAACAGCCTGCTCTTCCAGTGCAACGTTGCGCATGTTGTCCATCAGCTCTTTGTTCTTACCGTAGAACTCGATCACTTCTGATGGATCTTCGTATGCAGAAGCCATCTCTTCGATCAGGCCTTTCACACGCTCTTCGTCAGCTTTCAGCTCGTGGGTACGAATCACTTCGCCCAGCAGCAGGCCAACAACAACGCGACGTTTCGCTTGCTCTTCGAACAGCTCGCGTGGCAGTTCCATCGCTTGCTGCTGGTTGCCACCGAAGCGCTGTGCAGCCTGACGGCGCAGAACGTCGATTTCGCTGTCGATCAGGGCAGCAGGAACGTCGATGTCGTTCGCTTTCACCAGACCTTCAATCGCCTGAGACTTCACGCGGTTACGTACAGCGCCGTTCAGCTCGCGCTCCATGTTTTTACGCACTTCAGCACGCAGACCCGCAACAGAACCATCTTCCACGCCGAAACGCTTGATGAATTCTTCAGTCAGTTCTGGCAGTTCGCGCTCTTCAACTTTCTTCAGGTTGATGACGAACTTCGCTGCTTTACCTTTCAGGTTTTCAGCGTGGTATTCTTCAGGGAAGGTCACGTCGATGGTGAACTCTTCGCCTGCTTTGTGGCCTTTGATACCGTCTTCGAAGCCTGGGATCATACGACCCTGACCCATCGCCAGTACGAAATCAGACGCTTTACCGCCTTCGAACTCTTCGCCGTCTACTGAACCGGTGAAGTCGATGGTTACGCGGTCTTCCGCGTCAACAGCGCCTTCTTTCTCTTTCCAGTTCGCCTGCTGCTTACGCAGGGTATCCAGCATGCCGTCAACGTCTTCGTCAGTCACGGAAACGATCGGTTTTTCAACTTCGATTGATTCCAGACCTTTCAGCTCAACTTCCGGGTACACTTCGAACTCTACGGAATAGGTGAAGTCTTCGCCCTGCTTGTATTCACCTGGAACGTAGTTTGGCGCGCCGGCTGGATTGATTTTTTCTTTGATGATCGCGTCGATAAAGTTGCGGCTCATCAGTTCACCCAGCACATCCTGACGCACGGAAGCGCCATAACGCTGAGCAACAACATTCATTGGTACTTTGCCCTTGCGGAAGCCGTCAATACGTACTTTTTTTGCTACGTTGACCAGCTCGCTTTTCACAGCAGTTTCGATGCTGTCAGCAGCGATAGTAATCGTTACACGGCGGCCAAGGCCTTGAGTGGTTTCAACTGAAACTTGCATCTTGTTACCTCAAAAAAATCACAGTGCTCGGTCAACTCTGAATCTGTCTGTTATACCGGGATGCTCTCTTATGTGCAGATTCACATTCCCTGTCGCCAGAATCATCCCGAAGACATTCAATAAGACGCGGCATTATAGCGGCATCACTTAGGTGAGTCGAGAACGGTTGGAGCATGTTGCTGCGGCTTTTTTCACACTTTAAGGCTATTTTTAGCCTTAAAAACGCGCCATCCGCTCAAAACTCAGACAAAACAAAACGGCCCGAAGGCCGTTTTGACGAAATCTGTAAGCAACATACTGGAAAAACTCCGGCGGTTGCAAATCCGATTTATCAGGCGATGGTGCCTGCACCCCTACAAGGCGGTGATGCGAATACCGTATCCTGCAGCCCTTCCCATTCCTTAATGGTGTAGGTATGCAGCGCCAGCGCATGTACGGTTGTGGAGAGTTCTTCCGTCAAGGTGCTGTAGATCAAGCGGTGTCGGTTCAGGAAACGTTCTCCCGTGAAGCGATCGCTGACCAGAACCACTTTGAAGTGGCTTTCAGAACCTGCCGGCACGTTATGACGATAGCTTTCGTCGACAACTTCGAGAAACACAGGGTTGAACGCTGCCCTTAATTTTTCTTCTATCTGTTCACGTATCATCATGAAATCACTCCTCCGACAACGCTAAGATGTCACCCATCCCTTTAAATATTAGCCGCTTTTACCGGTTCCATTACACCGTGACAACAAATATTTAGCTTTCGTCTGATTTTCTCATCCAAACGGATGAAGTTCACTATGAGGTTCATACGTTTTGTCACTTACAGGCAGAGAAAAGCGGAAAGGTGGTCAGTTTTCGGACAAGGCGATGAATTTACATGCGTTGACCACTTCCCCTGGCCGTTGGCGATGTTATGATGGCGGCAATTTTTCTCTCTTTGCTTACGATTCGTTGAGAACCCGAAAATGTTAAAAAAAATCTTCTTTCCGTTGGTAGCACTCTTTATGCTCGCCGGTTGCGCAACCCCGCCGACGACCATTGACGTTTCACCAAAAATTACCCTGCCTCAGCAGGATCCAAGCCTGATGGGCGTGACGGTCAGCATTAATGGCGCCGATCAGCGTCAGGACCAGGCGCTGGCGAAAGTGACTCGCGACAACCAGCAGGTTACGCTGACCGCTTCCCGCGACCTGCGCTTCCTGTTGCAGGAAGTACTGGAAAAACAGATGACCTCCCGTGGCTACATGATTGGCCCAAGCGGCGCGGTTGATCTGCAAATCATCGTGAACAACCTGTACGCTGACGTCTCCCAGGGTAACGTTCGCTACAACATTGCGACCAAAGCCGATATCTCCATCATCGCTACCGCGAAGAACGGCAACAAGATGAACAAAAACTACCGTGCAAGCTATTCCGTTGAAGGCGCATTCCAGGCCTCCAACAAAAATATCGCTAACGCGGTTAACAGCGTGCTGACTGACACCATTGCCGACATGGCACAGGACACCAGCATTCACGACTTCATCAAGCAGAACGCACGTTAATCCTGCTGACTGACCCGGTGCTTCACCGGGTCAGTTCATAAGAACATGTCCAGTCACTACTTACGCATTTTCCAGCAACCGAAATCAGCTATTCTGCTGATCCTGGGTTTCGCCTCCGGTTTACCCCTTGCGCTCACCTCCGGCACGTTACAGGCGTGGATGACGGTTGAGAACATCGATCTTAAAACCATTGGTTTCTTCTCGCTCGTCGGCCAGGCTTACGTCTTTAAGTTCCTGTGGTCGCCAGTGATGGATCGCTATACCCCACCGTTCCTCGGGCGCCGTCGCGGCTGGTTAGTGATGACGCAGGTGCTGCTGTTGCTGGCCATTGCCGCAATGGGTTTCCTTGAACCGTCAACGCAGCTGCGCTGGATGGCCGCGCTTGCGGTGGTCATCGCCTTCTGCTCCGCCTCGCAGGACATCGTTTTTGACGCGTGGAAAACGGACGTCCTGCCAGCGGAAGAGCGTGGCGCCGGTGCGGCAATCAGCGTGCTCGGCTACCGCCTGGGTATGCTGGTTTCCGGCGGACTCGCACTGTGGCTTGCTGACCGCTATCTCGGCTGGCAGGGCATGTACTGGCTGATGGCCGCACTGCTGATCCCCTGCATTATTGCCACCCTGTTCGCGCCTGAACCGAGCGATGTGATCCCGGTTCCACGCTCGCTGGAGCAGGCCGTCGCCGCACCGCTGCGCGACTTCTTTGGTCGCAATAATGCCTGGCTGATCCTGCTGCTTATTGTCCTTTATAAGCTTGGCGACGCTTTCGCCATGAGTCTGACCACTACCTTCCTGATCCGCGGCGTCGGGTTTGATGCGGGCGAGGTCGGCGTGGTGAACAAAACCCTGGGGCTGTTTGCCACGATTGTCGGCGCGCTGTACGGCGGCGTATTGATGCAGCGCCTGACGCTGTTCCGCGCTCTGCTGATATTTGGCATCCTTCAGGGCGCATCGAATGCCGGTTACTGGCTGCTGTCGATCACCGACAAGAATATGATCAGTATGGGGACGACGGTATTCTTTGAGAACCTGTGCGGCGGTATGGGCACTGCGGCATTTGTCGCCCTGCTGATGACGCTGTGCAATAAGTCATTTTCCGCTACCCAGTTTGCGCTGCTCTCTGCCCTTTCCGCCGTCGGGCGCGTATACGTTGGCCCCGTCGCGGGCTGGTTTGTTGAAGCCTACGGTTGGCCGACCTTTTATCTCTTCTCGGTGGTGGCGGCCGTGCCGGGGATTTTATTGCTGCTGGTCTGTCGCCAGACGCTGGAATATACCCAGCGGACGGAACACTTCATGCCGCGCACGGAATATCACGCTGCCTATCGGTTTGCCCTGCGTCTGCTAATGGCAGGTTGTCTTGCCCTGGTAGGGTGGCTCACGGTGCTCATCATGAATGCGACTACCGACTTGTCACTTCCTTTTGAAACCCTTCTGCTTGATGCAGGTGTGTTTCTCGCCCTGGCGGGGATCCTGACGGGTGGGATGCTGGATTTCATGTCATTACGAAAGACGCAGATGACATGAAGTAAAAAGCGAAAGGTTATTTCCCGTTGTAATAACAGCCCGAAATTATAACGGTGAAATAACCGCCATCGACAAAAAAAATATTTGTTGTTTTGTGCGGGATAGCATTCGGAAATTATTGGAGCTTATTTCGCTACGCTATTTTTCATTAAACGATTCAGCATTCGAAACATTGAATTTTCGTTTTTTAGTTGTCTTTTTATTGATAATTAATTGTTAACTAATTGTGTGTTTTTCGCAATGGTTATACCAATTGTCCCTTTTGCGGTATGCTGGGACACCCTTTCGTTATAACGCCCACTCCGTGCGGCTTCCGTCTGGAAACGCGACATAATTTGCAACACTTGTGACATGTGCGGCAGAACCCGGTAACACCTTCCTGACACAGGGCTAATGATGTTTACAGTAATGTAACCTTCCCGTAAAATGCCCCCACACTTTAAACGCCACCAGACTCCCGTGGAATTGAGGTCGTTAAATGAGACTCAGGAAATACAATAAAAGTTTGGGATGGTTGTCATTATTCGCAGGCACTGTATTACTCAGTGGCTGCGATTCTGCACTACTAGACCCCAAAGGACAGATTGGACTGGAACAACGTTCATTGATACTGACGGCTTTTGGCCTGATGTTGATTGTGGTTATTCCTGCCATCTTGATGGCTGTTGGTTTCGCCTGGAAGTATCGTGCGAGCAATAAAGATGCGAAGTATAGCCCTAACTGGTCACACTCCAATAAAGTGGAAGCTGTGGTCTGGACGGTACCTATTCTGATCATCCTGTTCCTTGCTGTACTGACCTGGAAAACCACTCACGCACTTGAGCCGAGCAAACCGCTGGTTCACGATGAAAAACCCATTACCATTGAAGTGGTCTCCATGGACTGGAAATGGTTCTTCATCTATCCAGAACAGGGCATTGCTACCGTGAATGAAATCGCCTTCCCGGCGAACACTCCGGTTCAGTTCAAAGTGACCTCCAACTCCGTAATGAACTCCTTCTTCATCCCACGTCTGGGCAGCCAGATTTACGCGATGGCCGGTATGCAGACTAACCTGCATCTGATTGCGAATGAAGCAGGCACCTACGACGGTATCTCCGCCAGCTATAGTGGCCCGGGCTTCTCGGGTATGAAGTTCAAAGCTATCGCTACGCCAGACCGCGCGACTTTCGACCAGTGGGTTGCAAAAGCGAAGCAGTCTCCAAACACCATGTCTGACATGGCGGCGTTCGAAAAAGTGGCTGCACCTAGCGAATACAACAAGGTGGAGTACTTCTCTAACGTGAAACCGAATCTGTTCAAAGATGTTATTGGCAAATTTATGGATCACGGCATGAGCATGGACATGACCCAGCCTGAAGGCGAGCACAACACGCACCAGGGTATGGAAGGCATGGACATGAGCCACGCGGAAACCGCTCACTAAGGGGCCGAGGAAGAAAATGTTCGGAAAATTGACATTGGATGCGGTGCCGTACCATGAACCCATTATCATGGTTACGATTGCTGCAATTATCATTGGTGGCGCGGCCTTAGTTGGCCTGATCACTTACTTCGGTAAGTGGAGCTACCTGTGGAACGAGTGGCTGACTTCGGTTGACCACAAAAAACTCGGCATCATGTACTGCATCGTCGGTATCGTCATGTTAATTCGTGGCTTTGCGGATGCAATCATGATGCGTAGCCAGCAGGCGCTTGCGTCTGCGGGCGAAGCCGGATTCCTGCCACCGCACCACTACGATCAGATCTTTACCGCTCACGGCGTTATCATGATCTTCTTCGTGGCGATGCCGCTGGTAATCGGTCTGATGAACGTTGTCGTTCCGCTGCAAATCGGCGCGCGCGACGTTGCGTTCCCGTTCCTGAACAACCTGAGCTTCTGGTTCACCGTTGTCGGCGTTATCCTGGTTAACCTGTCACTGGGTGTGGGCGAATTTGCTCAGACCGGCTGGCTGGCCTACCCGCCACTTTCGGGAATTGAGTACAGTCCGGGCGTGGGCGTTGACTACTGGATTTGGGCGCTTCAGCTCTCCGGTGTCGGTACCACCCTGACCGGTATTAACTTCTTCGTGACCATCCTGAAGATGCGTGCACCAGGTATGACGATGTTCAAGATGCCAGTATTTACCTGGGCATCTCTGTGCGCCAACGTCCTGATTATCGCGTCGTTCCCAATTCTGACCGTCACCATCGCGCTGCTGACCCTGGATCGCTATCTGGGTACCCATTTCTTCACGAATGATATGGGTGGCAACATGATGATGTACATCAACCTGATTTGGGCCTGGGGTCACCCGGAAGTGTACATCCTGGTTCTGCCGGTGTTCGGTGTGTTCTCCGAAATCGCGGCAACCTTCTCGCGTAAACGTCTGTTTGGTTACACCTCTCTGGTGTGGGCAACCGTGTGTATTACCGTCCTGTCGTTCATCGTCTGGCTGCACCACTTCTTCACCATGGGTGCGGGCGCCAACGTAAACGCCTTCTTCGGTATTACCACTATGATTATCGCGATCCCGACCGGGGTTAAGATCTTCAACTGGCTGTTCACCATGTACCAGGGCCGTATCCAGTTCCACTCAGCGATGCTGTGGACCATCGGCTTCATCGTGACCTTCTCCGTAGGTGGGATGACCGGCGTGCTGCTGGCGGTTCCGGGCGCTGACTTTGTCCTGCACAACAGTCTGTTCCTGATTGCGCACTTCCATAACGTTATCATCGGCGGCGTCGTCTTCGGCTGCTTCGCAGGTGTGACCTACTGGTGGCCAAAAGCGTTCGGTTTCACCCTGAACGAAAAATGGGGCAAACGCGCGTTCTGGTTCTGGATCATCGGCTTCTTCGTGGCGTTTATGCCGCTGTACGTGCTGGGCTTCATGGGGATGACCCGTCGTCTGAGCCAGCAGATCGATCCGCAGTTCCATCCGATGCTGATGATTGCAGCGGGCGGCGCCGCGCTGATTGCCTGCGGTATCCTGTGCCAGCTGATTCAGTACTACGTGTCTATCCGTGACCGTAACCTGAACCGCGACCTGACCGGTGACCCGTGGGGTGGCCGTACGCTGGAGTGGTCTACCTCTTCTCCACCTCCGTTCTATAACTTTGCCGTAGTGCCGCACATTCATGAGCGTGACGCATTCTGGGAAATGAAAGAAAAAGGTGAAGCGTACAAGCAACCTGAACATTACGAAGAGATCCATATGCCGAAAAACAGCGGTGCGGGCATCGTGATTGCCGCCTTCGCAACGGTATTTGGTTTCGCAATGATCTGGCACATCTGGTGGATGGCGATTGTTGGCTTCGCTGGCATCGTAATCAGCTGGATTGTGAAGAGCTTTGACGAGGACGTGGACTACTACGTACCAGTCCGTGAAGTTGAAAAGCTGGAAAACCAGCATTTTGACGAGATTTCTAAAGCGGGGCTGAAAAATGGCAACTGATACTCTGGCGCACTCGACTGCCCACGCGCATGAACATGCGCACCATGATACAGGACCGACGAAAGTCTTCGGTTTCTGGATCTACCTGATGAGCGACTGCATCCTGTTCTGCTGTCTGTTCGCAACCTATGCCGTTCTGGTGAACGGCACAGCGGGCGGCCCGACCGGTAAGGACATCTTTGAGCTGCCGTTCGTTCTGGTTGAAACCGCACTGCTGTTATTCAGCTCCATCACCTACGGCATGGCGGCTATCGCCATGTACAAAAACAACAAAAGCCAGGTTGTTTCCTGGCTGGCGTTGACCTGGTTGTTTGGTGCTGGCTTTATCGGGATGGAAATCTATGAATTCCATCACCTGATTGCGGAAGGCTTTGGTCCGGATCGCAGTGGCTTCCTGTCAGCGTTCTTCGCGCTGGTCGGCACCCACGGTCTGCACGTGACCTCTGGTCTGATCTGGATGGCAGTGCTGATGTTCCAGATCTCCCGTCGCGGCCTGACCAGTACTAACCGTACCCGTATCATGTGCCTGAGCCTGTTCTGGCACTTCCTGGACGTGGTATGGATCTGTGTGTTCTCTGTTGTCTATCTGATGGGGGCGATGTAATGAGTCATTCTAACGATCATGGCGCTTCCCACGGCAGCGTAAAAACCTACATGACAGGTTTCATCCTGTCGATCATCCTGACGGTGATCCCGTTCTGGATGGTGATGAACGGTTCTGCATCTAAGCCGGTTATCCTGGGCGCAATCCTGGTGACCGCGGTGATTCAGATTCTGGTGCATCTGGTTTGCTTCCTGCACATGAACACCAAGTCCGATGAAGGCTGGAACATGACGGCCTTTATCTTTACCGTGATTATCATCGCTATCCTGGTAGTCGGTTCCATCTGGATTATGTGGAACCTTAACTACAACATGATGGTTCACTAAGAGCGGCGAGTATGTTTAAGCAATACCTGCAAGTCACGAAACCAGGCATCATCTTTGGCAACCTGATCTCCGTAATCGGAGGGTTCCTGCTGGCCTCTAAAGGCAGCATTGATTACACCCTCTTTATCTACACGCTGGTCGGTGTGTCACTGGTGGTTGCGTCCGGTTGTGTATTTAACAACTACATCGACATGGATATCGACAAGAAGATGGAAAGGACCAAAAATCGGGTGCTGGTTAAAGGCCTGATTGCTCCTTCCGTCTCGCTGGTGTACGCCACCTTGCTGGGTATTGCTGGCTTTATGCTGCTGTGGTTTGGTGCTAACCCGCTGGCCTGCTGGCTGGGGGTGATGGGGTTCGTGGTGTATGTAGGCGTCTACAGCCTGTATATGAAACGCCACTCCGTCTACGGCACGCTGATTGGTTCTCTCTCCGGCGCTGCGCCGCCGGTGATTGGCTACTGCGCCGTCACGAACGAGTTCGACAGCGGTGCGCTGATCCTGCTGGCTATCTTTAGCCTGTGGCAGATGCCGCACTCCTACGCCATCGCGATTTTCCGCTTTAAGGATTATCAGGCAGCGAACATTCCGGTTCTGCCGGTCGTGAAAGGCATCTCAGTTGCCAAAAACCACATCACGCTGTACATCATCGCTTTTGCCGTGGCAACGCTGATGCTCTCTCTGGGCGGTTACGCCGGATATAAATATCTGGTGGTGGCCGCTGCGGTGAGCGTCTGGTGGCTCGGCATGGCTCTGCGCGGTTACAAAGTGGAAGATGACAAGGTCTGGGCACGCAAGCTGTTTGTGTTCTCGATTGTCGCCATCACCTCCCTGTCCGTGATGATGTCCGTAGACTTCATGGTGCCAGATTCACAAAGCCTGCTGACGTACGTCTGGTAAGAAGACTGAAGTGAAAACGCCGGGTTTAACCCGGCGTTTTTTATTGGTACGGCGTAACCCCTTTCTTTAACAGTATATTGCCGTATTTCGCTGTCTCGCCTGTCACCACAATGGCGTACGCTTTCTGTGCCCGCGCATAAAACGCATAACGGTCAATACGCATAATCCCCTCCCCTTCCGCCTCACCAAAGAGTGCGTTGCGATAGCGTGCTTCTACCTGTATATCGAGCGTATCCCCGTCGACAGGGGCCATCATCACCAGCGGCGGCGCATAGCTATCGAGTTCAAACAGCGGTATCACCGCGGCCAGCAAATCGCTGATGAGCAGGCCATCTGCGCGGATCGTCTTTGGCCCCAGGCTGTGCGCGGGAAAGTGAGCGTCTGCAAAAATAATCTCGTCACCATGGCCCATCTCTGCCAGCGTTTTCAGCAGCTCGGGTGAAATCAGTGGGGATATCGTTTTAAGCACGGCTTTGCTCCTCAGGATAGAAATAACGGTAACGATAGTGGACCCGATCGCGAGCAGCCTCAGCGCTGGCCGTTTCTCCGACGCCCCACCATCCGTACAAAGACGCCCCCAGCACGGTCGTATCTGCATCTTCAAGAACCTTCACCGGGATCCCAAGCGCATTGGACTTGAGCTGATTCCACAGCATATTGCGGCTACCTCCCCCCACCAGCAGGAGTTCACGCGCCTTAAATTGCGCGATCGCCTCCAGCGCCTGGAGTTTTTCTTGCAGATGCACCGTAAGTCCTTCCAGGGCTGCGCGGTAAAAATGGGCTGGCGTGGTGGTGAGCGTAACGCCCTGCCAGCCAGCGAGCGGAGAATCGAGCAACTGGGTATTCATCGTGACGCCATCCGCCCCGTACGGAATTGCCGCCGCCTGAGCCAGAATAGTGTCCCAGTTGACATCAGGCGACCAGAACAGCGCGCGGATCCACTCCAGTACGCCAGACGCCAGATATTGCATTCCCGGATTATAGAGCCCCGTCCGGCTATCCAGTTCGCAGGTCGCGCCCGGGTATTGCCCCAGTAAAGCGGTATCAACCTGCGAGGTGCGCGCCATTAAAATCTCCCAGGTTCCCGAAGAGAGAACCGGCTCATTAATTCCCGCACCGGCGCCAAAAAGGGCAAACTGCGTATCGTGCCCGGCGGAGATCACCGGCACACCGCAAGGCAATCCGAGTCTGGATGCAGCGTCGGGCTGCAGTTCACCCATCATCTCTCCGGGGGAAACCAGCGGCGGGAAAAGGGAATGAGGCACGCCGATCTTGCTTAAGATCGTTTCGCTGAAGCACCGCTGATGCAGATCGAACATCTGACTGGTACCGGCCATCGTGAGATCGGTCGTCATTTTTCCGGTCAGGCGATGGTTGATTAGCGAGGAGATAAAAAGCCAGGCGTGAGCACGCTGTAACAGATCGGGATGGTTGTCCTGAAGCCAGCCTAGCTTATACAACGTGTTGAAACTAAACTGCCCAACGCCGGTGATCTGCTGTAGTTCAGCCGGGGAGCATAAACTGGCAACCGCTTCCATCACCGGCACGGTTCGTGGACATTTCCAGCTGATGATCGGGTAAAGCAGTTCTCCGCGCTCATCTACCAGCGCGCCATCCACGCCAAAGGTCGTCACAATCATTCCGCACAGTTGATGCTTGCTCAGCACTGCGCTGATTTTCTGACAACAGACGGCAAAACGTTGCATGATGGCGTCGAGCGACCACTGGTGCCAGGCCGGATTTTCAGCGACACTTTCGCTTTCGTTCGCCACCGAGGCTCGCGCCACAATATTACCTTCAGGATCCAGCGCAATGGCGCGCACGTTCGTCGCGCCACAATCGAGAACCAGAAAACATTTTTTCATTGCGGTCCCCACAGGCTGCCAGTCCGCCGGAGCAGGCTGGCAAACCGGCTTATTGTTTGTATAACGGTCCGTAATTTTCACAGGCGCGGTAATCCTGCCCTTCCGGATCCATACCGTGAGCGCCCCAGGCCGTCGGCCGATAAATCAGCGCCTCCGGTACGTTATGCATGCACACGGGAATGCGCAGCATGGACGCCAGGGTGATGAAATCAGCACCGACGTGCCCGACGGTTAGCACCCCGTGGTTAGCCCCCCAGTTCGCCATCACTGAATAGACGTCGCTGAACGGGCCTTTACCGGTCAGACGTGGGGCAAACCAGGTGGTGGGCCAGGTTGAATCGGTGCGCTTATTCAGAATGTCATGTACTTGTTCCGGCAGCTCAACACTCCAGCCTTCCGCTATCTGTAATACCGGGCCCACCCCCTTGATGAGGTTTACGCGGGTCATGGTAAATGGCACGCCACCTCGGGTGAGGAAGTTTGATGAGAAACCGCCCCCGCGAAAGTATTCATGCACCGCCGGACACCAGTGGGTTGCGGCCAGGCACGCGTTGGCTTCCTGCTCAGTAATGTCCCAGTGTGGTTTCAGGGTCGGTTTCCCCTCGGCGTCTTTCTGCTCCGCTGTACCGTCCAGTGCCGCTGAGCCGGAGTTGATCAGATGAATAATGCCGTGCTCAGCCCGTCCAGTGAGTTTCTGGCCGGTAACACGCTCAACCGACTCTGGCGACCAGTAGGTGCGCACGTCGGCAAAGATTTGCGCTGTACCGGTCATCAGATGTCCAAACAGCATTGCTACCCCGTTCAGGCTGTCATTTTCCGTCGCCACCACCAACGGCTGGCGAATACCGTTCCAGTCAAAGGAGCTGTTCAGCAGCGCCTCTGCGGTATCGCCATTTGGATACTGATCCGTCCAGTGGCGCTGTCCCTGGAACCCGGACGCGATGGCGTTATAGCCCAGAGATTCCTCCACGCGGCCCATCGCAGCGAGTTTTGGGTTACCCTGCATCATGTCGCGGATGCACATCGCCATCAGCAGACTCTCCCGCAGGATCGCGGCATTCTCCTGTTCATTGCGACGATACTGCTCCGCGTTTTTATCCTCGCCGAAACGGAAATGTGCTTGCGACCAGTCCAGAGCCAGCTCAAGTTCTTGCTCGTCGTAAATCTTATGATCGATGCGGCGACGCAGTTCGGTCATATCCACCGCCTGCACCTTCATCCCCAGCCAGGATTCAAAGAAGTTGTGATCGACAATCGAGCCCGCAATCCCCATCGAGACGCCGCCCACCGACAGATAACTTTTCCCCTTCATGCTGGCGACCGCCAGGCCCGCGCGGGCGAAGCGCAACAATTTTTCTTCGACGTCTGCCGGGATGGTCTCGTCGCCCGCATCCTGTACATCGTGGCCATATATGGAAAACGCCGGGATCCCTTTCTGGTTATGCGCCGCCAGTGCCGCCGCGAGATATACTGCCCCCGGACGCTCGGTGCCGTTAAAGCCCCAGATCGCTTTCGGACGCAGCGGATCCATATCAATGGTTTCACTCCCGTAACACCAGCAGGGGGTGACGGTGATCGTCAGACCAACGTGGCACGTGCTGAACTTCTCTTCGCAAGCAGCGGCCTCCGCCATTCCGGCAATGCAGCTATCGGCAATTACGCACTCAACGGGCGTACCGCAGGGGTGGCGTAATTTTTCACTGAGTAGCGCCGCCGTGGCTTTCGCCATGTTCATGGTCTGCTCTTCCAGAGACTCGCGTACGCCCATTCGGCGGCCATCAATAACAGGTCGAATGCCAATACGGGGTAACGCTTTTATCGTTTTCATAGCCCTTCCTCACGTTGGTTAACCTATCCGTCTCAGGGGCATAGCCGTGAAAAAGCGCCCAGGCAGCGCCGTGAACGGAAAGTGGTGAAATTTGCTAACTCGAATTAGCTTAGGGTTCACACTAAAAATGAGACAAGATAAATGTGCAGGATCTGTGAGCAGTTTCACGATGAGAGGTCAAAATTCGATCAGTGTCAGGTATTACGATTCAGCAAAAACTAAACATATCGTTTAAATTCAATCAAATAACAAAATACCTTTGCACGACGTCACAATTTGAATACAAATGATTTGGCTAAATTATAACCCTAAAATAGCTTTTAAGGACGAAAGCTAAGTCGAGTTAGCTTATTAACTAAATCACTGTGGCTTGTGATTCATTGCCTTTCCAACACAGGAATTTTGCAATGTCAGAGACTCTTATTCAGATGACGTGCATTACCAAACGCTTTCCCGGCGTGCTGGCGCTGAATCAGGTTGATTTCGATTTACGCTGCGGCGAAGTTCATGCCCTCTTAGGTGAAAACGGTGCCGGCAAATCGACGCTGATGAAAATTTTATCCGGTGTTTACCAACCTGATGCCGGTGAAATTCGCTTTGAAGGGCAATCCGTATCATTCAGCGATCCGCTAAGTGCTCAGCATGCAGGTATTACGATTATCCATCAGGAATTTAATCTCTTCCCCGATTTAACCGTGGAAGAGAATATCTTTATTGGCCGTGAATTCTGCAAAAATAGTCGCTGGCAGTTAGATAAACGCGCCCAGCGACAGGCGGTTGAGAAAATACTGCACACGCTGAATTTAAAAATCGCCCCGGACGCCCGCGTCAGTGAATTAACCGTAGCCCAGCAGCAGATGGTGGAAATTGCCAAAGCGATTTCGGTCAATGCCAAAGTGCTAATCATGGATGAACCCACCGCCGCGCTGACCGAAAGTGAAATCGAGAGTTTGTTTGACGTCACGCGGATGCTCAAGGCTCAGGGCACGGGGATTGTCTACATCTCGCACCGTCTGGAAGAGCTGGCGCTGATCGCCGATCGCGCGACCGTCATGCGCGACGGACAATACATCGCCACCGTAGATTATGAAACGGTTCAGATCGGCGAGCTTATCGCCATGATGGTTGGCCGCAATCTCGATAACATCTACCCAAAACGCCCGCCGCATCAGCGCAGAGAAAAAGTGCTGGAGGTGAACGGCCTGACGCGTAATGGTGTACTGCATGACATCAACTTTACCCTCTGGCGCGGTGAGATCCTCGGTCTCGCTGGCTTAATGGGCGCAGGCCGAACTGAACTGGGCCGGGCCCTGTTTGGCGCCGATGCGATCGACGCTGGCACCCTGACGCTGAACGGCACCCCCACACGTATTAAAGACGTGGCTGACGCCATTGAGAAAGGCATCAGCTATTTAACAGAAGACCGCAAAAAAGAGGGACTCGCCCTCGGCCTTTCTGTTGAGATGAACATTATGCTCGGCAATTACCCGGACTACGCTGGCGCCGCAGGTAATGTTGATGAAAAACGCTGCCGGGAGTCCAGCCAGAAACTGGTGGATACGCTGCGAATAAAAACGCCACATCTGGAACAGGCGGCACTGAATTTAAGCGGCGGTAATCAACAGAAGATTATTATTGCCCGCTGGGTCTGCAAAGACACCGATATTTTAATTTTTGATGAGCCAACCCGGGGAATTGACGTTGGCGCCAAGCTGGAAATCTACGAATTAATGAATCGCCTTGTCGCTAAAGGTAAATCGATCATCATGATTTCATCCGAACTGCCGGAAGTATTAGGAATGTGCGACCGCATACTCGTGATGCGCAGCGGCCGCATTGCCGGCGAAATAGCGGCTGAGCACGCCACCCAGGAAAAAATCATGCAATACGCCACGCTGGAGGATTAATCATGTCCGTTACCGTTCCATCGCCGCAAAGCGGAAGTCATACGATGAAAATAAATAAAGCGCTCCTGATGCGTCTGGCGCCTCTTTTTAGCCTGGTATTGCTGGTTCTGTTTTTCAGCTTCAGCTCTCCGTTCTTCTTTAATACTGAAAATATCATGACTATCGCCCTGCAAACGGCGGTGATTGGCATCATGGCCATTGGCGTGACCTTTGTGATTATTACCGCCGGGATCGACCTGTCGCTTGGATCGGTGGTGGCGTTCTCAGGGGTTGCGGTGGGCATCGCCGCCGGGTTTGGTATGCCGTTGCCGGTCTGTATTCTGGCAGGCGTGCTCGCAGGCGGACTTTGCGGCTATGTGAACGCGTTTCTGGTCACCAAAATGACCATACCACCGTTTATTGCCACCCTCGGCTTAATGATGTCGGTACGCGGCATCAATATGGTGATGACCGATGGCCGCGCGATTTATTTTTCTGACTACCCGCAGTTCAAGCTGCTAGCACAGGGTCGCCTGTTCGACGTTCTGCCTTATCCGGTGTTCTACCTGGTCATCGTGGCACTGATCGCCATGTGGATCCTGAAGAAAACGGTGATGGGCCGCTATATCTACGCTGTCGGCAGCAATGAAACGGCGGCACACCTTTCCGGGATCAAAGTCCAGCGAGTGAAAATTTTCGTTTACGCCTTCTGCGGCCTGTTAACCGGCGTGGCCGGGGTGATCCTCGCCTCTCGTCTCAACTCAGGCCAGCCAACCGTGGGCGTGGGTTATGAGCTGGAAGCCATCGCGGCGGTAGTGATCGGCGGTACCAGTCTGATGGGCGGCGTGGGCACGATTGGCGGCACCATCATAGGCGCGTTCATTATGAGCGTGCTGAAAAACGGCCTCAATCTCATGGGCGTGTCCCAGTTCTGGCAGATGGTGGCGATGGGCGTGGTCGTCGTTGCCGCCGTCTACCTGGACACGTTACGTAAAAGAATGCGTTAGGTTCTCGATACAACAAGCCCTGCCAACCCTACAACGGAGCAAAATAATGAAAACCAGCCATATCCTGAGCGCCCTGTCACTCGTTGCCATCCTGTCCAGCAGCGCGCTGGCAAAAGATTTAAACCTGCCGGTGGTCAGTAAAGGTTACCAGCACGAATTCTGGCAGACGGTCAAAATGGGAACGGAAGCTGCCGCAAAAGAGTTGGGTGACAAAACCAGCTACGTTGGCCCTGCCGATGAAACGCAAATCGCCGAACAGATCCAGTTAGTCGAAAACACCATGGCACAAAAGCCAAACGGCCTGTTGCTGGCCGCACTTGATGCAAACGCCCTTGCCCCGCTGGTCGAAACCGCCAACAGCCGGGGGATCAAAGTGGTGACCTTCGACTCGGGCGTGAACTCGGATATCCCGGCCAGCTTTGTCGCCACCAATAACCGTAAGGCGGGCGCACAGGCTGCGGATGCGCTGGCGGAGCAGGTAGGCCAGAAGGGGAAAGTGGGTATTATCGCTCACGTAGCCGGGACGACGTCCGCCATTGAGCGCTCTGAAGGGTTCAGCGAGCGGATGAAAGAGAAGTACCCGAATATTCAGGTACTGCCGGTGCAATACAGCGATGGCGACCCGCAAAAAGCGATGGATAAAACCATTGATATGGTTCAGGCCAACCCGGATATCGCCGGTATTTATGCCACCAACGAAGGCTCAACCCTGGGCGTTGCGAACGCTATCGACAGCCAGAATCTGAAGGGCAAAGTAAAAGTCATCGGTTTTGACAGCACCGAAGCCATCATTAACTTCCTTAAAAACGGTGTGATTCAGGGCTTCGTGGTGCAGGACGCCTATCAGATTGGTTATCAGGGCATAAAAGCGCTGAACGCGGTGATTTCCGGACAGACGGTGGCCAAAGAAATTGATATTCCAGTGAAATATGTCAATGCGCAGAATATCAACACGCCTGAAATTGATAAACTGCTGCATCCGTTTGGTAAAAAATAAGGAAGTTCATGATGAGTGACGGCTATTTCCTCGGGGTAGATGTAGGTTCAGCCAGCGTTCGTGCAGGGCTTTACTCTGCGCAAGGCGAGCGTTTGAGCTTCGCGACCCGTCCGATTTCGCAGTTTCACGCCAGCAATGCGCGCGTGGAACAATCCTCTGTGGAAATCTGGCAGCAGGTTTGTGCGGTGGTGCGGGAAGCCGTCGACTCCTCTGGGATTTCACCTGACGCCATTCGTTCGATTGGCTTCGACGCCACGTGCTCGCTGGTCGCGCTGGATGCTGACGGTAACGGCCTGAGCGTCTCCCCGGACAGTCCGGCATCGCAGGACATCATTATGTGGATGGATCATCGTGCTCACGAAGAAACCGTTCACATCAATGCCACACGCGATCCGGCCCTGTGCTACGTGGGCGGCGAGGTCAGCATCGAGATGGAGTTGCCAAAACTGCTGTGGTTGCAGCGGCATCATCCTGAAACCTGGAATCAGGCCTGGCGCTTTTACGACCTTGCCGATTTTCTGGTCTGGAAAGCGACGGGCCAGGACGTCGCCAGCCTGTGCACCCTCACCTGCAAATGGAACTACCTTGCGCATAAGGCGCAGTTCAGCGAATCGCTGCTCAGAGCGGTGGGGCTGGAAAACTTACTGACAAAAATTCCCGGCACTATTCTGGACGTCGCTGAATGCGTCGGGAAACTTAGCCCGCAGGCAGCGCAAGCTCTGGGTTTGTCCGAAGAAGTGGTTGTGGCAAGCGGCATGATCGATGCCCACGCGGGTGGCGTGGCGCTGACGGGCTCACACCCGGAAGGCACGCTGGCGCTCATCAGCGGAACCTCGAACTGCCATATGCTTGCCAGTCAGACGGAGATCCATACGCCCGGCGTCTGGGGACCTTACTGGAGCGCCATGCTGCCGGGCTACTGGTTGACGGAAGGCGGGCAAAGTGCTGCCGGGGCGCTGGTCGACTGGACGTTGCGCGAGCACGGAGTCAGCGCAGAGCTGTTTGCAAAAGCAGAAGCGGCGCAATGCCATCCGGTGGCATTACTCAACGACTGGGTAGCCGCACTTGAACAGGAAGAAAAATATCCCACCCGCAACCTGCACATTCTGGCCGATCACCACGGCAACCGCTCGCCGCGTTCGCGTCCTGATGCCCGGGGCAGCGTAGTCGGTCTGACATTAGAGACCGGTGAGCGCGGGCTGGCGAGGCTCTATCTGGCTACGCTACAGGCCATTGCCTACGGCACACGACACATTATGGATACTCTGAAACATCATGGGCACACCTTGTCGCGCATTGTCATTTGTGGTGGAGCTACTCATAACCGGCTCTGGCTGCGGGAGTATGCCGATGCCACAGGCTGCAATATTCACCTTTTAGCCGAAGAAGATGCGGTCACTCTCGGCGCGGCCATTTGCGGCGCTGTGGCGAGCGGTGCATGGGCAACGCTTACCGACGCCACCCGGGAAATGGTCAAAGCCGGCGATATCATCACCCGTCGGCCGGAAACCGCGGCCTTTCACCGGCAAAAATATGAGGCGTACCTGATGCTGTGGACCCAGCAACAGGCGCTTAATCTCCTGATGCAGCAGGAAATGTAATGGCAGGATGCGTATGCTTTATCAGCAGTTTTTACGTACGTTAAGGATTGAGGCGTAGCGATGGCCAAAACAGTTGAACAGATAGCGAAGGATCTGAATTTATCCGTCACCACCGTGCGGCTGGTACTGAGCGGGAAAGCCGAACAGTATCGGATCAGTGTGAAAACACAGTCCCGAATTAATGAACACGTCGAGCGCTTCGGCTATACCCTCAACCATTCGGCGCGCAGTCTTAAGCTAAACAAAACCGAGACGCTGGGACTCATCGTACCCAACATCTCGAACGTGTTCTTTGCAACGCTCGCCGAGAAACTCGAACTGCGCTGCCGCCGTTCGGGCTACCAGCTGATGATCAGCTGTACTTACAACGATGTGGATTACGAAAACAAGCTGGTCAAAGCCCTGATGGCGCGCAACGTGGACGGCTTGTTTATCGTTCCCTCGACGCTGGAAAACCAGCAGCATCATTTGCGGCAGATCCAAAAGCCACTGGTGCTCCTTGACCGGGATTTTGGCTTTACTGACAACGCGCTGGTAGAGAGTCATAACGAGGCTGGGGGGGATGAACTGGCCCGCAATATGCTGGAAGAGTGCAAAACGCCGCTCTGGTTCCTTGTGGGCGATACCGCACTGCCCAGCATTACGGACCGTCTGAACGGCTATTTGCAGGCCCTGAAAACAGCCGGTATTCACCATCGCGAGTGGGTCATCGAAGGGCCGGACAATACGCCGGAGGGGGGATATGCCCTGATGGATTCGCTTATCGACAGCCAGGGTGTTCCGCAGGCGTTTATCGCCTCATCGTTACCCGTCCTGGAAGGGGCAATCGAAGCCCTGCGGACGCGTACCGGTACCGTGCCTCAACACATCAATATTGGCACCTTCGATGAGCACCCCATGCTGGGGTTCCTGCCTAACAGCGTCTGGTCCATGCAGCAGGATGAAGATACCTGGGCGGAAAAAGCGTTTGAACTGATGCAGCGAGCCATCGACGGCGAAGCGGTCAACGAGACGGCGAAAGTCGATATGAAGCTGGTCAAACGTTCCCGCCAGTAAAAATAAAACTGTACCCGGAGAATAAAAAATGGAACGAGCCCGATTAGCCAGAGACATTATCGACACCTGCCTTGAGATGACCCGCATGGGATTAAATCAGGGCACCGCCGGGAATATCAGCGTTCGCTATCGCGACGGTATGCTGATTACGCCGACCGGAATTCCCTACGAGCATCTGACCGAAGAGAGTATCGTCTATGTCGATGCACAGGGGCGACACGAAGAGGATAAACTGCCCTCCAGCGAATGGCGTTTTCATCAGGTTGTGTATCAGACCCGCCCGGATGCTAACGCCGTCGTCCATAACCATGCGGTTAACTGTACCGCCGTCTCGATACTCAACCGCCCCATTCCTGCTATTCACTATATGATTGCCGCCGCCGGGGGAAACTCCATTCCCTGCGCGCCTTACGCGACCTTCGGGACGCGCGCGCTGTCAGAGCATGTCGCGGTCGCGTTACGCGATCGCAAAGCAACGCTATTACAGCACCACGGCCTGATCACCTGCGAAGAAAATCTTGAGAAGGCACTGTGGCTGGCGCAGGAGGTAGAGGTGCTGGCAAAACTCTACCTGGCCACGCTGGCGATCGTGGATCCCGTTCCGGTACTCAGTGACGATGAAATTGCCATTGTTCTTGAGAAATTTAAAAGCTACGGGTTGCGCGTCGAGGCGTAATTTTTTATCCGGGGGTGCTTTTATCCCACCCTCGTAATATCTCTTAAACAAACACCTATTTACCGCACTTATCACCCCGCCTAAACTATGGCCTGCTTTTTGGTAGAGGTGGTAATGAACGATTATAAAATGACGCCAGGTGAACTGCGTGCGACCTGGGGTTTAGGGACTGTTTTCTCGCTGCGGATGCTTGGCATGTTTATGGTCCTGCCCGTTCTGACCACATATGGCATGGCGTTACAGGGTGCCAGCGAAGCGCTGATTGGTCTGGCGATCGGTATCTACGGCCTGGCGCAGGCGATATTCCAGATCCCCTTTGGCCTGCTCTCCGACCGCGTGGGTCGCAAACCGCTGATTGTCGGCGGGCTGCTGGTGTTTGTACTTGGCAGCATCATCGCTGCCCTCTCCCACTCCATCTGGGGAATTATTCTTGGCCGCGCCCTGCAAGGTTCCGGGGCGATTGCCGCCGCCGTGATGGCGCTGCTGTCAGATTTAACCCGCGAGCAAAACCGCACCAAAGCCATGGCGTTTATTGGCGTCAGCTTCGGCGTTACGTTTGCCATTGCCATGGTGCTGGGGCCGATTATTACCCATTCACTCGGCCTGCACGCCCTGTTCTGGATGATAGCCGTGCTGGCAACCATCGGGATCGCACTCACGCTGTGGGTTGTGCCGGACAGTAAAAACCATGTCCTGAACCGTGAATCCGGGATGGTCAAAGGCTGCTTCAGCAAAGTCATCGCCGAGCCGCGCCTGCTTAAGCTGAACTTCGGCATTATGTGCCTGCACATTCTGCTGATGTCCACCTTTGTCGCCCTGCCCGATCAACTTGCCGCAGCAGGTTTCCCGGCGGCAGAGCACTGGAAAATTTATCTGGTCACAATGCTGATCTCGTTTGTCTCCGTTGTGCCCTTCATTATTTACGCCGAAGTGAAGCGCAAAATGAAACGCGTCTTCGTGGGCTGCGTGGCGTTACTGTTGATTGCCGAGATTGTGCTGTGGGGCGCCGGCCCACATTTCTGGGAGCTGATCGCAGGCGTACAGCTGTTCTTCCTGGCGTTTAATCTGATGGAAGCCCTGCTGCCGTCGCTTATCAGCAAAGAGTCTCCGGCAGGATACAAAGGCACCGCGATGGGCATTTACTCCACCAGCCAGTTTCTCGGCGTGGCGATCGGCGGGTCCCTCGGCGGCTGGGTGGACGGCCTTTTTGATTCTCAGACCGTGTTCCTCGCCGGTGCGCTACTGGCGATGCTCTGGCTGTTTGTTGCCAGCACCATGAAAGAGCCGCGCTATGTGAGTAGCCTGCGGGTAGAAATTCCCGATGACGTGGCAATCGGTGACGCGTTACAACAGCGTCTGGAAGCGACAGAGGGCGTGAGCGAAGTGCTGATTGTCCCGGAAGAGCGCAGTGCGTATGTCAAAATTGACAGCAAAGTGACTAACCGCTTTGAGGTAGAGCAGGCGCTGAAGGCCTGAAAAAATGCCCGGTTTAGCCGGGCATAATTGTCTTAATCGCGGAAGTTTTTAAACTGGAATGGCTGACCGAGATCGCCGCCACGCACCAGCGCCATCACGGATTGCAGGTCATCACGGGATTTTCCGGTCACGCGGATCTCTTCCCCCTGGATCTGCGCCTGCACTTTCAGCTTGCTGTCTTTGATAAGCTTAACGATTTTTTTCTGTACCGCGCTTTCAATCCCCTGCTTCAGCTTCGCTTCCACAAACCAGGTTTTGCCGCTGTGAACAAAATCTTCCGGTACATCAAGTGAGGTCCCTTCTATGCCGCGCTTGAGCAGCTTGGCGCGCAGGATATCCAGCAGTTGGTTGACCTGGAAATCAGACTCACTCAGGACTTTGATTGTCTTGTTCGCGTCGTTCAGTTCAATGGTCGCCTCAACGCCACGAAAATCGAAACGTGACTCCACTTCACGAATAGCATTATCTACGCCGTTACGCGCTTCCTGCAGATCAACTTCAGAAACAATATCGAAAGATGGCATCTTTTCTTCTCCCTTCATTTTTGTTGCGTTGCATAATACCTGCAACGAGGCATAACGAGAAGCTTAGCTGATGGCGCTATACTTAGCGTCTTAGCACCTGGCGCAGTTGCAGGTGAGGAGGAACAATGAAAGTAACAGTGCTTGGATGCGGCGCCCTTGGTCAACTCTGGCTTAGCGCGCTATGCAAACAGGGACACGACGTTCAGGGCTGGCTGCGAATTCCCCAACCCTATTGCAGTGTGAATGTGATGGGTACAGACGGTTCAATTTTTAACGAGTCTTTGACGGCAAACGATCCGGAATTTCTCGCGAGCAGCGATCTGCTGCTGGTCACGCTGAAGGCCTGGCAGGTCTCCGATGCGGTGAAAAGCCTGGCCGCCCAATTACCTGAAAGCACGCCAGTCCTGCTGATTCACAACGGTATGGGTACCATTGAAGAGCTAAAGTCTGTCCGGCAACCGCTGCTGATGGGAACAACCACCCACGCGGCACGCCGCGACGGTAACGTCATTATTCATGTTGCCAGTGGCATCACCCATATCGGCCCGGCGCGTGAACAGCCCGGCGATTACAGCTATCTTGCGGATACCCTGCAAAGCACGCTGCCTGACGTCGCCTGGCACAATAACATTCGCGCAGAACTGTGGCGCAAACTGGCGGTCAACTGCGCGATCAATCCGCTGACTGCCCTGCTGGATTGCCCTAACGGTGATCTGCGCCAGCATCCCGATCGGTTAGCGCTGATTTGCCGGGAAGTTGCCGCCGTCATTGAACGCGAAGGCTACCACACCTCAGAGTCTGATTTACGTTATTATGTCGACCAGGTCATTGAGAGTACGGCAGAAAATATCTCCTCAATGCTGCAGGATATCCGGGCTATGCGGCATACCGAAATTGATTACATTACCGGTTATCTGTTAAAACGCGCCCGGGCACACGGCATTACCGTTGCGGAAAACAGTCGTCTGTTTGAGTTAGTTAAACGAAAGGAGAGTGAGTATGAGCGCATCGGCACTGGTATGCCTCGCCCCTGGTAGCGAAGAGACAGAAGCGGTCACCACCATTGATTTGATGGTACGTGGTGGTATTAAGGTTACCACCGCCAGCGTCGCCAGCGACGGAAGTCTGGCGATTACCTGCTCGCGTGGGGTCAAGATCCTGGCAGATGCACCGCTTGTACAGGTGGCGGACGGTGATTACGACATTATCGTGCTGCCGGGCGGTCTGAAGGGCGCGGAGTGTTTCCGCGACAGCCCGCTGCTGGTTGAAACCGTTCGTCAGTTTCATCTTTCCGGGCGTATCGTCGCGGCAATCTGTGCGGCCGCAGGTACGGTACTGGTTCCGCACGACATTTTCCCCATCGGCAATATGACCGGTTTCCCAGGCCTGAAGGATACGATTCCGGAAGACCAGTGGGTGGATAAACGCGTGGTCTGGGATCCGCGCGTTAACCTGCTCACCAGCCAGGGGCCGGGTACCGCCATTGATTTTGGCCTGAAGATTATTGACCTGCTGGTCGGGCGCGAAAAAGCGTACGAAGTGGCGTCATCGCTGGTGATGGCGGCAGGGATTTATAACTACTACGAGTAAAAAAAGCCGGGTGGCGGCTACGCCTTACCCGGCCTACAAGTGTACGGTACCGTAGGCCCGGTAAGCGAAGCGCCACCGGGCAATAGGCTACGGGCGATACACCTTCACGTTCGCGAAGCCCTGCTCGCGCAGGTACAGCGCCTGTAAACGGCTCATGACCCCACGTTCGCACCACAGCAGATACGTTTTGCTCTGGTCGAGATCGCCAAACTGGGTGCTCAGCTTGTAGAACGGCAGCGAAACCACCTCCACGCCTTCCACCTGCAACGGCTTGTCATCCTGCTCATCAACAGAACGTATATCCAGAATCGTATCGTTAGCACCGAAGCCGCTGACCGTCTCCACCTCAACCACGTCCTGCTCGGTCTGCTGGGCGATCTCACGGATATCGATGTTGGACGCTTCCGCCACCACTTTTTCCAGGATGCTGAAATCGAAGTTCTCTTCTTCCGCTTCGATCTTCGCCTTCACCGCTTTAATGGTTGGACTTTTTGAGATCACGCCGCAATATTCCGGCATGGTGCGGGCAAAATCTTCAGTACCGATTTTACGCGCCAGATCGATGATGTGCTCTTTATCGTGAGAGATCAACGGACGCAGGATCAGCGTATCAGACACGTTGTCGATAAGGCGCAGGTTGGTCAGCGTCTGGCTGGAGACCTGCCCCAGTGCTTCACCGGTGACCAGCGCCTGCACGCCGTAGCGCTCAGCCACTTTGGACGCCGCACGCACCATCATACGTTTCAGGACCACGCCCATCTGGCCGTCGTCCACTTTTTCGAGGATTTCGCCGACCACCGGCTCAAAGTTGATCGCCACAAAACGCACGCGGTGAGAGCTGCCGAAGCGGTTCCACAGGTAATGCGCCACCTGACGTACGCCGATTTCATGCGCCGCTCCGCCCAGGTTGAAGAAGCAGTAGTGCACGCGGCAGCCGCGACGCATCAGCATGTAGCTGGAGACACCGGAGTCGAAGCCGCCCGAGATCAGCGACAGCACATCTTCTTGCGTGCCGATCGGGAAACCACCAATACCTTCATAACGACCCTTAACCAGCAGCAGACGATCGTTCTCGATCTCAAGGTTAACGGTGACGTCCGGGTTAGTCAGGCGCACGCGCGCCGTTTCAACGTGCTGGTTCAGACCACCGCCGACGTAGCGCTCGACTTCAATCGAGCTGAACTCGTGTTTACCACGACGCTTCACGCGCACGCAGAAGGTTTTGCCTTCGATCTGGTCGCGGTACTGTACCAGCGCCTTTTCGAAGATATCGTGCATATCGGTGAAGGGAACGTCTTCCACTTCCAGAATATGGTGAATACCCGGGATACGGGTCAGCGCGTCGCGAATATCAAGACGTTTGTTTTCGTCTTTCGCGCGGACTTCAACGTGGTCCCAGTGACGCACCACGGCGAGCGTTTCGTCGTAGTGTTTTAATACGTTACGAATGTTCCCGGTGAGAATTTTAATAAAGCGCAAACGCACGGATTGGCTTTTGATGGTGATTTCAGGGAACAATTTAATGATAAACTTCATGGCGGCAATGTTTCTTAGGCAAGCTTATAAAGGCTTGTAGTGGAAAATGATACAGCAGCCCACACCCGTGGCTGCATCCAGGCGCGCAAGTATACCACCATCGCGCCACTCGCGTTATTTGATAATTGCCCCGAGTCCGTTACCATGTCAGGGCGAAAAATTTAAGAGTCAATTCACTATGCCGAAGAAAAACGACGCACCGGCCAGTTTCGAAACTGCGCTGAGTGAACTGGAGCAGATCGTTACCCGTCTTGAGAGCGGCGATCTCCCGCTGGAAGACGCGCTCAACGAATTTGAACGCGGCGTGCAGCTCGCGCGCCAGGGGCAGGTAAAACTCCAGCAGGCCGAGCAGCGTGTGCAGATCCTGCTTTCCGACAGCGAAGACGCTAAAACCACGCCATTCACACCGGACGCCGAGTAAATGGATTTTTCCAACGCGCTTCAGGCGCGCGTCATCCGCGCCAACGACGCGCTGCGCCGTTTCATTGAGCCGCAGCCTTTTCAGAACACTCCTCTGGTTGAAGCCATGCACTATGGCGCACTCTTGGGGGGTAAACGCCTGCGTCCGTTCCTGGTGTATGCCACGGGCAACATGTTCGGTATCAGCGATAACACGCTGGACGCCCCGGCAGCCGCCGTGGAGTGTATCCACGCCTATTCGCTGATCCACGATGATTTGCCGGCCATGGACGATGACGATCTGCGTCGCGGTCAGCCGACCTGCCACATTAAGTTCGGCGAAGCGAATGCCATTCTGGCGGGTGATGCGCTGCAAACCCTGGCGTTCTCTATTCTGAGCGATGCGCCGATGGTTGAAGTGAGCGATCGCGATCGTCTGGCAATGGTGTCCGAACTGGCAATGGCCAGCGGCGTCGCCGGGATGTGCGGCGGCCAGGCGCTGGATTTAGAGGCTGAAGGTCGTCAGGTAACTCTGGAACAGCTGGAGCGCATCCACCGTCACAAAACGGGCGCCCTGATTCGGGCAGCCGTTCGTCTGGGCGCGCTGAGCGCGGGTGAACGCGGGCGTAAAGCCCTGCCGATTCTGGACAGATACGCAGAAAGTATCGGTCTGGCATTCCAGGTTCAGGATGACATTCTGGATGTGGTGGGCGATACTGCAACATTGGGAAAACGTCAGGGTGCGGATCAGCAGCTTGGCAAAAGTACCTACCCCGCCCTGTTGGGCCTTGAGCATGCCCAACGTAAAGCCCGGGATCTGATAGACGATGCCCGCCGGTCACTGAATGAGCTGGCCGCGCAATCGCTGGATACCTCGGCACTGGAAGCGCTAGCGGACTACATAATCCAGCGTAATAAATAAACTATATATCTCGATGAGCCTTTGATGAGTTTTGATATTGCCAAATACCCGACACTGGCGTTAGTTGACTCCACTCAGGAGTTACGTCTGTTGCCGAAAGAGAGTCTGCCGAAGCTGTGTGACGAGCTGCGTCGCTACCTGCTCGACAGCGTTAGCCGCTCCAGCGGCCACTTCGCCTCCGGACTTGGCACGGTTGAGCTGACCGTGGCGTTGCATTACGTCTATAACACGCCGTTCGATCAGCTGATCTGGGATGTTGGCCACCAGGCCTATCCGCACAAAATTCTGACCGGACGTCGCGATAAGATTGGCACCATTCGCCAGAAAGGCGGCCTGCATCCGTTCCCGTGGCGCGGCGAGAGCGAGTTTGACGTGTTAAGCGTCGGCCACTCTTCCACCTCCATTTCCGCAGGCATCGGGATTGCCGTTGCCGCCGAAAAAGAGAATAAGCAACGCCGTACCGTCTGCGTGATTGGTGACGGGGCGATCACCGCCGGGATGGCTTTTGAGGCCATGAACCACGCGGGCGATATCAAACCGGACATGCTGGTGATCCTCAACGATAACGAAATGTCGATCTCCGAGAACGTCGGCGCGCTGAATAACCATCTGGCGCAGCTGCTGTCCGGTAAGCTTTACTCCTCACTGCGCGAAGGCGGGAAAAAAGTCTTCTCGGGCGTACCGCCGATCAAAGAGCTGCTTAAGCGTACCGAAGAACATATCAAAGGCATGGTCGTGCCGGGTACGCTGTTTGAAGAGCTGGGCTTTAACTATATTGGCCCGGTGGACGGCCACGATGTGTTAGGTCTGGTGACGACGCTTAAAAACATGCGCGACCTGAAAGGCCCGCAGTTCCTGCATATCATGACCAAAAAAGGGCGTGGTTACGAACCGGCGGAAAAAGATCCGATCACCTTCCACGCGGTGCCCAAGTTCGACCATACCAGCGGTTGTCTGCCGAAAAGCAGCGGCGGAATGCCGAGCTACTCAAAAATCTTTGGCGACTGGCTGTGCGAAACGGCGGCGAAAGACAACACGCTGATGGCGGTGACGCCTGCCATGCGTGAAGGCTCCGGCATGGTGGAGTTTTCCAAAAAATACCCGGACCAGTATTTCGACGTCGCCATTGCCGAGCAGCACGCGGTGACCTTCGCAGCGGGCCTGGCGATTGGCGGCTACAAGCCGGTGGTAGCGATTTACTCTACCTTCCTGCAACGCGCATACGATCAGGTGATCCATGACGTTGCCATCCAGAAGCTGCCGGTGCTGTTTGCTATCGACCGTGCGGGCATCGTGGGGGCTGACGGCCAGACGCACCAGGGCGCATTTGACCTCTCCTTCCTGCGCTGCATCCCGGACATGGTGATCATGACGCCAAGCGACGAAAACGAGTGTCGTCAGATGCTGTATACCGGTTACCACTATCAGGACGGTCCCTGTGCGGTACGTTATCCACGCGGCAATGCCCTTGGCGTTGAATTACGGCCGCTGGAAAAACTGGACATCGGTAAAGGTCTGGTGAAACGTCGCGGTGAAAAAGTGGCGATCCTGAACTTTGGTACGCTGATGCCGGAAGCGGCAAAAGTCGCTGAAACCCTGAATGCGACGCTCGTCGATATGCGATTTGTGAAGCCGCTCGATGAATCTCTGATTCTGAGCATGGCGGAAAGCCATGAGGTGCTGGTCACGCTGGAAGAGAACGCCATCATGGGTGGCGCGGGTAGCGGCGTGAACGAAGTGCTGATGGCGAACCGTAAAGTCGTTCCGGTGCTTAATCTCGGCCTGCCGGACCACTTCATCCCGCAAGGCACTCAGGACGAGGCGCGCGCCGACATTGGCCTGGACGCCGTCGGTATCGAAGCTAAAATCCGCACCTGGCTGGCCTGATCCCTCCCCTTTTCTGCTCCTGCTATGCTTAAACGTATTGTTTAAACAGCAGGAGCGGAACCATGCAATACACGACATTAGGAAAAACAGACCTCAAGGTGTCCCGGCTTTGCCTGGGCTGCATGACGTTTGGCGAGCCTGACCGGGGAAATCACGCCTGGACGCTGCCTGAAGAGAGCAGCCGCCCTATCATTAAGCGCGCCATTGACGGCGGCATCAACTTCTTCGATACCGCCAACAGCTACTCCGACGGCAGCAGCGAAGAGATTGTGGGCCGCGCCCTGCGAGATTTTGCCCGTCGGGATGAGATTGTGGTCGCCACCAAAGTGTATTACCCGTCAGGCGATCTGGCGGAAGGCCTTTCTCGCGCACAGATCCTGCGCTCCATTGATGACAGCCTCAGACGCCTGAATATGGATTACGTCGACCTGCTGCAAATTCACCGCTGGGATTACAACACGCCGATCGAAGAGACGCTTGAAGCGTTGAACGACGTCGTGAAAGCCGGTAAAGCGCGCTACATCGGCGCATCGTCCATGCATGCCTCACAGTTTGCTCAGGCGCTCGATCTCCAGGCGCAGCATGGCTGGGCGCGCTTTGTCACTATGCAGGATCACTACAACCTGATCTACCGGGAAGAAGAACGCGAGATGCTGCCGCTCTGCTACCAGGAAGGCGTGGCGGTGATCCCGTGGAGCCCGCTGGCGCGCGGAAGGTTAACCCGTCCGTGGGGTGAAACTACCGCCCGGCTGGTATCGGATGAAGTAGGTAAAAATCTGTATGACGATACAGAAGCCAGCGATGCGTTGATTGCCGAACGATTAGCCGGGATCGCCGACGATATCGGTGCAACGCGCGCACAGGTTGCGCTGGCGTGGCTGCTGAGCAAGCGCGGTGTCGCCGCGCCGATTGTGGGCACATCGCGGGAAGAACAGCTGGACGAGTTGTTGAGTGCGGTGGACTTATCGTTGACGCCGGAGCAGATTGCCGAGCTGGAGACGCCGTATCAGCAACATCCGGTGGTAGGGTTTAAATAAACAATTCAGGGAACAAAATCCGTAGGCCGGGTAAGCGCAGCGCCACCCGGCAATACAGAGCGCACAAAATTACGCGAAGTGATCGTACCCTTTCCAGTCAAGCGTAACCGGGGCGCCGTCGCGGACAAACAGCAGCCCTTCACTTTCCGGCATCACCTGCCCGATGCAGGTAAATTTCGCCCCCAGATGCGCTAACGCCACATCCAGCGTCCCGCGATTCAGCTCGGGAACGGTAAAGCACAGCTCATAATCTTCCCCACCGGATAGTGCCCAGCGCAGCGCCTGTTCAGGATCGGCATGGCGACGCAACGGCTCTGACAGTGGGAACAGATCCAGATCGATCCGTGCGCCCACGCCACTGGCCTTCAGGATATGGCCGAGATCGGAGATCAGCCCGTCAGAGAGATCGATAGCAGAACTGGCCCGCTCGCGCAGCGCCTGACCGTGCAAAATACGCGGCGTGGGCCGCAGGTGGCGCTTCACCAGGTACGCCGCATCGTCAGCATCTTCAACTGCTAAACGGTTCTGAAGGATCGCCAGCCCGGCCGCGCTATCCCCCGGCGTACCGGTCACGTAGATCCAGTCGCCCGGTTTTGCGCCCGAACGCTTCAGCGCGCGCCCCGCTGGCACATAGCCGTGGATTGCCAGGGTCATCGACAGCGGCCCGGCGGTGGTATCACCACCAATCAGCTGCATATCGTAATAATTAAGCTGTTCAAACAGGGCATCGCTGAAGGCTTCAAGCCAGGCTTCATCCACCTCCGGCAGGGTCAGAGCCAGCGTCAGCCAGGCCGGGTCGGCGCCCATTGCCGCCAGATCGCTAACGTTTACCGCCAGCGCCTTATACGCCAGGTCGGCAGGATCGATATCGGGCAGGAAGTGACGCCCACATACTAAGGTGTCGGTGCTGATTGCCAGCGTCTGTTTTTCGGGAATATTGAGAAGTGCGCAGTCATCGCCAATGCCGGTTTCAACATCAAGACGAGAGGTTCTGACACGGTCGAAATAACGGGCAATCAGGGAGAATTCGCCGCATGCCATACGTTATGCCTCAGCAAATAAAAGAAAAAACCGGAGCCGCACTGCCAAAAAGGCAATGCAAGACTCCGGTTTGCGGATCACTTTTTGTGGGGACGGATCGCAGGTGCGGCTTTATCCAGCACGCCGTTTACAAACTTGTGGCTGTCTTCAGCGCCGAAGGTTTTTGCCAGTTCGATCGCTTCGTTGATGGCCACTTTGTACGGCACATCATCACGTTTAGACAGCTCAAACAGCGCGATACGCAACACTGCTTTTTCGACCTGGCCCAGCTCTTCGAGCAGACGGGACAGGTATGGCTTCATCAGACCATCGAGATACGCGCTATTAGTCGCCACTCCCGACAGCAGTTCACGGAAGTACAGAACGTCAACGTCTTTCACGTCCTGTTCTGACAGGAACTGGTATTCAACATCAGCGATGTCGTTCTGGGACAACTGCCAGGAGTAAAGTGCCTGGACGGCACATTCACGGGCGCGGCGACGAGCAGCAGGTTTCACGGAATTCCCCTTACAAAAAAATCAGGCCTTGATGGCTTTCAATACATTGATCATTTCAAGCGCGGTCAGTGCAGCTTCTGCACCTTTGTTACCGGCTTTGGTGCCAGCACGTTCGATGGCTTGTTCAATACTTTCGGTAGTCAGTACGCCGAACGCGACAGGAATTTCAGCATCCTGTGCAACGTGCGCCAGACCATTGCTTGCACCGCCCGCAACGTATTCGAAGTGCGCAGTGCCGCCACGAATAACAGTACCCAGTGCAATCACCGCGTCGTATTTACCGGTTTTCGCCAGCGCGCCCGCTGCCAGTGGCAGTTCGTAAGCACCTGGTACCCAAACGACGGTAATGTTGTCATCTTTAACCTGGCCGATACGTTTCAGGGCGTCAACCGCACCTTCCAGCAGGCTGTCGTTGATGAAGTTGTTGAAACGCGCAATGGTGATGGCGACGCGAGCGTCCGGGGTAGCTACAGCAGCTTCAATAATGTTCATACTCTTCCTTTACGGGTTCATTTGGCCCCGCAGGGGGGCGGATTTTATCATAATACTTTGCGCACTGCTTCCCTATTTCAGGAGCAATTACGCTGTCGTTAAATGGAGGCAGACATCCGGGCCTACCGGACGAATCTCGCTGAATGAGAGTTGCGGCGCATCGGCCAGTTTTTCAAGGCCGGGCAGCACAAACAGACCGCGCGCGTCGTTACCTAACAGTTTAGGCGCAACGTAGACCAGAAGCTCATCCACCAGCCCTGCCTGGAGCAGCGCGCCGGCGAGCGTCGGACCGGCTTCAACCCAGATGCTGTTGACCTGCTGTTTACCCAGCAGCATCATCAGCACCACCAGATCGAGATGCCCGTTGTGCTCCGGTACCATAATGCAGCGCACGCCTTGCGGCCATTCGCGCGTATCTTCTTTGGTGCGGGCAATCCAGGTTTCCCCCGGCTGCTGCACGATACGGTGTTCCGGCGTCACGCGGTTCTGGCTATCAATAATAATGCGCAGCGGCTGACGCAGGTTCTCCTGCGGATAGAGCGCCTGGGTATCGGCATTCAGCTCATCCCAGCGCACGGTAAGGGCCGGATCGTCAGCCAGCACCGTTTCACTGCTGGTGAGAATAGCATGGCTTTGTGCGCGCAGACGTTGCACATCGCGCCTTGCCTGTGGCGAGGTGATCCACTGGCTCTCGCCGTTCGCCATCGCCGTGCGGCCATCCAGTGACGCGCCAAGCTTAAGCTGGATAAACGGGAAACCGGTGCGCATACGCTTCAGGAAGCCTTTGTTGATGGCTTCGGCATCCTGCATCATCAGGCCGTGACTGACGTCGATCCCTTCCTGTTGCAGACGATACAGCCCGCGGCCCGCCACCTGCGGGTTAGGATCCTGCATGGCGGCGACAACGCGCGAGACTCCCGCCGCAATCAGTGCTTCGCAGCACGGAGGCGTGCGCCCGTGATGACTGCATGGCTCCAGCGTCACGTAAGCCGTCGCGCCACGCGCCCTCTCCCCCGCCATGCGCAGGGCATGCACTTCAGCGTGCGGCTCGCCTGCGCGGTAGTGGAAACCTTCACCCACGATCTCGCCATCTTTAACAATGACGCACCCGACATTAGGGTTAGGGTGAGTGGTAAACCGACCGCGCTGCGCCAGCTTCATGGCTCTCGCCATGTACATCTCGTCCTGCATAGGCTTAATCCTGTAAGCGGGCGATCTCTTCGCCAAACTCTTTAATGTCTTCGAAGCTGCGGTAAACGGAGGCGAAGCGAATATAGGCGACTTTATCGAGCTTTTTCAGCTGTTCCATCACCAGGTTACCGATCATTTTGCTCGGCACTTCGCGCTCACCTAGCCCCCGCAGATAAGATTTAATATGATTTAACGCCATTTCGACGTCATCGGAGCTGACGGGCCGTTTTTCCAGCGCCTTGAGCATCCCGCTACGCAGTTTTTCTTCATTGAACGGTTCGCGCACATCGTTACTTTTTACCACGCGTGGCATTACCAGCTCTGCCACCTCGAAGGTGGTAAAACGCTCGTTGCACACCAGACACTGCCGACGACGACGCACGGAAGACCCTTCGCCTACAAGACGTGAGTCGATGACTTTGGTATCCACAGCGGAGCAAAATGGGCAATGCATACGATGTCCCTGTTATCTGGTTAACTGATTTCTATTTTACCCTGAACTGGCCCGACAACAAAGGAAGAGCTTTTTGAGACAAAGGATCTATGCCTGACGCCACTATCCTGTCTACCATTGCAGCAATGTGTGATTTCAAGGAATTAAACGCAATGACAAGACGTTACCTGAAAATAGTGCTGGTTGGGAGCCTGTTCACTCTCAGCGCCTGCGCACAGCAAAGTGAAGTTCGCGAGATGAAACAAAGCGTGAATACGCTCAATGTGGCGATGGACAAACTTAATAAAGAAACCGTGAAGATCACCCAGCAGAACGCGCTGAATGCCAAATCCAGCAATGGCGTTTATTTATTGCCGGGCGCAAACACGCCCGCGCGTCTGAACAGCCAGATTGGCACGCTAAAGATGTCTCTGGTGAATGTTGCAGCGAATGCCGATGGTACGCGCGCAACATTACGCATTCAGGGTGAATCCAACGATCCGCTTCCCGCCTTCAGCGGCACCGTAGAGTGGGGCCAGATTCAGGGCACCACGGAGAGCTATCAGGAGGTGAATGTGAAGAATCAGCTCTTCACCGCCCCCGCCAGCACGCTGGCACCGAGCGATGTTGATATCCCGCTCCAGCTGAGCGGACTGACGCCAGAACAGTTGGGCTTTATCCGCATTCACGACATTCAACCTGCCGCGCAATAACCCGCCCTTTTAGCGGAGTGAAATGTCACTCCGCTAACATTTACATTTCGTATGGATTGGCAACATAAATGATTGCCGCTACAATCCCGGCCGTTTAAAGTACGCAAACGTGAACGCAATCGATTACGTATGTGAGAGATATGTGAAACAACACATATTTTTGTGAGCAAGGATTCCTATAATAGGCTCCGCAGAAACACGAAATATTTAGAAACGCAATTCGCGCATTTTTCACTCCCGGAAGGGAATTTCAATCAGTGGCATGATTATGAAAAAAACATTACTCGCAGCTGGCGCCGTGCTGGCACTGTCCTCCTCTTTCACTGTTAACGCAGCGGAAAACGACAAACCACAATATCTTTCCGACTGGTGGCACCAGAGCGTTAACGTGGTAGGCAGCTACCACACCCGTTTCGGGCCGCAGATCCGCAACGATACCTACCTGGAATACGAAGCGTTTGCCAAGAAAGACTGGTTTGATTTCTACGGCTACGTCGATCTGCCGGTATTCTTCGGCGGTAACTCCGATGCGAAAGGTATCTGGAACAATGGCTCCCCGCTGTTCATGGAAATCGAACCGCGTTTCTCTATCGACAAACTGACCGGCACCAGCCTGGCGTTTGGTCCGTTCAAAGAGTGGTACTTCGCGAACAACTACATCTATGACATGGGTCGCAACGATTCTCAGGAACAGAGCACCTGGTATATGGGTCTGGGTACTGACATCGAAACCGGCCTGCCAATGAGCCTGTCACTGAACGTGTATGCGAAATACCAGTGGCAGAACTATGGCGCATCAAATGAGAACGAGTGGGATGGCTACCGTTTCAAAGTGAAATACTTTGTGCCAATCACTCAGCTGTGGGGCGGTAACCTGAGCTATATCGGCTTCACCAACTTTGACTGGGGTTCAGACCTGGGCGACGATAACTTCTATGACAACAACGGGAAGCATGCTCGTACCAGTAACTCCATCGCCTCCAGCCACATCCTGGCGCTGAACTACGATCACTGGCACTACTCTGTTGTTGCGCGTTACTGGCACAACGGTGGCCAGTGGAACGACGACGCCAGCCTGAACTTCGGCAACGGCGACTTCAGCGTTCGCTCTACCGGTTGGGGTGGTTACCTGGTCGTGGGTTACAACTTCTAACCTGTGCGGACTTCGCCCGGTGGCGCTGCGCTTGCCGGGCCTACGATCCGAATGTAGGCCGGGTAAGGCGTAGCCGCCACCCGGCTTTTTACTGCTTCACCTTCCGCAAAAAATCTGCCAGAGCTCTGTCCGCACTTTCGCTAAAGCGTCTCTCCGTCTGCACAATATTGAGGCACCTGTCGAGCCGGAAGCAGCGGTATGCATACTGTCAGGAGTAGACAAAAAAAATCCCGGCCAGCAGGCCGGGATTTCGATACCGCATAGACTCTTACGGCAGAATGGACGGCTGATCCGCCCCTTCTTTCTCGACTTTCTGCTGGATCAGATGCTCGCGCTTCATGCCCAGCTTCAGCGCCAGCGCGGACGCGACGTAGATAGACGAGGCCGTACCGATTGACACACCGATCAGCATGGTCAGCGAGAAGCCTTCCAGCACCGGGCCACCGAACAGGAACAGCATCAGGATCACCATCAGGGTGGTGCCGGAGGTGATCAACGTACGGTGCAGCGTCTGGGTCAACGACACGTTAAAGATTTCGTACGGCGTGCCGCGACGGATCTTACGGAAGTTTTCACGAATACGGTCAGATACCACGATACTGTCGTTCAGTGAGTAACCGATAACGGACATCAGGGATGCCACAATCGTCAGGTCAATCTCAATGTGGAAGAGAGACAGTATGCCCATGGTGATCACCACGTCGTGCGCCAGAGCGATAACCACGCCTGCCGCCAGTCGCCACTCAAAGCGGAAACCGACGTAAATCAGAATCGAGATCAGCGCCACCAGCAGCGCCATCGCACCGGTCTGTGCCAGGTCAGCACCAACGCTCGGGCCGACAAACTCAATACGCTTAACCGTTGCATCCTGGCTGGTCGTTTCGTTAATAACCTGAACGACCTTGCTGCCCAGCTCCTGGCTGCCGTTGGCATCGTGTACCGGCGGCATACGCACCATGATGTCGCGGCTGCTGCCGAAGTTCTGTAGCAGCGGCTCTTCAAAGCCCGCTTTTTGCAGAGACTCACGCATCTGGTCCATATCGACCGGTTTTTCCAGGGTAATTTCGATCACCGTACCACCGGTGAAATCCAGACCCCAGTTAAAGCCTTTCACGCCCATAATGACGATGGACAAGATCAGCAGAAAACCTGAAATGCCGAAGGCCCAGTAGTCCCAGCGCATAAAGTCCCAGACTTTACGGCCGTGGTTCAATTGTTCAACAGTATATTCCTGTGCCACAACGCACTCCTCAGATAGACAGCTTTTTGACGCGCTTGCCGCCGTACAGCAGGTTCACGATGGCACGGGTGCCGACAATAGCGGTAAACATCGACGTTGCGACACCGATACCGGTAGTAATCGCAAAGCCTTTGATCGCGCCAGTACCCACTGCATACAGGATAAGAACCTTAATCAGTGTTGTTACGTTCGCATCGAAGATGGAGCTGAACGCCCCTTTGTAGCCTTCTTCAATCGCCTGCTGTACAGAACGACCGTTGCTCAGCTCTTCTTTAATACGTTCGTTTATCAGTACGTTGGCGTCGACCGCCACCGCAAGGGTTAGAACGATACCCGCGATACCCGGCATGGTTAGCGTCGCCCCCGGCAGCAGGGACATGATACCGATGATCAGCACCAGGTTGGCAATCAGCGCGGAGGTCGCAATCAGGCCGAACTTCTTATAGAAGAAGATCATGAAGATGATGGACACCGCCAGACCGGCCAGACACGCTTCCAGACCCTGCTTGATGTTCTGCATACCCAGGGTTGGACCGATGGTACGCTCTTCAACAATCTGAATTGGCGCAATCAGCGCACCGGCACGCAGCAGCAGAGAGAGCTGACGCGCTTCGTTCGGGTTGCTGATACCGGTAATACGGAAGCTGTTACCCAGACGAGACTGGATGTTGGCGATGTTAATCACCTCTTCCTCTTTCACCAGCACAGCACGGCCATTGGCATCTTTCTTACCGCTGTCTTTGTACTCCACGAACAGGGTCGCCATCGGCTTGCCGATGTTGTCCTTGGTGAAGTTAGACATGATGTTGCCACCTGCGCTGTCCAGCGAGATGTTAACCTGCGGCTGGTTGTACTCATCCTGGCTTGAAGTGGAGTCGGTGATATGGTCACCGGTCAGGATCACGCGTTTGTACAGCACAACCGGCTGGCCTTCGCGGGTCTGTTTCACTTCGGAATCGCCCGGCACACGGCCTGAAGCCGCAGCAGCCTGGTCAACGTTGGCGTTAACCAGACGGAACTCCAGAGTCGCCGTCGCGCCCAGAATCTCTTTCGCACGGGCGGTATCCTGGATACCTGGCAGTTCGACCACGATACGGTCAGCACCCTGACGCTGTACCAGTGGCTCAGCCACGCCCAGCTGGTTTACACGGTTACGCAGAATGTTAATGTTCTGCTGAACGGCGTACTCACGTGCTTCACTCAGACGCGCGTCGGTCATTACCGCACGCAGCTGGTTGCTGCCCTGAGAGGTGATCACCAGATCGCGGTGACGTTGAGACAGATAGGTCACAGCCTGATCGCGTGCCGCGCTGTCGCGGAACGTGATGCTCATGCCGTAGTTATCTTCTTTACGTACGGTGGTGTACGGAATGCCTTTATCGCGCAGATCGCTGCGCAGGCTGTCGATATTCTGTTCCTGTAGCTTGCCGAGCGCGGTATCCATATCCACTTCCATCAGGAAGTGAACGCCGCCACGCAGGTCAAGACCCAGTTTCATTGGCTCTGCGTTCAGCGCAGCCAGCCAGCGTGGGGTTGCAGGAGCAAGGTTAAGCGCCACGACATATTTATCACCCAGCACGCCCATCAGCGCTTCACGTGCGCGGAGCTGCGTGTCGGTGGTGTCGAAGCGAGCAAGAATTGCGCCCTCTTCCAGTGCCACAGACTTAGCGGTAATTTTTTCTTCTTGTAACGTTTTCTGGACCTGGATCAGCGTTTGCTCACTGGCGGCGACACCGCGCGCGCCAGTGATTTGAACGGCCGGATCCTCACCATACAGGTTGGGAAGCGCGTACAGCAGGCCGACGATAATCACGACGACCAGCATGATGTACTTCCACAAAGGATAACGGTTTAACACGGCAGTTCCCTTTGGGAAAAGTTGGGATTACAGCGCCTTCATGGTGCCTTTCGGCAGAACGGCAGCTACGAAGTCACGTTTGATAACCACTTCAGTGGTGTCGTTCAGGGCGATAGCAATGTAGCCGTTTTCCGCTACTTTGGTTACGCGACCCACCAGGCCACCATTGGTCAGGACTTCATCGCCCTTCGCGATGGAGTTCATCAGGTTTTTGTGCTCTTTAGTACGCTTCTGCTGTGGACGCAGGATCATGAAGTAGAAGATCAGACCGAACACAACCAGCATCAGAATCAGAGACATCGGGCTGCCCTGCGCTGGTGCACCCGTTGCTGCTACCGCATCAGAAATAAAAAAGCTCATTCAAATTCCCTCATTATTAAAATTAATCAACGTTCAACGGTGGAACATCCCGCCCCTGACGTTGGTAGAAATCGGTCACGAAGCTCTCTAATTTACCCTCTTCGATAGCCTTACGTAAACCAGCCATTAAGCGCTGATAATAACGAAGATTATGAATGGTATTGAGACGCGCCCCCAAAATCTCGTTGCAACGATCGAGATGATGCAGATACGCGCGAGAATAATTGCGACAGGTATAGCAATCGCACTCGGAATCGAGCGGGCTGGTGTCACTCTTATGCTTCGCGTTACGGATTTTCACCACGCCATCGGTAACGAACAGATGACCGTTACGTGCGTTTCGGGTTGGCATAACGCAGTCGAACATATCAATGCCGCGACGTACGCCTTCCACCAGATCTTCTGGTTTACCCACACCCATCAGGTATCTTGGTTTATCCGCCGGGATTTGCGGGCAGACATGCTCCAGAATACGGTGCATATCTTCCTTCGGCTCACCCACAGCCAAACCGCCGACAGCGTAGCCATCAAAGCCTATCTCTACCAGACCTTTAACCGAGATATCGCGTAAATCTTCGTAAACGCTGCCCTGGATAATGCCGAACAGCGCATTTTTGTTTTGCAGGGAGTCAAAACGGTCGCGGCTACGCTTCGCCCAACGCAGGGACATCTCCATGGAACGTTTGGCATAGTCCCAGTCCGCCGGGTATGGCGTACATTCGTCGAAGATCATCACGATATCGGAGCCGAGATCGTACTGAATCTCCATAGACTTTTCCGGATCGAGGAAGATTGGATCGCCGTTGATCGGGTTACGGAAGTGTACGCCCTGCTCGGTGATCTTACGGATATCGCCCAGGCTGAAGACCTGGAAACCGCCGGAGTCGGTGAGGATGGGGCCTTTCCACTGCATGAAGTCGTGCAGGTCGCCGTGGAGCTTCATGATCTCCTGGCCTGGACGCAGCCACAGGTGGAAGGTGTTGCCGAGAATAATCTGTGCGCCAGTGGCTTCAACTTCTTCCGGCGTCATTCCTTTTACGGTGCCGTACGTGCCCACAGGCATAAACGCGGGGGTTTCTACCACGCCGCGATCAAACACCAGGCGACCGCGACGCGCGCGGCCATCGGTGGTATCGAGTTCAAATTTCATTTTTTCTCCGACGTCAGAAAAACAGTCCAACGTTGTAACACGGTGCCGCGGACTTATTCCCCGACACGCTCATTCAAAGCCTGCGGATTGTACGTGATAAACATCGCGTCACCGTAGCTAAAAAAGCGATATTTTTGTTCTACCGCAGACTTGTAGGCGTTCATCGTATGCTGATACCCCGCAAACGCGGAGACCAGCATAATCAGCGTCGATTCAGGCAGATGGAAGTTGGTCACCAGCGCATCAATGACTTTGTACTGATAGCCCGGGTAGATAAAGATCTGCGTATCGCCAAAGAAGGGCTCAATCAGCTCTTTTTTCGCGGCCTGCGCAGCGCTCTCAAGGGAACGTACCGACGTTGTACCGACGGCCACGACGCGGCTACCGCGCGCTTTCGCCGCCAGCACCGCATCAACCACCTCCTGCGGCACTTCGGCATACTCAGAGTGCATGATGTGGTCTTCGATGCTGTCCACGCGCACCGGCTGGAACGTCCCCGCGCCGACGTGCAGCGTCACGAAGGCCATCTCAATACCCTTGGCGCGCAACTTTTCCAGCAGCGGTTCATCAAAGTGCAGGCCCGCCGTTGGCGCCGCCACTGCGCCAGGCTTCTGGCTGTAGACGGTCTGATACAGCTCGCGGTCGGCTTCTTCATCCGGGCGTTCAATGTACGGCGGCAGCGGCATGTGGCCGATGGCGTTGAGGATATCAAGCACCGTGCGCTCGTCGTTAAACTCCACCTCGAACAGCGTGTCGTGACGCGCGGTCATGGTCGCTTTGATGCTCTCGTCATCACCCAGCAGCAGTTCAGCGCCCGGCTTCGGCGCTTTGGATGCGCGAATATGTGCCAGAATACGTTTATCATCGAGCATACGTTCGACCAGCACCTCAATCTTGCCACCGCTGGCTTTACGGCCAAACAGACGCGCTGGGATCACGCGGGTATTGTTAAAGACCAGCAGATCGCCAGGGTTGAGCTTGTCGAGCAGATCGGTGAAAGTACCGTGCGTCAGCGCGCCCGTTGGCCCGTCCAGTGACAGCAAGCGACAGCTGCTACGCTCAGGCATGGGGTAGTGAGCAATCAGGGATTCAGGTAGTTCAAAGGAGAAATCGGCGACGCGCATGACGTATACTCGTGACTTAAAAACAGGCGGCATAGTCTAGTGCTCACACCCTTTTGCTGCAACAACTAGCCGCCACCGGACGAATAAAACGCATGAATTTTCTCGCTCACCTGCATCTCGCTCACCTCGCGGACAGCTCCCTCTCCGGCAATTTGCTGGCCGATTTCGTACGCGGCAACCCCGCGGAAGATTATTCCCCCGAGGTTATCGACGGGATTTTTATGCACCGCCGCATCGACGTGCTGACCGATAACCTGCCGGAAGTGACGGAAGCCAAAGCCTGGTTCCGCCCCGAAACGCGACGCGTGGCGCCGATCACGCTCGACGTCATGTGGGATCATTTCCTGTCGCGCCACTGGTCCCAGCTGTCGCCTGATATGTCGCTGCCTGAGTTTGTGCGCTACGCCCACGCGCAGGTGTCGATCATTTTGCCGGACTCCCCACCGCGCTTTGTGAATCTGAATAACTATCTGTGGTCTGAACGCTGGCTGGAGCGTTACCGCGAGATGGATTTCATTCAGAACGTGCTCAACGGCATGGCCAGCCGTCGACCGCGTCTGGACGCGCTGCGCGACTCCTGGCACGACCTGGACAAACATTATGACGCGCTGGAAACGCGCTTCTGGCAGTTCTACCCGCGCATGATGGCGCAGGCGAAAAATAAAGAACTGTGATGCCGGTTCGATTGATAGGTAAAAGCTGGTGGAACGATTGTTACCACCTCTTTGTCTTATTCCCGCGCTGCCTCTATACTGGCCCGCGTTGCGTTCCAAATAACCTTAGTATCTACAGGAGAATCATATGGTTCTGGTAACTCGTCCGGCTCCGGATTTTACAGCTGCCGCCGTTCTGGGCAACGGTGAAATCGTTGAAAACTTCAACTTCAAACAGCACACCAACGGTAAAGCGACCGTTCTGTTCTTCTGGCCAATGGACTTCACTTTCGTTTGCCCGTCTGAGCTGATCGCGTTCGACAAACGTTACGAAGAATTCCAGAAGCGTGGCGTGGAAGTGGTTGGCGTCTCCTTCGACTCTGAATTTGTACACAACGCATGGCGTAACACCCCTGTAGAAAACGGCGGCATCGGTGCGGTGAAATACGCGATGGTTGCGGACATCAAACGTGAAATCCAGCAGGCTTACGGTATCGAACATCCGGACGCTGGCGTTGCGCTGCGTGGTTCTTTCCTGATCGACGCGAACGGCATCGTTCGTCACCAGGTTGTGAACGATCTGCCGCTGGGTCGTAACATTGACGAAATGCTGCGCATGGTTGACGCGCTCCAGTTCCACGAAGAGCACGGTGAAGTGTGCCCCGCTCAGTGGGAAAAAGGTAAAGAAGGTATGGCGGCTTCCCCTGACGGCGTAGCTAAATACCTGTCTGAGAACGTATCCAGCCTGTAATCGGCACGGTTTACGAAAAACCCGCGACTACGCGGGTTTTTTTATAGCTTATGCTGCGCCGTCTTTTTTGACCTCGCGCCAGATGCGCCATGCCATACCCGCAAGCACCATCACCCCGACGATCAGTACGCCCCAGACCATCAGCGTTTTCATTCTGCTTTCCTGCTCAGCCGCAGACGTCGCGGTTAAACGCGCCTCGCCGCCCAGCGGGACAGGTTCCAGCGTATCCGCCATCGGCAGGGCTGCCAGAGCGTAGGTTTTACGCAGTTCGGTCGGGATCAGCATATCCGTCTCCACGCTTGCCGGTTTCGCAGCCCCGTTCCCCCACGCAAGCAGATACGGCCCCTTCCCCTGCGCGTTGAACACCAGATCATAGCGCACGCGTTGCCCGATCACGCCCGGCAGGTTCTCTGGCAAACGCGCATTGAAGGTCTTGATTTTTACCGCCTCGACCAGCCCGCCCGGGAGCGGAACAGGTTCAGACGTTTTGCCGCCGAGCTGGTAGATCACCTCTTTTTTCAGCGTATGCCACCGATCCTTGTCCGCCCCCCGCCAGGCTATTTCTGCCGGGAGAACACCGTCGCCATTCAGCATGAAGGCGATCGCACTCAGAGGCTGCGGATGCGTCCAGCGCCACACGGCTTCGCTATCGGATAGCCGCTCCCCCTCTCCCGCCAGGCTAATGTGCTCTGATTCCGTCTGCGCAGGAGCGTTAATCGCGTTGACGCCGGTTAACGTCAGGGCTGAACGCCCCGTGTTCAGCACCAGCAGCAGATAGCGATTCGCCTCAGGAGATAACACCAGATCGGTATCGATGCGGTCGAGCTTCAGGCGATCCTGTCCACTCATCACGTCCAGCAGGGGCATCTCTTCGCGCAGGGTATACCAGTTTTTCAGATCCTCGCTGTAATAGACCGATGCCGTCCCCTGCCACGAGCCCTGCGGCGTGTCCCAGAAAAGCTGGAGCTGAGAGAGCGGAACCTGCGTCGCGTTTTCCGGCAGGGTCAGCAGATAGTGCTGTCCGGCAGCCGCCCCGTGTTGCCCTTCCAGCACAATCTCCACGCCGTTTCTGGCACGTAACATAATTTTATCGCCACTGCCCTCTTCCCCACCCGGCGAGGCGTTAAGCGCAAAGAGGCGCAGCGCCGTGGTGGTCGGTGCCGGCTGCGGACGCGTCGTGGTAACCAGGCTGAACGGTACCGGCTCGCCCGACTGATTAAACACGCGCACGTCGCGCAGATCGGGCGATGTGCTCTGCTGATAAACCGCCAGCGGCAGCATGACCCGATACCACGGCGAAGAGGCAGAGGTATCAAGGGACAGGCCATAGGCATAATCCCGCGGGGATTCCACCGGCGCGCCCTCGCTGAATGCCGGACCGGCCACGGCCAGCAGTGCCGCACAAACAACCGATTTCATCCATTTCATTTTTCTTCTCCTGCTTTAGGCGGTAGCGGCGAGAAATAGCCCACAATCAGGACCAGGATCGCCACGCCAATAAACGCGACAGCACGCGCCAGGCCGCCACCGCCCGCGCTGTCCACCAGCATCAGTTTGAGCATGACCACCCCCAGCAGCGCCGCACCGCCAAGCCACTGCTGACGGGAGGCCTGACGGGTGGCGCGGATCATGACCACCAGCGCGCAGAACATCCAGAACAGGGCAAAGGTGGTCTGGATAAGCCGCGAATGCCACAGCGACTCCATGTTCCAGGCCACCTCGCCGTACCACGCCAGCGCGCGCAGCAGCGCGCCGTTGAGCCACCAGAAGCCAAGCGCCATCAGCACAACGGCGGACCACGGTCGGGACTGCGCAAGCGATGCCGGATAGTGGCGATCCACTGCCCGATAAAACACCACCAGCCCCAGCAGCGCGAACGCCGCCCCTTCCTCAAGCGGGTTCACCAGCGGCAGCCAGGTCTGTCGATAGACTACCCCGTCCTGGAAATTGGTCACGACCAGCAATACCACCAGCGCCACAACCACAGGGATCACGGCAAGGCAGGCGTAGAGCGCAGGCCATACCCGGAACGGCCACCCGCGACGCCGTACGGCCGCGGAGAGCGCCATAATCACCCCACCGCCGACAGCCATCGCAATGCCGCTTCCCCAGGCCGCCATGCCCCATGGCAGGGAGCGGGCAAACCAGTAAAGCTCGGCGGCCATGGCGAGTAAAATCATCCACAACAGCGACAGATGCAGCCCCATTGCGATGCGCGGAAGAAGTTTATCTTCGTCGCGCCGCAGCATCATCAGGGCGGCAGGCAGCGCAATAGCCCAGGCCAGATTTGCCCAGCCGGCTGCCAGCATCTGCTGTTGCCAGACCTGATAAAGCACCATCAGCAGCATCACCGGCCACAGCAGCCATTTGCTGGCATCCAGCTCCCGCCATGCCAGACGAGCGGCAGCCTGCCGCCATCCCCAGGCCGACACCGCCGTCAGCGCCAGCACGCCCGCCAGAACCGATAATTCTTTCTTGAGGATCAGTTGCGACGCACCAAGTTGCGCCACTAACCAGAACAGCAGCCCACCGACCAACAGCGCCCAACTGCCCGACAGCACGATTTTCTGCCACAGCCAGGCCGCAGCCAGCCAGCAAAGACTGAGCACTGCGAAAATAAGCAGCAGACTCAGGGAGGTGACGCCGTCCATCTGCGCCCATATCGCGCTGCCGAGCGCCAGCCCCAGCAGCGCCGTCCCGCTATAGCTCATACGCCGCTGCTGCTGTTGCACGCCCAGCCAGAGGATACCCAGCCCCTCCAGCGCCCAGGCCATCGCCGTCCAGCGCGCCGAAAGCGCCAGCGGAATGGCAAGCGTGGCAAACCCGCCGCCAATCGCCAGCGCCGCCATAATCAGTGGTCGCCCAATGGAGGGGTAACGTCGCAGCGCGAGGAACGCCAGTGAGAGATAAAACGCACCATAACCCAGCGCGCTGAGCGCCGGGCCGTACGTCCAGTGCGACGTCATGCCGTACTGCATCCCAAAACCAATCAGCGGCGGTGCAAACAGCAGTACGCCGTCAATAATCTGTTTGCCTTTTTCCTGCGCCCGCAGCGACAGCGCTACGCTAAACACGCCAAAAATAAGCGTATTGGCAATCAGGAACAGCTGACAGATAACATAGTTTTCAGGCTGGTAGTCGCTCAGCCCCCACACTCCGCCAACGCCAAACGTGAAGAACAGCCCGAGCAGGTTGAGCTCGCGCCAGTGCTGCCAGATGCTGATGACGAGAATGCCGGTGGAGAGCAGAAGATAGAAGGAGAACAGCGCCACAAAGCTACCGCCCCCGGTAGACAGGAGCAGCGGCGCAAGATATCCGCCCAGGCTCGCCAGCATGGCAAGGCTCAGCGCCTTTTGCAGCACGGCCAGCCCGACGCTCGCCGCGCAAATCACCACCAGCAGCGCAAACGCCAGCGTCATCGGCAGCATCTGCCACAGCCGGAATGCGCCAAAGACGGTCAGGTAAAGCACGCCGGTCGCCCCGCCCTGGAGGATCAGCGCGTAGATCCGCTGCCTGTGCCGCAGCCGCCATCCAACGGCCAGCAGACCCATGGCAAACAGCGCCGTGGCGGCAAGACGCAGCTCAAGCGGAAACAGTGAATGTTCAACGGTATAGCGCAGCAGGAAAGAGAGGCCGAGGAAGAGCAGTACAATCCCCAGTTTTGCCAGCGGATTGCCCTGCATAAACCAGCGCGTCAGCGAGGACAGGATGCCGCCAAAGGCGGAAGGCCATTTTGCCGCCGGGACAGGCGCAGGTTCTGCTTCAGTGACGGGCGGTTCGGGACGCCAGGGATCGACAGGTGCGTTAACGGCCTCTGGCACCGGCGCTGGTGTCTCCACTGGCGCGGCGGTCTGCACCGGCTCCGGCGCTTTCTCAGCTACACCGTGCTGCTCAAGCGCCTCAATGCGCTGGCGAAGCCGGGCGATCTCCTGCCGCGCCGCCGTGCTTCGATTAAAGCCTATCACCGCAAGCACGGGGGCCACGACCAGCGCAAAAACCAGGAACAAACAGCCAAGGATGTAAAGCTCGTCCATGTTTCCACCTTCACCGTAAAAGATCCGTTAAGATTGACACAAGTAGTTGCATTTGCGCCATCTAAAAGGTGAAAACCATGCTGCCTGCGCTTAGCTGCCGAACCAGACCGTAGCGGAGATCGCCGGCAGCGTGAGCACGTTCTCCTGTAACGTCGCTTTCCCCTCTTTGCTCTTCCACGTTTTACCGGCCAGCAGCGGTGAATCTTCCAGCACCACTTCACACGCCTCACCCCGGTTGATCGCCACCAGCACGCGCTGCTGGTTGTAGACGCGGACAAACACCACCACATTATCTTGGGCGTACATCACCTGACAGCCCCCGTAGCGCAGGGCCTGGCTCTGCTTGCGTAGTGTCGCCATACGCTGGTACAGGCTGAACAGATTCTGATCCTGCTTTTCAGGCTCCCATGGGAAGGTTTTGCGGCAGAACGGATCGTTGTTACCGTCCAGCCCCACTTCATCTCCGTAATAGATGCACGGCACGCCCGGCCAGGTGAAAAGCCAGGTCACCGCCAGCGGCAGACGCGCCACATCTTTACCCAGCAGCGATTTAAAGCGCGCGGTATCGTGGCTGTCGAGCTGGTTAAACATCCGAAGCTGCTGCTGATGAGACAGGCCAGCGCGATAGTTCTCCATCCACGCCATGCAGGTTTTGGCGTCAATATGCTGCGGATCGTAAGAGATATCGGTGTTAGCGAGGAAGCCCCACAGCGGGAAGGTGAAGCCGCGATAATTCATCGACGCGTCTTCTGCATCTGCCTGCAACCACTGACGCGCGTCGCCAAAGTGCTCCCCGAAGACGAATGCTTCCGACCGGGCCGCTTTTGCCGACCGGGTAATGGCGGCGACATGCTGAAGGTTATTCCGCGCCCCGCCTGCTTCACCCAGCATATGCACCACGTCCAGCCGCCAGCCGTCCATATTCCACGGCGCTTTCAGCCAGTGGCGCACGATGCTGTTTTCGCCGCCGTAGATTTCATTCACAAGCGTTGACGACTGGAAATCGAGCTTCGGCAGGCTCGGGTAGCCCAGCCAGTCCAGGGCGCGGCCATTCTCGTCAAAAATGTACCAGTCACGCTGGGGGGAATCCGGATTATGGCATGCGCCGCCCATCGACTGATTGTGACGGTCGAACCACGCATGAGAATCACCGCTGTGATTGAACACGCCATCAAGGATCAGGCGCATACCCTCTTTTTGCGTGTTGTGGCGCAGCCGCAGCAGCGCCTCGTCACCGCCAAACTGCTCGTCAACGTGGCGGTAGTCCTGCGTATCGTATTTGTGAACGCTTGGCGCTTTAAACACCGGGTTCAGGTACAGCGCCGTCACGCCAAGCTTTTTCAGGTACGGCAGTTTTTCGCTGATACCGTCGAGATCGCCGCCGTAAAAGGTCGATCCCCCCGCCTGGGCGGTCAGCGGCTCGTCCCATTTTTTCAGAATGATGTCGTGACCGACCGCATGATGGTAATAAACCTTGTCCTGGTCGGCGGTGCGCTTTTCACTGCGCGCAAAGCGGTCCGGGAAAATCTGGTAAAAGACCTGATCGTTAACCCACTGCGGGCCGTTATCCGGGTGATCCACGGCAAACTGCTCCAGCCTGGCCGGAGGGAAACGGCTGAAGCCCTGCGGGGTAAACCACAACTGGCGGTTGTTCCACAGCAGCTTGAAGCCGTAGCGGCGACGCGGCTGTCCGCTGCGCAAATCGATATTCGCCCGCCACGCCGTAATACCCGGCTGAGGCTGGCTGCGCACCTTGTGCATTTTCAGCGATGTCTCTTCGTTATCCACTTCGGCGCGCAGGGTCACACGTTCAGGCTGATTTTCCCCTGCCAGCCAGAGCGTAATCACAAGGTTGTCTTTGTTTTGCTTAACAAATGGGGCAACCGGAAGGTGCCAGGCGTTTAACATCACGAATCCCCTTTGATGAAATTGACGTCACCTTGCCACAGGGTTGTTAAGGATAGCTCACCATGATGGGATTTATTGGGGGAGGAGGACGGGGGAGGAGGCATCAGTGCGGCCTGATGCCCTCACCCTAACCCTCTCCCACGGGGCTGAGGGATCCCCAGTAATTTTTTTATGCAGAAGCAATAAAGTTGCTTTCTAAATGACTGAGGGCTGTCAGCGATGCCCTGGTCCGGCTGTAAATCGCTGAGGCGTTTGCCTTCCGGCCGGGGCGAGGCGCAGGGATGCGCCGAGAGGGCGGCTTTACAGGGACGTTGCCTCCGCCCGTACCCGATAAGCCGGAAGGAATAAGCCGAGGGCACCGCGAAGCGGCGATTTACCGCCGGGAGCCCGGGTCGCCAGGGTGGTGGCGACTGAGCCACCCTGGCACGTTCACCGGTCATGTCGTTACAGAGTAGCAAGGAACATAAAGTGAACGGAATGACCACCACCGCCTTATGTTCCCCTCACCCTAACCCTCTCCCCGGAGGGGCGAGGGGATTGATCAGTGCTCGCATTAATTTGTGGGGAACCCTCAGCCCACGGGGAGAGGGGAAAAGAATGTTACTGTGCTTCCGCCAGCTGACGATCGCGGCGACATTTAAACATCCAGCCCACCAGCAGCAGGACGATCCACGCGAAGCCCACGTACAGGGAAATACGGGTATCCGGGTGATAACCAATCAGGCCAATGATGAAGACCAGGAAGATGAGACCGACAATGGTCGTTGGCACGCCGCCCGGCACTTTAAACTTCAGCGCTTTGGCCTCTTCTGGCGACAGGCGGCGACGGAACGCAATCTGCGACAGCAGGATCATGATCCACACCCACACCGTCGCAAAGGTCGCCAGCGACGCAATCACCAGGAAGACGTTCTCCGGCATAATGTAGTTCAGGTAGACCGAGAACAGCAGCGCCACGGTCATGACCAGCACCGTTACCCACGGGGTACCGCGACGCGACGTTTTGGCAAACACCTTCGGCGCACTGCCCTGCTCCGCCATGCCGTGCAGCATACGGCCCACGCCGAACACGTCACTGTTGATGGCCGACAGCGAGGCGGTCAGCACCACAAAGTTGAGAATGCTGGCGGCAAACGCAATGCCCATATGCTGGAAAGTCAGGACAAACGGGCTGCCGTTGGTGCCCACCTGGTTCCACGGGTAGATGGACATAATCACAAACAGCGTGCCCACGTAGAACACCAGGATGCGCATCGGCACCGAGTTGATGGCGCGCGGAATAGACTTCTCCGGATCTTTTGCTTCCCCGGCGGTGATGCCGATAATCTCGATTCCGCCATAGGCGAACATGACCATCTGGAGCGACATGACCATCCCGAGCCAGCCGTTGCTAAAGAAGCCGCCGTTGCTCCACAGGTTGTGAATGCCGGTTGGCTGTCCACCGTTGCCGATACCCCAGATGATAATGCCGAAACCGGCGAGGATCATGATGATAATGGTCGCGACCTTGAAGAAGGAGAACCAGAACTCCAGCTCGCCAAACACCTTCACGCTCATCAGGTTAACGGCGCAGATAATCAGCACCACGCTCAGCACCCAGATCCAGTGCGGCACGGCGGGGAACCAGACCCCCATATAGATACCAAACGCCGTCACATCGGCAATGGCAACAATCAGGATTTCGAAGCAGTAGGTCCAGCCGGTGATAAACCCGGCCAGCGGGCCTAAATTTTCCTGCGCGTAGCGGGAGAAGGAACTGGCAGAGGGGTTGTGAACCGACATTTCGCCAAGGGCGCGCATGATGATATACGCCGCCACGCCGCCGATGATGTAGGCCAGCAGAACGCTTGGACCGGCCATTTTGATGGCATCTGCCGAGCCATAAAAAAGACCGGTACCGATAGCCGAGCCCAGCGCCATAAAGCGGATGTGGCGGGTGCTCAATCCACGTTTAAGTTTGTTAGTGCTTTCCATTAAAATCTTGCCATTCAACACGAAAAAAACAAAAAACCACGGGGCCTTAAGCCCCGTGGTTAAACAATTTGTTGCCGTTGATTAATGGGCGTTGGATGTCACCTGACGCCCTGCCGCACGGTCCCAGATAATCGCCAGAACCAGCGCTACAACGGAAGGCATCAGCCAGGCCAGGCCCTGCTCGGACAGCGGCAGACGCTGTGTCCAGGCTGGCAGGATTTCTGCAAATGCTGATGCTTTGATCCCGTCAAGGATACCAAAAATCAGGCTGATAAACATGGCTGGCGCAATAATTCGCGTGGAGTTATGCCACCACGGACGGGTGAAGCTCAGCACTACCAGCACGATACATGGCGGATATATCGCCGTCAGCACCGGAATTGAGACCTGAATCAGGTGGCTCAGACCGAGGTTTGACACCGCCATGGAGAAGATGCCGAGGATAAACACCAGCGTGCGGTAAGAAAGCGGCAGATACTGAGCGAAGAACTCCGCGCAGGCGCAGGTCAGACCCACCGCCGTCACCAGACAGGCCAGGAAAATCAGCGCCGCCAGCAGCATGCTGCCTGCACCACCAAAGGTGTGCTGCACGTAAGCATGCAGGATCGCCGCGCCGTTTGCGCTCTGATCGACCAGCGTTGCGCTATCTGAACCCAGACGGAACAGCGCCAGATACAGCAGCGTCAGGCCGACACCGGCCATCAGGCCAGCCCAGATGGTGTAGCGAGTCAGCAGACGCGCTTCGGTCACCCCGCGGGAACGCGCGGCGTTAACGATAACGATACCAAACACCATCGCGCCAAGCGTATCCATCGTCAGATAGCCGTTCACGAAACCGTTTGAGAACGCCGCGTTCTGGTAGGCGTCCATCGCGGAGCTGATGGGCCCCGCAGGCCAGACGATGGCCGCAACCGCCAGCACAATCAGCGCCACAATTTTCAGCGGTGCCAGGAAGTTACCCACAGTATCCAGCAGTTTGCCCGGATAGAGAGAAACCAGAATCACGATGGCGAAGTAAATGAGGCTGTAAATAAACAGCGGCATCGCGCCGTCACCGGTCAGCGGGGCAATACCCACTTCAAAGGAGACGGTCGCCGTACGCGGGGTCGCGAACAGCGGGCCAACGGCCAGATAGCAGACGGTTGCCAGCAGAACGCCAGCCACTTTGCCAATCGGGGTGCTGAGGCTGTCCACACCGCCACCGACTTTCGCCAGCGCGATAACGGTCAGTACCGGCAGGCCCACGGCAGTAAGCAGGAAGCCAAACGCAGCCGTCCAGACGTGTTCACCCGCCTGTAAGCCAACCATTGGAGGAAAAATGATGTTACCTGCGCCAACGAACAGCGCAAATGTCATAAAGCCCAGCGCGATAATGTCACGCGATTTCAAGTGATGGGTCATAAAACCTTACTGCCTGTGGATGTGGTGTTGAATACGTTGAGATTTTCGCCATCCCTGACGGGACGATACAGCGGAAAATTTGCTCAATTTCAGCGGGATATGCTCCCGTCCAGGCGTGGCGAAGAATAGTTTTTCGATTTACCACGCAAATACAGTCGGTCTGACAGTATATGGGGGGCAATTTAAACGCTTATAACGTTTAAAGGCAAGAAGGGATCGTAAAACCAGAACAATATGCCAGCATGAAAATCCAGACCAAAATAATATGCCATGTATAAGAAAAACTCATGGCTAATCATGCGAACAAAAAAGCACCAGCCGTATAATATTCACTCGCGTTTCGCTTGACTGCAAAGCAAACGGGCCAGCAATCGCTGGCCCGTGGAAAGGTAGCCTGACACACACGCTGTCAGGCACTTTTTTTGGCAATTAATCGTTCCGGAATCACGAAGCTAAAGCGCGTGCCCTTACCCAGGGTGCTTTCGATATTGAGCCGGCTTTCGTGGTGGCTGACGGCATGCTTCACAATTGCCAGCCCCAGTCCGCTCCCGCCGGTCTGCCGCGAGCGCGCCTTATCCACCCGGTAGAACCGTTCGGTGAGACGCGGGAGGTGTTCAGGCCCAATCCCCGGCCCGTTGTCCTCGACGCTAAACTCAGCCCCTGCCGGAGTATGCTGCCACCGCACCGCGATATGCGTCCCTGTCGGGGTATGATTCACGGCGTTATAGACCAGGTTTGAGATAGCGCTTCGCAGCTCATCTTCACTGCCGAGCACTTTCAGCGTGTTATCAACATCAAAACTCAGGGTGTGTTGATTATGGCTCAGCGTTTGGGCTTCGCGCTCCACCACTCGCAGCATCATCGGCACATCAATGATGTCGTTTAGCGCCAGCGACGGGGCAGCCTCAATTTTTGAAAGCGTTAGTAGCTGTTTGACCAGCCCTTCCATGCGGAACGTCTGTTCCCGCATGGTATGCAGCGCTTTCTCACGCGGCGCCCCCTCAAGCGTTTGCTCCTGCATCATCTCCAGATAGCCCTGAAGCACCGTCAACGGCGTACGCAGCTCGTGGCTGACGTTGGCAAAGAAGTTACGTCTTGCGCCCTCAAGCTGATGCATCTGGGTGACATCCCGCGCCACCATCAGCCACTGCCGATCGCTGTAGGGCATCACGCGAATTTCAAGATGGCGGCCGTTATTGAGCTTCAAATTGTGCGGACGACTAAAATCACGCGTTTTCAGATACAGCGTGAACTCGGGATAGCGCAGAAGGTTGAGGATGTTCTGACCGTTATCATCCGGCCAGCGCAGGCCCAACAGCTGCTGTGCGAGGCCATTGCACCAGAAGATGGTCCCTTCTTCCGTCGTCAGGATCACTGCGTCCGGCAGCGACTCCGCGCCGCTGCGAAAGCGTTTTATCAGGCTTCCCAGCTCACGACGGCGCTTTTTATTACGCATCTGCATCTGGTGCAGGCCGTAGAGTAGCGGTTCCCAGCTCCCGCTTCCCGGCGGGGGTGTCATACTTCTGTCGACCCACAGCCACCAGGAAAGACGCAGTAAATTCCAGAAATGCCAGACGAGCAACCCCGTCACGGCCACCAGTAAAAACCACGGCAGATAGCCAAAAATAGCCCCCAGAATGAGGGCCGGAATACAGCATAAGATCAGTTCAAAGACGAGCCTTTTCCATGACAGACGTTCCAGCACGCGTCACACTCCTGTCATTGTTCAGAAACGGGTCGAGAAGCGATAACCCGTGCCGCGGACCGTCTGTACCATGCGATCGTGGCCGCTCAGTTCCAGTGCTTTACGCAGGCGGCGAATATGGACGTCAACCGTTCGGTCTTCGACATAGACGTTAGTTCCCCAGACGTTATTCAGCAACTGTTCGCGGCTGTAAACGCGCTCCGGGTGGGTCATAAAGAAGTGCAGGAGTTTAAATTCGGTGGGGCCCATATCGAGGGGATTTTCACCGGTCATGACCCGGTGTGAGGTAGGATCCAGGCTCAGGCCCTGCATCTCAATCACCTCTTCCACCGCCATCGGTGAAATACGGCGCATCACGGCTTTGATACGCGCCACCAGCTCTTTCGGGGAGAACGGTTTGGTGATGTAATCGTCCGCGCCGGTTTCCAGACCGCGCACGCGATCCTCTTCCTCACCGCGGGCCGTCAGCATCACCACCGGGATATCGCGGGTCATCGCCTCGCGTTTGATATGCTTGATAAACTGCAATCCTGAACCGCCAGGCAGCATCCAGTCCAGCAGGATCAGATCGGGCCAGGGTTCATTCAGCTGGTTCACCGCGCTGTCATAATCTTCCGCTTCAACCGGCTGGAAGCCATTTTGTTCAAGCACGAAGCACACCATTTCACGGATCGGAGCTTCATCTTCTACGACCAGAATACGTCTCGCCATACTTTGCCCTGTCTTATCGTATTTAAGTTACAAGTCTGTAATGCGGCGTCATTATGCGTCAGATTTATGACAGATTTATGAAAAACATTACCACGATAAATAGCAAACTGTTGTTTTATTACAGCGGTTATTTTCCGTTCCCCGAACGTTTATAATCCTGCTTTCTTATTATTGCCACGGATCTCTTATGCGCATACTTCACACCTCAGACTGGCACCTGGGTCAAAATTTTTACAGCAAAAGCCGCGCCGCGGAACATGACGCGTTCCTGAACTGGCTGCTGGAGACGGCTCAGGCTCACGAGGTGGACGCAATTATTGTGGCGGGCGACATTTTTGATACCGGATCGCCGCCGAGCTATGCGCGTGAGCTGTACAACCGTTTTGTGGTCAACCTCCAGCAAACCGGTTGTCACCTGGTGATTGTCGCCGGAAACCATGACTCGGTCGCGACGCTGAATGAATCCCGCGATATTCTGGCGTTCCTCAATACCACCGTGGTGGCCAGCGCCGGACACGCGCCGCAGATCCTGAAAAAACGTGACGGCACGCCGGGCGCAGTGCTATGCCCAATTCCGTTTTTACGCCCGCGCGATATCGTGCAAAGCCAGGCAGGCCTGTCCGGGAGCGAAAAACAGCAGCATCTGTTGCAGGCCATCACCCGCTATTATCACCAGCAGCATACGGAAGCCTGCGCCCTGCGCGGCGAACAGGCCATTCCTATCGTTGCCACCGGGCACCTCACCACCGTCGGGGCCAGTAAGAGTGACGCGGTGCGCGAGATTTATATCGGTACGCTGGACGCGTTTCCAGCGCAAAACTTTCCCCCCGCCGACTACATTGCCCTCGGGCATATTCACCGGGCCCAGATCGTCGGGGGATGCGAGCATATTCGCTATTGCGGCTCGCCCATTTCCCTCAGTTTTGACGAAACGGGCAAAGCCAAATCCGTGCATCTGGTGAGCTTCACCGAAGGCAAACTTAGCGCCGTTGAGACGCTTGAGGTGCCGGTCACCCAGCCGCTGGCGGTGCTGAAAGGCGATCTGGCCGCCATTACCGCTCAGCTTGAGCAGTGGCGCGGCGCAGCGCTTAATCCCCCCGTCTGGCTCGATATCGAAATCACCACCGATGACTACCTGTACGATATGCAGCGTAAAATTCAGACGCTGACGGAAGACCTTCCCGTGGAGGTGCTGCTGGTACGTCGCAGCCGCGAGCAGCGCGAGAAAATTCTGCTGAACGCCCAGCGTGAAACGCTTAGCGAACTTCGGGTTGAAGAGGTGTTCGCGCGGCGGCTTGCGCATGAAGAAGTGGACGAGGCCAGGCGCACCAGGCTTAACGAGCTGTTTGCCCATACCTTGCATTCCCTCAATGACGAGGACGAAAACGCATGAAAATTCTGAGCCTGCGTCTGAAAAATCTGAATTCGCTAAAGGGTGAGTGGAAAATCGATTTCACCGCGGAGCCTTTCGCCAGCAATGGGCTGTTTGCCATCACCGGCGCAACCGGCGCGGGTAAAACCACGCTGCTGGATGCCATCTGCCTGGCGCTTTACCACGAAACACCGCGTCTTAATAAGGTCTCTCAGGCACAAAACGACCTGATGACGCGCGATACCGCCGAATGCCTGGCTGAAGTGGAATTTGAGGTCAAAGGCGTTGCTTATCGCGCTTTCTGGAGCCAGAACCGCGCCCGCAACCAGCCAGACGGGAACTTACAGGCACCGCGCGTTGAGCTGGCCCGCTGCGAAGACGGCAAAATTCTGGCCGATAAAGTCACGGATAAGCTGGAACAAACCGCCGCACTCACCGGGCTGGACTATGGTCGCTTTACCCGCTCGATGTTGCTCTCACAGGGGCAGTTTGCCGCCTTCCTGAATGCTAAACCGAGCGATCGCGCAGAGCTGCTGGAAGAACTGACCGGCACGGAAATTTACGGCCACATTTCCGCCATGGTTTTTGAAAAACACAAAGCGGCACGCAACGCGCTGGAGATGTGCGAAGCGCAGGCCGCAGGCGTTGTGCTGCTGAGCGAGGAACAGCAGCAGCACTTGCAGCAAAGTTTGCAGGCACTTACTGACGAAGAAAAAAACCTGCTGGCACAGCAGCAGAGCCAACAGAAAGATTTTCAGTGGCTTACGCGTAACGACGAGCTGATGCGTGAGCAGCAACGCGCAGCCGCTTCGCAGCAGCAGGCGCAACAGGCTCTGACGGACGCCGCGCCGCAACTGGCGAAGCTCCAGCTGGCACAGCCCGCCGCCCAGCTACGTCCGCTGTGGGAGTATCAGCAGGAGCAGACTACCCGCCTGGCGCAGACAACAGCGCGAATTGTTGAAGTAAATACTCGCTTACTCGACACAGCGGCGCAGCGCTCGCGTATTCGCAACGGTGCGCTGCACAACCGTGAACAGTTGCGGACAGAACACACGGTACTGACGCAGTGGCTAACCGAACACGATCGTTTCCGTCAGTGGGGGCAGGAAATTGCCGGCTGGCGGGCGCATTTTACGCAACTGAGTCGCGATAAAAATCAGCTTGTGGCCCAGTCAGCGCGTATGGCTGAGCTTCGTCAGAAACTGGCTGAGATGCCGGAGAGTACGCTGACGCTGACGGCTGAGGATCTCGCGACGGCAATGGAGCAACAGGCACAATCGCGGGCGCTCCGCCAGCGCCTGACTGCGCTTCACGCTCGCTATCAGCCGCTGCAAAAACGGCTGCGTCAGAATGCGGAAAGCGTGCAGAAAGCGCAGGCTGAGCAGGCTAAGCTCAATGAAACGCTGATCCTGCGGCGTCAGCAGTTCAAAGAGAAAAATCAGCACTATGCCGACCTGAAAGCGCTCTGTGAGCGTGAGGCGACAATCAAGGATCTTGAGAACTATCGTGCACAGCTCGAAGCGGGTAAGCCTTGCCCGCTCTGCGGTTCAAGCGAACACCCGGCAGTTGTGCAGTATCAGGCGCTTGAACTGACCGACAATCAGCGCCGCCGCGACGCGCTGGAGAAAGAGGTTGCCGCGCTAAAAGAGGAAGGATTGCTGGTGCTCGGGCAGGTGAATGCGCTCACCCAACAGATCCAGCGCGAGACAGAGGAAGTACAGGCCCTCTCTCAGGAAGAGCAAGCACTCACTAAAGAGTGGCTGGAGGTCTGCGCCTCCCTGAACATAGCGCTGAATATTCAGGATGATATTGCCCCCTGGATGAGCGAACAGGAGCAGTATGAACGCCAGCTGTATCAGCTTAGCCAGCGTCTGACGCTGCAAAACCAGCTCAATGAACAGGAAGATCAGGCGCGCCAGTACCAGCAGCAGCTGACGGCGACGCGTCAGGCGCTGGCAGCCTCGCTAGAGTCGCTGTCGCTTAGCGTGCCCGATGAAGGGGCCGAAAGCGCCTGGCTGAGCGCACGCGAAGCTGAATATACCCGCTGGCAGGAAAAACAGGCCCAGCACGGTACGATTCAGGAACGTATTAACGCCCTGATGCCCATCCTGGAGACGCTGCCGGATTCTGATGACGCAGAAGCCGACGCGGTTATCCCTGAGAACTGGCGCGGCATCCATGACGAATGCGTGTCGCTACAAAGCCAGCTCGCCACCCTACAGCAGCAGGAGACGCTTGAGCGTGAACGGCTTCAGCAGTCGCAGGCTCAGTTCAGCGCCGCGCTGACCGCGAGCTGCTTTGCCAGTCAGGAGGCTTTTCTCTCCGCCCTGCTGGATGAAGCGTCGATCCGCCAGCTTGAACAACAAAAGCAGACGCTGGAGAACCAGCTCCAGCAGGCCACGGCGCTCTCCGTACAGGCAAACCAGCAGCTTCAGGCGCACCAGGCACAACGCCCGGAGGGGCTGGAAACCGACGCCGCAACCCTTCAGGCGCAGTTACACCAGCTGGCGCAACTGCTTCGTGAAAACACCACGCGTCAGGGGGAGATCCGCCAGCAGCTCAAACAGGACGCCGATAACCGTCTGCACCAGCAGGCGCTTATGCAGCAGATTGAGGAGGCGGCGCGTCAGGCTGACGACTGGGGCTATCTCAATGCGCTGATAGGCTCCAGCACCGGCGATAAATTCCGTAAATTCGCCCAAGGGCTGACGCTGGATAATCTGGTGTGGCTTGCCAACCAGCAGCTCAACCGTCTGCATGGCCGCTATCTGCTTCAGCGTAAAGCCAGCGACGCGCTGGAGCTGGAGGTGGTTGATACCTGGCAGGCCGATGCGGTACGCGATACCCGTACCCTGTCCGGCGGGGAAAGTTTCCTCGTCAGTCTGGCGCTGGCTTTAGCGCTTTCCGATCTGGTCAGTCACAAAACGCGCATTGACTCGCTTTTCCTGGATGAAGGGTTCGGCACACTCGACAGCGAAACGCTGGACACCGCGCTGGATGCGCTCGACGCGCTGAACGCCACCGGGAAAACCATCGGCGTGATCAGCCACGTAGAGGCAATGAAAGAACGTATTCCGGTGCAGATCAAGGTGAAGAAGATCAACGGGCTGGGGTATAGCAGGCTGGACAGGGAGTTTGCGGTGCAGTAAATGGGGGATGTTGCCCTCACCCTGGCCCTCTCTCTGTGGGAGAGGGTACAAACATCAAAAACGGCAACGCAAGTTGCCGTTTTGCGTTTATTCCGGCCAGAGCCACGCCGCGCCGCGCACACCGCTGGAATCTCCATGGACGGCTTTGCGGATCGGCGTTTCGCATTCGCCCCCAAATACCCACTGTTTCACCAGCGTTGGCACCGTCGCGTACAGCCGGTCAACGTTGCTCATGCCGCCGCCCAGCACAATCACGTCCGGATCGAGGATATTGATCACATGCGCCAGTGATTTAGCCAACCGCATTTCGTAGCGGCTGAGCGCCAGTTCAGCCACCGGATCCTGCTCCTCAACCAGACGCATAATCTCGTTACCTTTCAGCGGCTGGCCGCTCAGACGATGATAATCGGTGGCAAACCCCGTGCCGGAAATAAAGGTCTCAATACAGCCCTGCTTGCCACAGTAGCACGGTACCTCGGCACGGTATTTGAGTTCATCTTCGTCCATCCACGGTAACGGGTTGTGCCCCCACTCACCCGCGGTGCCGTTGCCGCCAATATGCGAGCGCCCACCGAAGGCCACGCCCGCCCCGCAGCCGGTACCGATAATGACCGCAAATACGGTCTGCGCGCCAGCCGCTGCGCCATCTACGGCCTCAGAGACCGCCAGGCAGTTAGCGTCATTTGCCAGACGCACTTCCCGGTTCAGACGCTGGCTTAAGTCTTTATCAAACGGCTGACCGTTGAGCCAGGTGGAGTTGGCATTTTTCACCACGCCGGTATACGGCGAAATGGAGCCGGGGATCCCCATCCCGACCGTGCCCGTCTCGCCCGTTGCCTGCTCTGCCATATCGACCAGACGGGCAATCGTCTCTATGGTCTGGTGATAATCATCGCGCGGCGTAGGCAGACGGTGGCGAAACAGTTGCTCCCCCTGCTCGCTCAACGCAATAACTTCTGTTTTGGTGCCGCCCAAATCAATCCCAATACGCACAAGACACTCCTCATTATTTTGATTATCAACAGAGTAGAAGCCCACTTCCCGATTAGCAATGCAAGCGATGCGACAATTCGTTATCATGCCCGCTGATTTAACGACAAGGCCGTGGAAATTATCATGCTGTGGTTCAAAAATTTGATGGTTTACCGTCTCAGCCGCGACGTTTCGCTGCGTGCAGAAGAGATGGAAAAACAGTTAGCCGCTTACTCCTTTACCCCTTGCGGTAGCCAGGATATGGCAAAAACCGGCTGGGTTCCGCCAATGGGTTCTCAAAGCGATGCGCTGACCCACGCCAGCAGCACGGGGCAAATCATCGTTTGCGCCCGCAAAGAAGAGAAGATCCTGCCGACGCCTGTGGTGAAGCAGGCGCTCGAAGCGAAGATCTTCAAGCTGGAAGCTGAACAGGGCCGTAAGCTTAAAAAAACCGAAAAAGATTCACTGAAGGATGAAGTGCTGCACTCGCTGCTGCCGCGCGCCTTTAGCCGCTTTAGCCAGACCATGATGTGGATCGACACCGTGAACGGGCTGATCATGGTCGACTGCGCCAGCGCCAAAAAAGCGGAAGATACGCTGGCGCTGCTGCGTAAGAGCCTTGGCTCATTACCGGTGGTACCGCTGGCACTGGAGACGCCGATTGAGCTGACCCTGACTGAGTGGGTGCGCAGCGGGACTGCCGCGCAGGGCTTCCAGATCCTTGATGAAGCAGAGCTGAAAGCGCTGCTGGAAGATGGCGGCGTGATCCGCGCGAAGAAACAGGATCTGGTGAGCGACGAGATCGCCGTGCACATTGAAGCGGGCAAAGTGGTGACTAAACTGGCACTCGACTGGCAGCAGCGCATTCAGTTTGTGATGTGTGATGACGGCTCCGTGAAGCGCCTTAAATTCTGCGATGAACTGCGCGATCAGAACGAAGATATCGACCGCGAAGATTATGCTCAGCGCTTTGACGCAGACTTTATCCTGATGACCGGCGAGCTGGCGGCGCTGATCCAGAACCTGGTGGAAGGTCTCGGCGGCGAAGCGCAGCGTTGACAGGCAAAACGTAGGCCGGGTAAGCGAATGCGCCACCCGGCATGCTTTTATTTCAGATAGCGGCACAGATAAGAGGTTGGCTCTGCAACCTGCAAATGGAACTCGCTGTGGCCCGGCACGTTGAAGACCTGCCCGGCACTATAGACTTTCCACTCCGTTTCACCCGGCAGCAGGACGTTCAGCGCGCCGCTGACCACCGTCATCTCTTCCGCTTCTGCGGTGCCAAAGGTGTATTCCCCTTCCGCCATGACGCCGACACTGGCGCGGCCAGTGCTGCTGCTGGTAAAACCAATGGATTTCACTTTACCGGAAAAGTATTCGTTACTTTGAAGCATGAACTGGCCCTTATATTTATTGAGAAAAATCCACTATAGGGGCCATGCTCATGACCTGTCACGCAAAATCATTACACCAGTAATTCTGACGCCAGGCGCGCCATCAGGACGTTAGAGAGCAGCACCGGAACATCCAGCGCCTTTTGCAGTAAATCACGATGCCGTTGATGGAAGCCCAGGCAGTCCAGCATCAGGACATCCGCCCCTCTGTCGATCAACTCCTGCCCGGCCGCAATTAGCTTCGCTTCGCTGTCCCAGAACGGGTTTGCCAGCGCGTACAACGGGGTGTGCTCCAGCGCGGCCCACTTCACCGTCTGGTTATCCAGCAGTTCTTCTACGGGAACGATCACGCCCACCTGATGACCATCAACAATTGACGCCACCAGCGGGGGGATAATCCGCATCGGTTCGAGCAGAATGGCATTACGCGCGCTGAGTCCTTTAACGGGTGCTGTGCTCATCAGCAAAATGACGTCATAGTCCTGATTGTCGAGCACTTCGATCACACCCTGTAGCGCGCGCTCAATTTTCTGGCGCGACACATGCGCCAGTTTACCGTCACTGAGTAACGTTGCCAGGGGATCTTCCCCCTCTCCGACCGCGTAGTCTTCCATGACCTCTTCCCGACTGAGCTTCCCTAACAGACTGAGATGCGTAATTTGTTGTTCAGAGACATGCTCGGTTAAGAGCGGTAATACTTCGCTTACAGGCACCACACCAATCGTGAGGATCGCCAACGTCGCCTTCATTTTGATCGCCTTCCGTTACTACCACAACTGCCACACAAGTACAGGCTCACTACGCTGCACTGTTCATTTTTTCAACAAAACAGCACCAAGGGTAGCAGGGGATCTCTACACCGTAATGTAAAGATCGACTGGCCTTTCCGAATCCACCTGTAATAACTAAATATTAACTGCTGCTTAACATCAGCGATATGTTAAAAGTGTGATTCAGGCACGGTTGTAACGAATTCGGATTCCTGTCAGGACTTCTCAGGATCCTCATAGCGCCGTTTCGCATCCAGCGCTTCCTGTTCGGTTTCATGTTCGCTGATCAGCGAATCAGGTTTAGGGTGATCGGCACGCAGCTGGTACCAGGTTACGGTCTGATCGCTATTACCTTTTTCAACGGTAACGATGCGGGCTTCACGTGGATAGGGAGGTCTGGTTGGCATAGCTCATCCTTTTTTTATGTCTGAGCTATGAGTATAGACGGCTGTTAGCTGGCGCAAGCCAAACGCAGGGCGGTAATAATCTGAATCGCAACTTTCTCGGGTGACGCTGACGCATCCACAACGTGGTGTGCCGCCTCGCGGTACAGTGCATCGCGTTCGGCGAGGACCTCGCTGACCTCTTCACTCAGCGGTTTCGCGGTCAGCGCCGGGCGCTGCCCTTCTTCCGGAAACGCCTCCAGCCGCCCCACCAGCGTAGAAACCGGGGCACAAAGGTAGATTACGACACCCTTTTCGCGCATAAACTGGCGGTTATACGGCGCCAGAATAATGCCTCCACCGGTCGCAATCACGGTTGACGGCGCGGTCACCGCTTCCAGCGTGGCCGTTTCGCGCGCACGAAAGCTCTCCCACCCCTCATTCTCCACGATATCGGCGATGGTCTTACCGGCATTCTCCTGGAGCCAGTGGTCAGTATCGACAAACTGACTCTGGCACAGACGCGCCAGCTCCAGACCAACGGTGGTTTTCCCACAGCCGCGAGGGCCAACTAAAAAGATGGGTGGGTTCATAACCAGGTGTTCCCCTTGCTGCCGGATAACTGAAGGCTGTAAAGAAATGATTGCAGAAGATGTTGCGCTAACTTTACTGCAAAGCGGTACGGAATGACAAGCCTGTGGAAGCCACACTGTACCACAAAACAGCCCGGAGGTGGGCTACGCCGGGCGGCGCTTCACTTCCAGCAGCCATTTATCCAGCTCGGCGGCAAACTGCTGGCGATCGCGCTGCGACAGGCTGTCCGGCCCACCGGTTTGCACGCCGCTGGAACGCAGGGTATCCATAAAATCACGCATGGTGAGCTTCTCCCGGATCGTTGCCGGAGAGTAGCGCTCGCCGCGCGGGTTAAGCGCCGCGGCCCCCTTCGCCAGCACGTCGGCAGCCAGCGGGATATCCGCCGTGATCACCAGATCTCCTGCGTCACACAGGCGTACTATCTCATTATCTGCCACGTCGAACCCGGCCGGCACGCGCAGAGAACGAATGAACCTGGAGGGCGGCACGCGGATATTCTGGTTCGCCACCAGCGTCATCGGCATCTGCACCCGCTCGGCGGCGCGAAATAAAATCTCTTTAATCACATTCGGACACGCGTCCGCATCAACCCAAATCGCCATAGTGTCTCCCCATTATGATTCTGGCGACTATTGTCGCCTGCATTTCATTGTTAAGCTATCAATGAGAGATAACAACGCATAATAACGGAGAGACGTGATGGATAAGAAAATCGGGTTTATCGGCTGCGGAAACATGGGTAAAGCTATCCTCGGTGGACTGATAGCCAGCGGCCAGGTGCTGCCGGGGCAGATTTGGGTCTTCACCCCATCCCCGGATAAAGTCGCGGCGCTGCGTGATGAGTATGGTATCAACGCCGCCGAAAGCGCGCAGGAAGTGGCTCAGGTGGCGGACATTGTCTTTGGCGCCGTTAAGCCGAATATCATGATTAAAGTCCTGAGCGAGATCACCTCCAGCCTGAACAAAGAGAGCCTGGTGGTGTCGATTGCCGCAGGCGTGACCCTCGACCAGCTCGCCCGCGCGCTGGGGCACGACCGTAAGATTGTTCGCGCCATGCCAAACACCCCGTCGCTGGTGAATGCCGGTATGACCTCCGTTACCCCGAACGCGCTGGTTACTTCTGAAGAGGTGGCGGATGTATTGAACATTTTCCGCTGCTTCGGAGAAGCGGAAGTGATTGCCGAACCGATGATCCACCCGGTGGTAGGCGTGAGCGGTTCTGCCCCGGCGTATGTCTTTATGTTTATCGAAGCCATGGCCGATGCCGCCGTACTTGGCGGTATGCCGCGCGCGCAGGCCTACAAATTTGCGGCGCAGGCGGTGATGGGCTCGGCCAAAATGGTGCTGGAAACGGGTAAACATCCGGGCGAACTGAAAGATATGGTGTGCTCGCCGGGTGGCACAACCATTGAAGCCGTGCGCGTGCTGGAAGAGCGCGGGTTCCGCTCCGCCGTGATCGAGGCGATGGAAAAATGCATGGAAAAATCAGAGAAGCTGAGTAAGTCCTGATGCGTTACGCCGGGCGTCAGGCGGCCACTTCGGTGCGACCCCGTCCGGCATTTTTGGCTTTATAGAGGGCCACGTCCGCGGCCTTTAGCCATTCACGATAGTGCGTGAACTGCGCCCCCCAGGGGGCAACCCCAACGCTGATACACAACCTCGCCATAGGTGCTCCGTGCAGCGGCATGTTGACCAGCCTTTCATGGACGCGCGCCATCGCCGCAATCGCGTTTTCGGCAGGCGTGCCGGACATGATCACCGCAAATTCATCTCCCCCGAAGCGGCCAATATAATCGCCTGCGCGCAGGGTCAGCTGAAGCTGGCGCGTGATGGCGACAATCGCTTCATCCCCCACGTCATGCCCCCAGGTGTCGTTGATCGTCTTGAAGTGATCGATATCGATGAGCAGTATCGTCGCCTGTCGATGGCTGCGACGGCAGGCCTCAAATTCGTTACGCAGCAACGTTTCCCAGTGACGGCGATTGAACACGCCGGTCATTCCGTCGCGGGTACTCATCAGCTCAAGCCGACGCTTATGCTCTGCCAGCCGGATCGCCGTGCGGTGGCTGAGCCAGGCAAACAGCATGGGGTAGACCACCAGCACGGGGAGCGTCAGCCACAACGCCAGCGGTTCAGAGGTCCATAGCACAGGAGTACCCGTGGATTGCACGGTGAGCAGGGCAGACAGAGCAAGCAGCGCAAGTCCTGTCAGAAATAAGCGGCATCCCCCCGATCCCATCATGTTCATGCCGATCATCACGATCAGCGCCGCCGTTGGCAGCGCATTGAACCCTATTAATCCCATCCAGACGCCAGCAATGATGGCATCGATTTTCAGATTAACGATTTCACCGCTGTGGGGGCAGGTCGAACGAAAAGCCAGCTGCCAGGCCAGATGGGGCCAGACAAAGACCCAGCCCACCAATAACAACCACCAGACGCCAGAAAGAAGCTGACTCACCAGAACGCTGGCAAGCGGAACAAACAGCGCCGCCAGACCAACGATGCGTGCCAGCCGTATTCGCCGGGCAAATCGCAGACCGGAACGGTATGAGTCATCCTGAGAAAGCTGCTGATACCACGCTTCCCGAATGTTCTCGTGATTGTCATAAAACTCATCATTCATCATTTTTGGGAATATTCTGAAACATTTTCCCAAATTATAGAGAGGGGGATAGCGGGGAAAGTATGAAATTTTGGGTGAGCCACAGCCGTGACTCACCCATTAGCACTACGCCTGTTTTTTCAGGCACGCGCTCATAAACTTGCTGCGATCGTCGCCTTTCAGCATCTGCTGTGTCGCCTGGGCATTGCACTCGCGCATTTTTTGCTGCTGCGGGGTCAGGCTTTTTTCACCCGGTTTGGTCGTACCATTTTTAAGGCAGTCGCTCATATACGTTTTACGGGCATCCCCTTTCAGACTTTGCGAGGTCGCCTGTTGGTTACAGGTCGTCATGCGCTGCTGCTGGGGCGTTAACGTTTTCTCTTCCGCATGTGCTGAGGCGATCAGACACAGGCCAGAGAGCAGGGTAACCAGTATTGTTGTTTTCATTGCACCATCCTTTATGTGAAGTTCCACGTTAAGTCTGGTTCGTTACGGGAAAAAAACCACCCTGCACCATGATTTTCACCGTGATTCAGGGTTATTTCAGTCCCGTCGCAGCGCGATTATTATTAACCGGTTTCGCAGGAACGGAGGAGGTAATTACGAGCGAGTTTAATGCGGTGAAAAGTGTGCTCTGCTTCATTTTAATTTCCCTATGGTAACAGGGTAAAAATAAAAACAGAGCGACGCCAGGCATCCTGCATGACAATTCTGTGACACGTCATTTCACCTCTGGCGGGTTAACTGCGAGGATGCCTTAAAAGCTTCTTTACGTATTGCTGAAGCAGCTCCGCGTCCTCTGCAGGCACCTGTGAATCAGGGCGAGCTTTTTCCAGCGCGCCTTCAACGTTGTCGATCAACGCCTCCTGCTCTGGTTTTGCCATCTGTCGCAACAGCGCCGTCACAACGATCTCCAGCGCCTCGACCTGGGCAACCAGCTCTTTCGACTCTTCTTCCTTTTGGGCAAGCTTAACCAACAACTCAGCAATGAGATTTTTCATGGTGCTATGTCCTTATGTGATTTCCCCTGAAATTAACACCCTCACTGAATAATGAAAAGCATGGATTGGTTTTATCTTATGCAAAAGTGACATTGCTGCCAAAAAAGATATTTCGGAGCGCAAGCGAAACGTTTTTCTAAAAGACAGAAGCCGCATTTCGTTATATAAAAATGCGGCCATCATAAGAATTAATAATATATTATCGTGTTTGCCGGGCTGACTTTGCCTCAGCGATTCGCCGGCGACGGCGCAAGGCAAAGGCCAGTTGAATAATATTAAGAAGCACCACCACCGCCGTCGCGGCAAATACCCAGCGGAAACCCGCCATCGCCGAGACCGAGGCGCCAATAAGCGGGCCCGCTACGTTGCCTAAATACATGAACGACTGGTTGTAGCCAAAAATGCGGCCGGTTACCTGGTCACTGGAATATTTCACCAGCAGCGTCTGTACAGCGGGCAGCATAGCACCATCCGCGAAGCCAAGCAGGAAGCGCAACACCCCGAGCTGAAGCGGTGTTGTGACGAACGACATGGCAAAGAAAAGGATCACCGCAATGATGAGCGTTGCCATCAGAATGCGTGCCGTACCGATCCTGTCGCCCAGTTTCCCCAGACGCGGAGCGGACATCAGCGCCGACACGCCCGGCACGGCGGCAATCATCCCGCTCAGAAAAGCAATGTTGCTGCTGTCCGGTGCCATCGACTTGATAAACAGCGCCAGAATCGGTCCCACCGAGCCGTTACAGAGCTGGATCACCATCGTTGTCACAAAAAGGCTAATCATCAGGCCAGGATAAGGTAGCGAGGCGAAAACCGCCTTTCCGCTCAGGCGTTCTGATTTGCTGACGACAGGCCGACCGCCCTCTTTAATCAGAAAAAGGGTGACCAGAAAGCTGACCGTTAGCAGGATGGCGGTAATGATAAAGACCGCGCGCAGCCCAACATGGTCAGCCAGGAAGCCGCCGAGCAGGGGGCCGCCAATTACACCGCTAATCTGGGCCGTGGAAAGCGTGCTGAGTGCCCAGCCGCTCCGCTCGCGCGGTACCTGTGAGGCCACCAGCGCCATGGCATTCGGAATGTACCCGGAGGTCAGCCCCATTATCGCCCGCAGAATAAACAGCTGCCAGACGTTGGTGGCGAAGGCCTGGAGCAAAATGGCTATCGCCATCCCCAGCGAGGCGCGGAGCAGCATCAACTTGCGCCCCTTGCGATCCGCAAGGCTGCCCCACATCGGTGACACAATGGCGGACACCAGAAACGTCACGCTGAACGTCAGGCCGGACCACATAGAGAGCGCTTCATGGGAAGTGACCCCCAGCTGCGACACGTAAAGCGGCAGGAAGGGCAATATCTGGCTGATAGCCAGTCCGGTGAAGAAGCAGCCGAACCAGACTGAAATGAGGTTAACTTTCCAGGATTCCATAACAGAAATAGTCTTCATTTTTAGGCGAATTCGCCGACAGATTAGCAAGTTACGCGCAATGACATAGCGCCAGAGATGCGGCCTTGCAGACTTTGGTGTTTTATCTTCCCAGTCATCATATTTGTGAGATAAGTCACAATCTATCCAATTTTCGGCGGAAGATTATGCTTCATCGACATAAGCCATAGCCGCGCATTCCCAGATGGAAATGGTTGGCATGGGCGGCATTGTAGTCCGGCCCCAGACCGTTACCGTAATAGCCGCAGCTTGCCGACAACAGCGCCTGTAGCCAGGGCTGCGTCTTTTCCGCTTTCCAGCCGTTGAGGACGGTAACACGCTGTCCGTTTGCCAGCCTGAAAGCGCTGATATCCAGCGCATCCGCCGTGGCATGTTCGCTGCGCCGCGCATCCGGGCGGCTGTAGATATTGCGGCAGGCGAAGCTGCCCAGATGTTCAATACGCGTAAGCTCGCTGCCGGTCCAGGTTTTGGTGAGCGGCCGGGCCTGCTGGCTGACAAACAGCGCCGAGCTTAACGCCAGCGGGCAACTGGCAAGGAAGCTGCCGTTCAGGCTGACCGGGCCAAAATCGCGCACGCGCACCACGTTACTCAGCGGACACTCACCGGCGCTGTCAGCGACCGCCTGGGTACGGATAAGCTGGCGTTGATTCGCCTGCGCTAACAGGTTTGCGCACGCCTGCGGCGTTAAGCGCCGGAGTTTAAACTGGGTTATTTTTCCAGGCGGATCGTCAAGCGTAAGCGGCACGAAAGGGTTGTAATGCGGCGGCAACCAGCGGTAGCCCACCGTGGCGATCCCGGCAATAACAATAAGAATAAGCAGACCTTTTCCTTTCACGCGCCCCCCTTCAACATCCCTCAAAACATTATGGCAGAAGGCCGCGAAACCCGCCGGGCATCGTGGTATGTTATTGGCTTTTCGTCAGACTGGAAGAGAGTGAGATGGCAAAGCAGCGCGTAGGTATTGTCTTTGGGGGAAAATCATCAGAGCACGAGGTGTCATTGCAATCGGCTAAAAATATCGTTGATGCGATTGATAAAAGCCGTTTTGACGTGGTGCTGCTGGGCATTGATAAACAGGGCCAGTGGCATGTTAACGATGCCAGCCAGTATCTGTTACACGCTGATGATCCGGCGCGCATCGCCCTTAATCCTTCTGATATCAGCGTCGCAACGGTTCCAGGCGTGGCACAGGGACAGCTTATCGATGCCGGGAACGCGCAGGCGCTGGCACAGATTGACGTGGTGTTCCCTATCGTTCACGGCACGCTGGGCGAAGACGGGTCCCTGCAAGGCATGTTGCGGATGGCGAACCTGCCGTTTGTCGGCTCCGATGTGCTGGGTTCTGCCGCCTGCATGGATAAAGACGTCACTAAACGTCTGCTGCGCGACGCCGGTCTGAATATTGCACCGTTCGTCACGCTCACTCGCGCCAACCGCGATAAACACAGCTTCGCGCAGATCCAGGCGCAACTCGGCCTGCCGCTGTTCGTGAAACCGGCGAATCAGGGCTCATCCGTCGGCGTCAGCAAAGTCACCAGCGAAGCACAGTTTAACGATGCCGTTCGTCTGGCCTTTGAGTTTGACCACAAGGTGGTGGTTGAGCAGGGAATTAACGGGCGCGAAATTGAGTGCGCCGTACTGGGTAACGACTTCCCGCAGGCGAGTACCTGTGGTGAAGTGGTGCTGAATAGCGACTTCTACTCCTACGACACCAAATATATTGACGACAAAGGTGCCCAGGTTGTGGTTCCCGCCGCGCTCGATCCTGACGTTAACGACAAGATCCGGGCGATCGCCGTTGAAGCCTATCAGGCGCTGGGATGCAGTGGGATGGCGCGCGTCGATGTGTTTCTGACGGCGGATAACGAGGTAGTGATTAACGAAATCAACACCCTGCCGGGCTTTACCAATATCAGCATGTACCCGAAATTGTGGCAGGCCAGCGGAATAAGCTATCCGGAACTGATCACCCGCCTGATTGAACTGGCGCTGGAGCGTCACGCCGCTGACAGCGCCCTGAAAAGCTCTGTTAACTGACGGTTAGTCGGCTTTCTCTGCCGTCGTCTCATCGGGACGACGGCGGATAATGAATCCCGCCAGCCAGAAACTGATTACCCAGGTCACCAGCCCAACCGCATAGGTTTGCCAGCCCTTCGCTTCAAATCCCAGCAGCCCGACAACACCGTTGAGTATAAAGATCAGCCCGATCGCAAAGGCGTAGTAATGCCAGTCACGGCGTAGTTTGGAAGTGAGCTTCATGACAACTCCGGCAGAAAAAAAAACTATCCTCTCACAGTTTGATAAAGCCGTCTGTGGCGGATACGTAAATTCTGAAAAGCAGCGCAGTTTCACTTATGTTATCAATTTGTGACGTGATGCAGAAATCGACAATCCAGGAGAAATCCTGAGCCGAATTTCCCACGATTCTGATATTGACAAATGCTATGACCTGTCACACTCACCCTGTACGACGCGTATTAAAACAGAGTGATATTTTCGGGAGGTCTTATGGCAGACTTTACATTGTCGAAACCGATTTTTGGCGGAAAACAACCAAAAACCTCCACGGCGGGGAATATTGCCTATGCCCTGTTTGTTCTGTTTTGTTTCTGGGCAGGAACCCAACTGCTGAACATGCTGGTGCATGCCCCTGGCGTGTATGAGCATCTGATGCAGGTGCAGGATACCGGCCGCCCGCGCGTTGAAATCGGTTTAGGCGTGAGCACCGTATTCGGGCTCATTCCCTTCCTCGCGGGCAGCATGGTTCTGGGCGTGATTGCGCTCGTGCTGCGCTGGCGCAACCGCCACTGATTACAGTCCCATACAGCGAGCCCGACGATCGTCCACGCGTTTTGCGAACCATGCGGTCGTCAGGTTACGCGTGATCTTCGGGCTTTCAAGCTGAATGCCTGGCAGAATGGCTCTGGGTAGTGCCTTTCCACTTTTCTTCTCTGCAAGCGCGAAAACCTGCTTATACAGATCCGTTTTCTCAAACGCCAGGCTGTCACCCTTCTCCAGCTGTCGGCGAATGTCACTGTTGCTCATCTCCAGTTTCGTCGAAATTTTTCGCACTGCCCGTTCGGTGGACCCTGCCTCGCTGCTGCCGTATGCAATGAGATCGCCATCCAAAGCGAGCTTCACACCGCTGGCGCGGCTTACCGCATTCTGGAAGGCTGCATTTCGGCTGGCATACCAGCCCGCGTTAAAGTCGGCAAAACGATACAGCGGTTTATCGTAGTTGGCCGGATAATTCAGCAGGTGATACGTCCCAAACCACAGCCCACCGCGCAGGGAGAAGACTTCCTGACGCACCGTACCGTCGATCTCCCACGGATAGCCGTCGGTATGCTTTTCCGCAAATGCGATGCTTACCTGCATCGGACCGCCGGTATGTACCGGATTCAGCGAGCCAAACAGCTTCTGCCCCATCGGCACCATATTGATGAAATCATCGAAAATGGCGCTGAGCTGCCTCTCGGTTTTCACCGTATCCAGCCGTTCGCTGTAGCTTTTCCCGTTTGGCGAGGTGATTTTAAGGGCGGTATGTACCAGGAAAACCGGGATATGCATCGATTCGGCCCGGCGGTCGATCTCCTTCCAGGCGATTTTGTTCAGGCCAGGCACAACAGGATCTGACTGATACATCGATTCCTGCTGCGCCACCGCCAGCACCGAGCAGATTTTCTCCTCGGTAGGCGCGATCTTCTGACTTTTGAAGGTCGTTGCCAGCGCATCAGCCCACTCACTGCGATCCTTCACGCTGGCGGGCATTTTTTGCCGCACCACGCTCGCCACATCAACGGGCTTCTCCCCTTCTTTGAGCGGGGTAGTCCCTTTCTCGGCACAGCCCGCCAGCACGACGGCGGCGAGTAACGTCAGCGGTAATGCACGTGGTACGGCAAATGGCATAGCAATTCCTTTTTAACCTAATGTATGGGTGACTTCCTGCAAATCCTTATCGTCCAGCTCACGCTCGAAACTGCGTAAACGTTTGTAGATGGACATCAGCTCCACCAGCGTAGTCCAGGAGCTAATCAGGTACTGGAACGAACCGCGAACCTGACCAAAAACGTTGGTGATCTGGGTCATCAGACCGAGTGTAATCGTACCCGCAACGATGGACGGGAACAGCAGGAACAACCCGAAAACGTTATCAACCTGAAGATAAAGGATGCGCGCGATATTGAAATACATGTAATGGAAATAGAGGCGGAAGTAATTACGACGTACGGCGCCAAACAGCTCACGCACGGTAGGCGGTGACGCACGGTTGGGATCGTCTTCACCATACACCAGCTCTTTACGGTAGGCCGCTTCCACGCGCTGGTTTTTAAATTCCAGCCCCGGCAGCTTGATCCCCACCACTGCCAGCAGTCCCGTTCCCATCAGCGACCAGACAATCGCGGCAATGACCAGGCCGTACGGCAGATGGCCGACAATCGGCAGTTCCGGAACGTGGGATGAGAGCGTCACCAGCACCGGCAGGAAGGCGATCAGCGTCATGATGGCATTAATAAAGCTCACGCCCATATCTTCCAGTGTAGAGGCAAAACGCATGGTGTCTTCCTGCACACGCTGTGCGGCACCTTCGATATGACGCAGGTGCTGCCAGTGCGCCATATAGTGTTCGTTCATCGCGGTACGCCAGCGGAACACATAGTGACTGACGAAAAAGTTATTCATCACGCCGATCACCACGGCGATGAGGGCGATGCCGAGGAAGATCCCCACCTCATGGTAGAACTGGTTAATGGTCACTTTATGCGGCGAACTCAGCGCCGTCTGGATCAGATCGTAAAACGGCGCATACCAGGCGTTGACCGCCACGCCCACTTCCACCAGGAACCAGGTGACAAAGATGATTAACGACGTGCCGAGAATCGACCAGTATTGCCAGCGGTGAGGCGAATAGATAAACCAGAACATGGCAAAAAGCCCCACGCAGAGCATGTAATAGGCGTAGAAAAGCAGATAGCTCATGGACCAGAAGCGCGCAGCGCTAATGGGAATGTCGCCCGTTGCCCCCGTAAGACGGGTCAGCCACGCGCCGCCACCGGCCTGCCAGAAAATGACAGCCAGCAGTGCCCAAATAAATGCCGACAGGAAAAAGGGCCCCGGCTTTGGGAAAAAAGACTTAAACATTGTGCTTCCTTCTTGTTGTTATGGCTGTTGCTGTGTTTAACATATCGCCACACGAAACCTTGCCTGGGCCAGCCTCCCGGCTCAGGCAAAAAAGTCAGACCTGCGGGTGAATTATTAGTTCGCTTTCCAGTTTTCAAGAATTGTTTCGGTGCGTTTCACCGAAGGCGGGTTGGCAGGGGCGATGAAGTTACGCCAGACATCGTTATAGTGCGCGATCAGAACCTGGGCATCGGCCGCTGGACGATTGGCCGTGGTGTGGGCATCCTCCGCAACCGTGATGTGGTAGCCCCGGCTGACACCGTTTTTAAAGGTGGCATCGACACAATAATCCGTCGCGCAGCCGCAGATAATAAATTCATCGATCTCCTGTTCGCGCAACAGTGCCTCGAGCGAAGTGTTATAGAAGGCATCGCAAGCGGTCTTCGTGACGTAAAACGCCCCTGCCGGCTGGTTGAGATCGGGCAGCAATGCAAACCCTTCGCTCCCCTCCTCTAGCCCGCCAGCTTCAGTATGCTGTATGAAAATAACGGCCTCAGCAGCCTGGGTAAGCTGATTGATCAGTGAGACACATTTCTCACTCTGATGGCGCGGCGTCTTAAACACCCCATTCTGCATATCAACCACCAAAACCACACGCTTTTCAGACATACCGTTCTCCGCAATAATGAATGTAACTGGTGACTATCATAAGCCCGATGTCACAAAATGGGAGTCTGGCCGTAAGTAAATTGTGCAAATTTACCCACGGTTACGTTTTTCTCGCTATCGTTATGCAAATCGGACGATTGCCCGACGCCGATTAGTAGTATAACTACCCGTAACTCTCCTTATTCACTGGATGGATGCTTTTCGTTGAAACGTTGTCTGCTCTCTTTCGCCGCGCTGTGTGCGGTGAGCCTGTCCACCGCCCAGGCAGCACAGCCTCTGACGGCACCGGTTCTGGCCTCTGACATTGCCGATCGCTATGCGAACCTTATTTATTACGGCAGTGGTGCGACGGGAATGGCGCTGGTCGTGATCGACGGTAACCAGCGGGTGTTTCGCAGCTTCGGTGAAACACGACCGGGAAATAACGTTCGCCCGCAGCTGGATTCCGTTATCCGTGTCGCGTCGATAACCAAGCTGATGACCAGCGAAATGCTGGTGAAATTGCTCGATCAGGGCGTGGTAAAACTCGACGATCCGCTCAGCAAATATGCGCCACCCGGCGCTCGCGTTCCGACATATCAGGGAACGCCGATCAGGCTGGTGAACCTGGCGACCCATACCAGCGCCCTGCCGCGAGAACAGCCCGGTGGCGCTGCGCATCGCCCTGTCTTTGTCTGGCCAACTCGCGAACAACGCTGGAACTACCTGAGCACCGCAACGCTGAAATCGGCCCCGGGTTCTCAGGCTGGCTATTCTAACCTGGCGTTTGATCTGCTGGCCGACGCGTTAGCAACGGCATCAGGTAAGCCTTACCCTCAACTTTTTGAAGAGCAAATCACGCGTCCGCTCGGGATGAAAGATACTACTTACACCCCCTCCCCGGACCAGTGCAAGCGTCTGATGGTGGCGGAAAAAGGGGCCAGCCCGTGTAATAACACGCTGGCAGCCATTGGCAGCGGTGGGGTTTACTCTACGCCTGGCGACATGATGCGCTGGATGCAACAGTTCCTCTCATCGGATTTTTACGCGCGCAGTAATCAGGCCGACCGAATGCAGACGCTCATCTACCAGCGTGCTCAGTTACGTCGCGTCATTGGTATGGATGTTCCCGGTAAAGCCGATGCCCTCGGCATGGGCTGGGTATATATGGCGCCAAAAGATGGTCGCCCGGGTATTATTCAAAAAACCGGTGGGGGTGGCGGATTCATCACCTACATGGCGATGATTCCGCAATCAAACGTGGGCGCTTTTGTGGTGGTCACCCGGTCACCGAACACCCGCTTCGTGAATATGAGTGATGGCGTAAATAACCTTGTAGCCGAGCTGAGCGCCAATAAAGCGCAGGTACTTACGGCCGCTAACTGAGCTTAATAGTCCGTGGGCAAACGGTTGATACTGATCAGTTTGCCCCGGCTCATATTGATGTAGTTCCCCTGACGTAGCGCCGCCAGAACCTCCGCAACCACCGAACGTGATATACGCGTGCTACGCTGAATATGATTCATCACACCAATTTTTGAGCGTAGCGTGTCATCCCACTCGGCCATATTGATTAGCATCGCCCGAATTTGGCTATACGAATTATTTCCGACCAGCTGGATATCACGTTTTCCCAGTAAATGATTTAGCCATGAAAGCCAGCAGAACGCTTCTTGCCAGAGTTGTGCTTCTTGAATAATTTCGCATGCAGTAGAGGCTGGCAAATAAAATCCGGTACAAGGTGTTTGTGCCATCAGGGAATATTCAAGATAGCTGTCATTAATCCATGCACTTAATCCATGAATATAGGGTGCCCGTGCAATACCCACGAGTAATTCATCTGATTTACGGTGAACGACTGTCAGGCCGGATTGTATTACAAATGTCAATGGTTCATCATCATTATTGCCGGTAGTTATAAATTGTTGTGGTTCCGTTTTAAATGGGGTACCGGCGACTTCCAGACACTTTATGAGCCGGCTTAATTCAGAAAGTGGTTTCGCATTAACGTTCATGCATACCTCAAGTCATCTGTATATGTCGGTTCTTTATTATTTTTAAAGCACATAAAAAAGCGGGGGCAAAATCCCCCGCGTTTTTTCTTACCAGGTATATTTCACACCCAGGTTTGCTCCCCAGTTCTGGTCAACGTCGCCGCCGCCCAGATAAGTCGCATCAGTGTAAGCACTGAAGTTTTTCGTGAAGCTGAACTGAGTGCCCAGTCCCACGCGAACCGCAGAGCCTTCCACGCCGTTGTCAATGCTGTCATTGTTGATATCAGCATTGTTGTCGGCATCGTCATACACGTAAGCCAGCTTGAAGTAAGGGGTTAATGCCTGCTCGCCACCGTAGTTGAAGGTATAACCTGCATCCACGCCGAGCTCATAACGCATACTGTCGTAAGACTGGCCATCGATACGCATGTCGTTGCTTAACTGATAGTCATCACCGGACTGGAACAGGCCAGAGATCGCCGCGTAAGGCGTGACGTAGCCAGACAGGTTTGGTTTCCAGTCATAGCCCAGTTTCATCCCGAAACCAACGGCGTCAGTCGTGGTATTACCGTCAACATACTGACCGTTGCTCATGGTAGCAGAGAGGTCGTTGTTGAAGCGGGTGTAGCTCATGGAGCTGTCGAGGAAGATGTCGTTCATGAACTTCGCCGACGCGTAGATCATCGCAGTCTGGCTGTCCTGATCGACCTGACCAGTACGATCGCTGATATCACCCTTCGCGAAACCAGCCGCACCACCGACAATCCACTTCGCGTTATTACCGTCGATCTGAGTATCCAGCCCCACCATAATGCCGCTTACGTCCTGATCGTAGCTAACGGTGCCATTATCCGCGTCAAAGTTGCCGCCAAAATAGCTCACCCATGCGCCGCCGTTATCTGCCAGGCCATGACGGCTGTTGGTCAGACGGGTACCCACGGTATCCTGTTGCAGATTCCAGATGTTGGTATTAGCAGAAGGAATGCTCAGCGCCATGTTGGCGTAGTCAGTCAGCTCTTCCTGCTGGAGAACAACGGTGTCACCCTTCTGCTGCGCCTGATAGGTGTATGCACCTAAATCAGCTTTGTTTGCCGCAGTAAAGCTGGCAGCGGTATCCGCGTTATTGTCATAGACGCGAATGATCTCTTTGTTTTTGTAGTCAGCTACGGAGCCTGCACCGGTCGCATCGTCGATGCGCACTTTATAGTTACCGGCAACGTCACCGTTCACCGCCAGATGGCCGTCAGAGTTCAGCGCGACAACACCATAGTCGTAGTCCGCTTTATGGCTATCGTTGGTGATATAGCGTGCGTTGTTCAGGTCGCTGTTCAGCACATAATCGCGGCTGGCAACGTTGAGCACACCGCCATCGGTCAGCACCATATTGTGCGTATCAACCTGACCCAGACCCAGCGCCAGCTCTGCACCGTTGTCTACAGTAATGGTGTTGGCATACAGTTCTGCCGTCTCTTCAGTCAGTGCCGCACGGCTGTAGCTATCCAGATACAGGCTGTCGGTTGCCACGGCACCGCTGTCGCCAATATTCAAGGTTGAAGCATTGGTCAGGGTGATGGAATCTGCCAGCAGGCCGGAGTTTTCAACATTGACCTGAGACTGGTTGTTCACCGTCAGTGCATCGATGTTGGAGATCTTGCGGGTATCCCACTCGGAACCGTTATCCAGCGCCACGTTGAACAGGCCGCTCTGATACACCTCTTCACCGGCAACGTGACCGTTGCTGTCAAAGGTAGAATCAGGCCAGATGCTATTCGGGGACAATGCGTGCCAGTCTACGTTGCTGTAGCCCTGGCCATACATCTGCGCAGTGCCGATAGCTTCAACGCTGGACTGCGCTGCACCCACCCACTTACTGCCGTTGGTCAGCGTGACATCCAGTTTATCGGTACCATCCCAGCCGTTGGTGGTTGGGTTATAGACGCCATCTTCTGTGGTATCCGTTGCCGGATCGCCATTCTCGTAGAAGTTGTTATCAAAGGTGCTGGAGAAAAGAATGTCACCCGTAACGGTAGAGTGATCGAAGGTAGCGGTGGTCTGCATGGCGTTATCAGACGCACTGGCAGCAACGATCAGCGCCGCATCATCCGCAGCCGTGGCGTTGGTTTCACCGTAGTCGCTTGGCTTCGCCGTTTGACCGTAGAAGCCGCTGGTACCCAGATCGCTGTATGCGCCAGAGGTCAGCACAGAGTCTTTCACCACCAGCGTATCGGTAAAGATATTGCTGCTGTTAGCAACGCCTTCAACACCGTCGTATGGCGTGTTATCAAGCTCCTGATAACCCTGCGTCAGCGTGATGCCCGCGATGTGGGAATTGTTCTGAATAACGATATCAGACTCAACATCCAGGGTGATGGCGTTACCCAGACCATAGGTGTCCAGATAATGCGTTTCAGTGGTATCGCCATTAACGACATCATACGCATAATGCTCGTAGGTATCGTTGATGGTGGAGTTATCAACAGTCAGGCTAAAACGATCGTACTGGGTATGCGTAGTGCCGTCAGTATCCACGCCTTCTGCACACGTCGTGGTCATACACTCTGACGTGATCATGCCGTTAATGGTGCTGTTAGAAATACTCAACGCGTTCGCACGGCCATTGACACCATCATCCAGATAGTATGTCGAAATAACTCCGTTTACGGTTGATTTATTGATGACTGGATAAATGTCACCATCATGTGTGGCATCTGAATAATCCCAGTCAGCATAACCATAATACCAGGGCGTGGACGCAGTATTGTCATATCCAAAAGTATTATATGTCGTGCCGGATATATCTTTCGCATTGGCCTGAGAAGCGATAGCCAGTGTGCAGGCTAATGCAAGTTGTGATACAACCAGTTTCTTTTTCCATGTTTGCATTGGGTCATCCCTCCTCAGGGACGTAAGCAAGTTTGTCCATCAAATCATTTGGCAACGTTTAATTGCGGAAGGAATTATGCAGTTTCACTTCGAAAAGGTTCAATGAATGATTCCATTAAGTCCGTATTCAGACAAATAAGCTTATAAACCCAGGACAATATCAATCATTATGAATAAATATTATAAATTCAACTGATTGCAAACTACTTTAGTTGCTTCGACACATATAATAAAAAGCAATAAATCATTTATATTTATAATCCCAAACCAATATAGAAGCCTCACCAATATCACATACCACTCTGGACACCATAATAAGATTTATAATATATACAAAATACATGTAGCGTATATTAATCGATTTCGAAAATCTAAAAGACAACTTTAGTAAAACACCACTCTCCGCTTTCAGGTACACTAAGCCTCTTTGTTCCACAAACATCAGGCATACCATGACCGATTTAATTGCTCGTCCCCGTCGCCTGCGCAAGTCACCCGCACTGCGCGCCATGTTTGAAGAGACAACACTGACCTTAAACGATCTGGTGTTGCCGATTTTTGTTGAAGAAGAGATCGATGACTACAAAGCCATCGACGCGATGCCGGGCGTGATGCGCATTCCTGAAAAGCATCTGGCCCGCGAGATCGAACGCATTGCGAATGCGGGCATCCGCTCGGTGATGACGTTCGGTATCTCCCACCACACTGACGCAACCGGCAGTGATGCATGGAAAGAAGACGGCCTCGTGGCACGCATGTCGCGCATCTGCAAAGAGAGTGTGCCGGAGATGATCGTCATGTCCGATACCTGCTTCTGCGAATACACCTCTCATGGCCACTGCGGTGTGCTGTGCGATCACGGCGTGGACAACGATGCGACCCTGCTGAATCTGGGCAAGCAGGCGGTGGTTGCCGCCGCCGCGGGTGCGGATTTCATTGCACCTTCTGCGGCAATGGATGGTCAGGTTCAGGCTATTCGTCATGCGCTGGATGCGGCAGGCTTTACCGACACCGCCATCATGTCCTACTCCACCAAATTCGCCTCCTCCTTCTACGGCCCGTTCCGTGAAGCAGCGGGCACGGCGCTGAAAGGCGATCGTAAAACCTATCAGATGAACCCGCTGAACCGCCGCGAAGCGATTCGTGAATCTCTGCTCGATGAAGCACAGGGCGCAGACTGTCTGATGGTGAAACCGGCCGGCGCGTATCTGGATATCCTGCGCGACATTCGCGAACGCACCGAACTGCCGCTGGGCGCATACCAGGTGAGCGGCGAGTACGCGATGATCAAATTCGCCGCGCAGGCGGGTGCCATCGACGAAGAGAAAGTGATCCTCGAAAGCCTGGGGGCGATCAAACGCGCGGGCGCGGATCTGATCTTCAGCTACTTCGCGCTGGATCTGGCTGAGAAGAAAATTCTGCGTTAATCCGCTTTAGCGCCGGGTGGCTTCGCCATACCCGGCCTACTCTCTGCGCGAATCTTCACTAAACTGCAATACAACCGACATCTCCTCCTTCTACTGTCTGGGCAAGACGGCAGGAGGAGTGATCAATGTTTAGTCTCGACAGCGTTCTTGATGACCTTTGGCCTCAGGCGAGGCCCGCACCCTGGCAAAAAAGTCTTTTAAAAAGACTGCTCCACGAAGACGAATTTCAGCAGTTTGCCGCCAGCCACCGTCACCTGAAAGGGCTGGATTTGGTAGAGCAGGTTCTTGAACACCTTGATATTCTCTGCACCATTTCCGCCCGAGACCTCGAACAAATCCCCGAACACGGCCCACTCATTGTGATAGCGAACCACCCGACGGGCACCCTGGATGGGCTGGCGCTACTGTACGCCGTTTCGCGCGTGCGCCGGGACGTCAAGGTTGTCACCAACCGGATGCTGTCTCACCTTGAGCCCCTCAGCTCGTTGTTTATCCCCGTGGACAATATGGGCGGCAGAACCGCAAAAGCATCTCTGGTGCAGATGGAGCAGCACCTGCAAAACGCCGGCGTGCTGATCTTCTTCCCGGCGGGCGAAGTCTCCCGCCCAACGCGTAAAGGCATCCGCGATAAAAAGTGGCATCCGGGCTTTATCAAGCTGGCCAGCAAACTACGGGTACCGCTGCTACCGGTACATATTCAGGCCCACAACAGCCTGCTGTTTTATGCCAGCACCCTGGTATCGCCGACGGTATCCCTGCTGCTGCTGATGCAACAGATGTTTCGCCGCCGTCACAGCCAGCTGCCGATTAAAATCGGCCAGCAGATTACCTGGAATGATCGGTTTAGCTCTACCCTTTCATCGCGTGAGATGGCCGAGCAGTGCCGTCAGCACGTGATACGACTTGGCAAGGGATTGCCTGGCGTCTTTAAAACCCAGTGCGCCATTGCCCGCCCGGAAGACAGGGCCACGCTGAAGCGGGAGCTGGCACAGGCCGAATGTCTGGGCAAAACCAGCGATGGTAAAACCATCTATTTGTGGCAGCGCAACGGGCAGGAAGAGGCGCCTCTGCTGCGCGAGCTGGGGCGACTGCGCGAGATTGCCTTTCGCGCCGTGGAGGAAGGCAGCGGAAAGCGCCGGGATACCGACAGCTACGATGATGACTATCTGCACCTTATTCTGTGGGATGATGATGACCTCGAGATTGTCGGCGCGTACCGCTTTATGCCAACGGCCATGCAGGTGGAAAAGTGCGGCGTCGAGGGATTGTACAGTTACAGCCTGTTCCACTACGACGAAAAAATGCAGGACATACTGGAGCACGGCATTGAGCTGGGGCGCAGCTTTATACAGCCGCGCTACTGGGGACGTCGCGGTCTGGACTACCTGTGGTCAGGCATTGGCGCCTATCTGGCGCGCTATCCACATTACCGTTACCTGTTTGGTCCGGTATCCATCTCCGGCGGCTTACCGCCTGCCGCCCGGGATCTGCTGGTCGCGTTTTATCGTCTCTGGTTTCCGGCCAGCCACCCGTTAGCCGCCTCGCGTCAACCCTACCCGGCGTCACTCCCGGACGTGCTGGCGCAATTTAGCGGGGTGGATTACGTGGATGACCTGACAAAGCTCAAATCCCTGCTCGGCAATCTGGGCTGCGGTATTCCGCCGCTTTATAAACAATATTCCGAGCTATGCGAGCCAGGCGGCGTGCAGTTTATCGATTTCGGCAGCGATCCGGCGTTCAATAACTGTATTGACGGGCTGGTGCTGGTGGATCTGTGTTATCTGAAGGCGAACCGCTATCAGCGGTATATAGAGGCGCACTTAATACCCTCACCCCTGCCCTCTCCCTAAAAGGGAGAGGGTGAAAACCGCACCGGTCAGTCCCCTCGCCCCTTTGGGGAGAGGGTTAGGGTGGGGGGCTCAAACCGCACGGTAGAACGGCTTATCCCCCAAAATCGTCGCCCGCTGCATAATCCTTCGCTGCGGCAGGTAATCCGCATTGGCGTAATGCTGCGTGACGCGGTTATCCCAGATCGCCAGATCGTTCTCCTGCCAGCGCCAGCGCACCTGAAACTCCGGTTTCGTGATATGCGCAAACAGGAAGCTGAGCAGCGCCTCGCTCTCTTTTTCCGTTACGTCCACAATGCGCGAGGTAAACCCTTCGTTCACAAACAGCGCCTGCTTGCCGGTCACCGGATGGGTACGCACCACCGGGTGCAACAGCGGCGGATGTTTTGCGACCGCATCCAGCCAGCGCTGGTGCTCCTCTTCCGTTTTACGGTACTTATACTCCTGGAACGATTTTTTAAAATCATGCTCCGCCCGCAGGCCACTTAGCAAGGTCTGGAACGGCGCGGAGAGCGCCTCAAACGCCGCAATGCCGCTCGCCCACAGCGTATCGCCGCCGGTCTCTGGCAGTAGTTTTGCTGCCAGAATCGCCCCGGCTGGCGGTGTGTCGATAAAGGTAACATCCGTATGCCAGTTGTCATTATCGGGCGGGTTATCGTTATGAGTGTCCAGCACGATAATTTCCTCCACCCCTTCCGCATGCGGGTAGACCGGGTGGATATGCAGGTCGCCAAAACGCAGGGCCAGCGCGCGCTGCTGTTGCGGGGTGATGGCCTGCTCGCGCAGGAACACCACCTGATGGCGCAGCACCGCGTGGTACAGCTGCTCAAACTGGTTATCGCTCAGCGGGCGGGTTACGTCCAGGCCCGACACCTGCGCGCCAATGTACGGCCCCAACGGGATAATCGTCAGACGTTCACTCATTGTATTTCTCCATGCCAGGGCGTCAGGCGACGCTGTAGCGTGCGCAGTCCCAGTTCTAATCCAAAGGCGATCGCGGCGATGACCGCGATCCCTGCCAGTACCACGTCAGTCGCCAGGAACTCTCCCGCCGACTGCACCATAAACCCAAGGCCGCGCGTGGCGGCAATCAGCTCTGCCGCCACCAGCGTTGACCAGCCCACCCCAAGGCCGATGCGCAACCCGGTCAATATCTCCGGCAGCGCACCTGGTAAAATGACGAACAGCAGTACCTGCGCGCGGCTGGCGCCGAGCGACTGCGCCGCACGTATGCGTACCTGCTGCGCACTCTTTACGCCAGCCAGAGCCGACATTGCTACCGGCGCAAAAATAGCCAGATATATCAGTAAGATCTTTGACGTCTCGCCGATGCCAAACCAGATCAACATCAGGGGCAGATAAGCCAGCGGCGGTACGGGACGGTAAAGCTCTATCAGCGGGTCGAGAATGCCGCGCACCGTCGGGCTCAGTCCCATCGCAATCCCCACCGGAACGCCAATAATGACCGCCGCCAGCAGCGCCACCAGAATACGCGTCAGACTGGCGCCTAAATGCTGCCAGAGGGTGGCATCCATAAAGCCCTGCGGTCCGGCGATGGCGATCAGTTTTTCCAGAACCTGGCCTGGCGGGGGCAGAAACAGCGGGCTGATCCACTGCTGCGCGGCAACCGCCCACCATACCGCCAGCAACACCACCAGCGTGCTGACGCTTAAGGTGAGCTGGCGAGAGAACGGCCAGCGTAAGGCACGGCGCGTCCGCCGCGTTTTTTCACTGAAGACAATGCTCATGAGAACGCCTCCCGCTGTTCAAACACACGGCTCAGGATGTATTCCCGTTTTTCGATAAATAGCGGGTCTGATTTAATGCTGCGTACTGGCTCTCCCGCCACATAGCGCCGGGCAAACTCAAGCGGCAGACGCTCCAGCACGCGTCCCGGTCCCGGTGAGAGCAGCACCAGCTCCGTCGCCATAAACACGGCCTCTTCGATATCGTGGGTGATTAACAGCACCTGCTTGCCGGTTTCGTGCCACAGGCGCAGCAGCAGGGTTTGCATCTGCTCACGGGTAAAGGCATCCAGCGCCCCGAAAGGTTCGTCCAGCAACAGCAGCTGAGGGTTAGCCGCCAGCGCACGGGCAATCCCGACGCGCTGACGCTGCCCGCCTGAAAGCTGCCAGATAAAGCGTTTTTCAGCCCCCTCCAGCCCGACCTTTTTCAACATGTCGCGCGCCGTATTCAGACGCTGTTCACGCGCTACGCCGGCCAGTTGCAGACCAAACGCAACGTTTTCCTGCACGTTTCGCCACGGAAGTAGCCCTTCGTTCTGGAAGACCACGCCGCGCTCTGCGCCCGGCCCCGTTACCCGTTTTCCTTCGAGTTGGATCGTGCCGTGCTGATACGGTACAAACCCGGCGATCAGGTTCAGCAGCGTCGTTTTCCCGCAGCCGGACGGCCCCAGTACGACCAGCAGTTCACCGCTGTCCAGCGTCAGGTTGATCTCTTTCAGGGCGGGTTTGCCGCCGTAATCGGCAGACAGGTTTGTAATGTTCAGCATCGCAGCCCCCTTATTTCACAAAGCGGTCGGTCACGAACCGGCTGTAATCCGCTGCCACCGCAGGCACTTTGCCCTGCTCTTTCAGGAACGTCGCAGTGTCGACAATCGCTTTGCTCACCGGCCCGTTCAGCTGCTGGACCTGCTGCGCAGGTGTCAGATAGGTGTTGCCTTTCACCAGCCCCGGCACGTCAGCTTCCGGCACGCCGCTCAGACGTGAGAGTTTCTCCAGGTTGGCGGGCTGTTTCAGCCATTCATCCGGGTTGCTGATGTAAGGCTGCTGGGCCTCGATGGCGCTTTTGGCGAAGGCTTTCACCACTTCAGGGTGTTTTTCGGCAAAGTCCTTACGAACGACCCAGACATCAAGTGTTGGCGCCCCCCATTGCCCCACTTTTTCGGAGTCGGTCAGCACGGTGCCGTCTTTTTCCAGCTCGTTGACGGCGGGCGCCCAGACGTATGCTCCGTCAATGTCGCCACGCTGCCAGGCGGCAATAATCGCTGGAGGTTGCAGGTTGATGATCTGCACCTGGCCCGGCTTAATGCCCCAGTGTTTCAGCGCTGCCAGCAGGCTGTAATGCGTGGTGGAGATAAACGGCACCGCGATGCGTTTGCCAATCAAATCTTCGGGTTTCGTGATGCTTTTCTTCACCACCAGCGCTTCGGAATTTCCGAGCTGCGACGCCAGCAGGAAGACTTCAATCGGCACCTGCTGGCTGGCGGCCACCGCCAGCGGGCTGGAACCCAGGTTGCCAATCTGCACGTCGCCCGAGGCTAACGCCCGCACAATTGCCGCGCCGCTGTCGAACTTGCGCCAGTTGACGTTCGCCCCGCTCGCTTTGGCGAAGGTGTTATCCGCCTGCGCGACTTTCGCCGGTTCCGCGGAAGTCTGATACGCGACGGTGACGTCCACCGCCTGCGCCTGAAATGCCCACAGCGCCAGTGCACCAAGTAACGTGATTCGCGATGAAATTGCCATACCGTCTGCTCCCCTTGTTGTTATAAGGGCAGTATTTCCGGCGCGAGAATTTTGATAAAGGAATAAAAAAGAATCGCTAATGACGATTCGTTTTTAGAAAAAAAGCGGGAAAGGATAGTGAATTTTGTGCGGTTGTTTCGCAGGGTGGCGCTACGCTTACCCGGCCTACGGTTCGTGCAATTTGTAGGCCGGGTAAGGCGCAGCCGCCACCCGGCAAAGGCCTCAGCGCTGAACCGTCAGCGCAGCAATATCCTGCGGCGTGGTCCGACAGCAGCCGCCAATCAGCTTCGCGCCTGCTTCCAGCCACTGCGGTAAATACCCCGCCAGCGTCTCGCACGTTTCACCGTGGTGATGCCAGGTTTTACTCACCGCATCGTAATGCTCGCCGGAGTTCGGATAGACCACCAGGGGCAGCGACGTCAGGCTGTGCAGATGCGTCAGCGCCGCCGTGGTGTTTTCCAGCGCGATACAGTTAATCCCCAGCGCGACAACCTGCGGGTAGCTTTCCAGCGCAGAAACAACATCCCGCAGCGGCGTTCCGTCGCTCAGGTGCTCACTGTCACGCAGGGTAAATGAGAACCATGCCCGGGCGCGCGGATATGCCGTCAGCAACGCCGCCAGCGCCTTAATCTCAGTGAACGAAGGCAGCGTTTCACAGGCCAGGAGGTCCGCGCCCGCATCCAACAGCGCCTCTACACGCGGGCGGTGGAAGGCGGTAAATTCTTCAGCGCTACGCACATAATCGCCGCGATACTCGGAACCATCGGCCAGATACGCGCCGTAAGGGCCCACAGATCCCGCCACCAGCAAAGTGCCTGCATTTGAGTTCTCAGCCAGGTACGCTTCGCGCGCTTTGCGTGCCAGCTCTACGCTTTTGCCGATCAGCGTCCGGGATTGCGACTCGTCCAGCCCGCGAGCGGCAAAGCCTGCGGGTGTCGCCTGATAGCTGGCGGTGATCGCCACCTGTGCCCCCGCGCGGTAGTAGTCGAGGTGTACGTCGCGGATCAGCTCCGGATTTTCCATCAGCACTTTGGCCGACCAGAGACTGTCGGCAAGGTTACAACCGCGCGCTTCCAGCTCCGTTGCCATCGCCCCATCCAGCACGACAAACGGCTGTTTTTCAAGGAGGGCGGTAAGCGGATTATTCTGCGACATGTTCAGGCTCCTGCGTGGTCAGATTTCGGGTCAGGTAGTACGCACCATAACACAGGGCGACAAACGGAAGCCCGCAATAAAGGGCAATACGCTGGCTGGGGTCAAACCACAGGCCGACGCAGGCCACCAGACAGAGGATAAAGCCAAGCACGGGCACCAGCGGATACCATGGCGCGCGATACTGCAACGCGGATAGCGGCTGGCCGGACTGCACGTGACGGCGACGAAACACGAAGTGCGACGCGCAAATGCTAATCCACACCGCCACCACCGCAAAACCGGAAATGGCTGACAGGGCCACAAACACCGTATCCGGCGCGACCACGCTGGAGAACAGCGCCAGCACGCCGCCCAGCATGGAAACAGAAAGCGCCGTCAGCGGCACGCCGTTTTTGTTGACGCGGGCAAAGCAGCGCGGCAGCGTTTTCTCGTTAGACAGAGACCACAGCATACGGCCAGAGGCGTACAGACCCGAGTTCGCCGCCGAGAGGATCGCCGTCAGGATCACGAAGTTAAAGATATCCGCCGCATACGGAATGCCGACCTTTTCAAACACCAGCACAAACGGACTTTTCTCCACGCCAGCCTGCTGCATGGGGATCAGCGCCGCCAGCACAAACACGGTGCCAATAAAGAAGATGATGAGCCGGGCGATGGTGGTGCGAATAGCAACCGGAATAACCTTGTGTGGGTTTTCCGTTTCCCCTGCCGCGATGCCGATAAGCTCTGTACCTGAGAAGGCAAAGTTGACCGCCACCATGGTCATCAGGATCGGCAGACCGCCGTGCGGGAACCAGCCTTCGGCGGTAATGTTGCTTAGTCCCGGCGCGGCAGAGCCGTCCGCCATCGGGATAAAGCCAAAGATGGCCGCGCCGCCGAGAATAATAAAGGCGACGATGGTGATAACCTTGACCAGCGAGAACCAGAATTCCCCTTCCGCGAAAAAGCGCGTGGAAATCACGTTAAGACCAAAAATCACAGCGCAAAAGACAACGCACCACGTCCAGACGGGAACCTGTGGGAACCAGTACTGCATGCAGAACCCGGCCGCGGTAAAGCTCGATCCCAGCGCCACTGTCCACGTAAGCCAGTAGAGCCACGCCACGGTATACCCCGTCGCCGGACCGAGATAGCGGGCGGCATAGACGTGAAACGCGCCGGTTTCCGGCATCGCCACGGAAAGTTCGCCCAGACATTGCATGACCAGCCAGACCACCAGCGCACCGATAAGATATGCCAGCAGCGTGCCCGCCGCGCCGGTTGTCGAGATGATATATCCGGTATTGAAGAATAACCCTGTGCCGATAACGCCACCCAGCGAGAGCATAATCAGGTGGCGGGTTTTCATGGTGCGCTTAAGTTGCCCGTTTTCTTGTTGTGTTTGCATGTTACCTTCTAAACGTATGGACATCTAAACATCCAAAGAAGGAGTGTTATACCGCGATTGTTAACAAAAAGCCACCCGGCGCGACTTCGGCGCAATTATTGGTAAATCCTTAAATCAGTTCTATAGTCGACACAGTTTCTTCTTCACCAGGACTCACTATGCGATTTAACGGACTGACCAAAGGTTTCTTTATTCTCATCCTGGCCCTTGTAACCTGGGCCTTCTTTGACGTGCTTTCTCCCTATTTCTCGGCGATTCTGTGGGCCGCGATCCTGACCATCATTTTCAACCCGGTGAAAAACAAACTGCGTACCGCGCTGGGCGATCGTAACGGGCTGGCTTCACTCCTCACACTCGGCATTATCTGCCTGATCGTGTTTATTCCGTTGATGGTGATCCTTTCCTCGCTCGCGGTGGAACTGAACATGGTCTACACCAGGCTGCAACAGAACAACACGCAGTTCCCGGAAGTGATCGCCGGTATCTTCAACCGCCTGCCGGACTGGGCCAGCGGCTTCCTGGCGGATCACAACCTGACCAACGCCGCGCAGATCCAGAAAAAACTCTCCGATGTCGCGTTACAGGGCGGGCAGTATCTGGCGGGCAGCGCGTTCCTGATTGGGAAAGGGACGTTCGGCTTTGCCATCAGCTTTGGCATTATGCTGTATCTGCTGTTTTTCTTGCTGAAAGACGGGCCGTATCTGGTGCGCCAGATCCTCGACTCGCTGCCGCTGTCTGACTTCGTCAAACAGCACCTGTTCGCTAAGTTTGTCGGCGTGTCGCGCGCCACGGTAAAAGGCACGGCGGTCGTGGCGGTGGTTCAGGGCACGCTCGGTGGTATCGCCTTTGCTATTGTCGGTATTGACGGCAGCGTATTGTGGGGCGCACTGATGGCATTTCTCTCCCTGGTGCCTGCCGTTGGGTCGGCCATCGTCTGGGTTCCCGCCGCCATCTTCCTGTTTGCCACTCACCAGCTGTGGCAGGGTCTGTTCATTGTGGGCTTCTTCGTCATTATCGTCGGGCTGGTGGACAACCTGTTGCGTCCGCTGCTGGTGGGCAAAGACACCAAAATGCCGGACTACCTGATACTGATCACCACGCTCGGCGGTATGGAGCTGTATGGCATTAACGGCTTTGTGATTGGGCCGCTGATTGCCGCTCTGTTTATCGCCTGCTGGAACCTCTTCTCCGGCCGCGACCACGCAGGCAACGCCGAGGAGCTGGACGCAGACTTTATCGAAGAGGGGAGAAATTCTCCGGATCTATAAAGAAACGCGTTCTGTGAGGCGGCCCTGTGCCGCCTTTTTTTTCGCGATAAATCAGAGGTTTTCTATAATCTGAAATGAACGCTCTTCCACATTTGTCGTAGAAGGATCCAACAGGTGCGAATCGCCACGATCACGAACTGGGCTTATGGTGTCACGGTGTGCCTGACCATTGCCTCCGGCATCGTCATGCTGATGGCTTCCCACGCCGATAACATCGAACGTGAAGCCGTTAAACAACGCCAGGTCTTCGATCAGCTGACGGAGGAGATCGAGACAGACACCTGGATGCTCTCCGATCTGGCGCGGCTTTACGTCATCCAAAAAGAGCCCGAGGTGCTTGAGAAATATCAGGCGAAAGAAGCCGAGCTGAAGAATATCGAACACACGCTGCGACAGCTCAAAAATACGGGGGCATCGGGCGAAGAGCTGGCGCTGCTGTACGACGGACTGAAAATTGTAGACGATCTACAGGATGAACAGCAGGCAGCCATTGACGGTATCGCCCGTGGCGAGGAACAGCAGGCCGTTTCGCTGCTGTTTGGTAAGAGCTATGAGCTGGAACTCGAACGGGCACACAACACTATCGAACGCTTTCGCATGCTGCTGGACAAGCGCATTATTGCCGACGTGCAGGCCGCAACCAAAACGTCCAAAACGCTTCGAACGGCCTCTGAGGTGATGGTCGGCCTGACCGCCCTGCTCTTCCTGTTTGTGATGGTTTTCATCCTCAAGCGCCGCGTACTCCGTCCGGTGGTGCGTCTGAGTGACGTAGTTCATCGTCTTGCATCGCAGGATTACGCCGTCGAAACGCCGAACTTTACCCAGGTTGATGAAATCGGTGATATGGCGCAGGCCATCCGCATCTTCCGTGAGAACGGGCTGGCAAGGCAGCGGCTGGAAAAAGAGCGCGATGCTGACTGGGCCATCCGCGAACTGCTGGCGCGAATGACCCAGCGGTTGCAGGGCTGTGAAAACTTTGCCGACGTGATGAATGTGGCGGAGCTGTTTGCACCCAATATTGCGCCGGGGGTTTCAGGGCGCCTGTATATTCTGGAACGCGAGCCGTGGCAGATGCGCTGTACGGCCGAATGGCTATCGCCAGAAGGGGATAAAAAGCCGTTCCATCCTGACGAATGCTGGGCCGTCCGGCGTGGTCAAAGCCATCCGCCAGTGAACGGCGAGCCGGATATCGGCTGTTATCATCTGCCCGAATCACAGGCGCAGCAATCGCTGTGCGTTCCCCTGATTGCTCAGGGCGAGGCGATTGGATTGCTCTCATTCCAGAACATCACGCCTGAAACCGCGCCGTCCCGCGCCTATCTGGAACTGATGGCCGAGGCGCTGGGACTGGCGCTGGCCAACCAGCGGCTGCGCGATGCGCTGCTGGAAAAAGCCCTGTTCGATCCCTTGACGGGGCTGCGTAACCGCCACCATCTGGAAGATACGTTACGTACTCAAATGAAGCAGGCGGTGCGTAACGAGGAGCCGGTAAGCTGCCTGATGATCGATATCGATCACTTCAAGAGCATTAATGACCGCTTTGGTCATGAGGCCGGCGATCTGGTGATTAAAAGCGTGGCAGCCATTATTCAACGGGCGGTACACGATAGCGGGCTGGCCTTCCGCTATGGGGGTGAAGAGTTTTTGGTGCTTCTTACCGGTGCAGATGAGGAAGCAGCGCACGCCGCTGCAACGGAGATCTACAACGGCGTGCATGCGCTTTCGCTGCGCTACGGGCTTTCGGAGATTGGCCCGGTGGATGTGTCGATCGGGATCGCCAGCTATCCGCAGCACGCCCAGAGCGATAATCTGCTGCGCGCGGCGGACGTCGCGTTGTACCGGGCGAAAGAGCTGGGCCGCTCGCGGATTGTCAGCTTTGGGATGCTGGAGGCGGGCTAAAGGGGTTATTCGAGCCTCAGGTTCAGGATCGCGCGATCGCCCAAAGCACCACCATACCCAGCAAATTACTCCGCTTTTCCACGTACAGGGTGCCATCGATTAAATAATATCCCTGAGGATAACAGATGCGGATCTCTCTCTTGAGTTCCGGCTCATAGACTTCCGCCCCCGAACAGCTATTTCTGCTGCCGGATTCATACCGGTAAGGTTGGCTCCAGGCAGAGTATTCTCCGTTCAGTAGCCAGGCCGCGGTAAAGATGACGAAAATGGCAACCGGCAGGCTGAAGATGATGAGGCCGAGGTAAAGTTTGACAACGTCAACAAGGGTTTTGTCTTTAAACGCCCTCTTCGCGGCGAACATCACCATCGCCACCAGCGGCAGCAGCAATGTGACAGCCGCAAGATACTGTTCCCCCAGGGCCGTAAGAAATGTCACGCGATAAATCTCGATTGACCAGACAACAAAGCCAAATATCAACGCTAACCCGCCAACGATGAGTGGAATTAAAAAGGCATAGCTATCTTTTTTCATGATGGACGGTTCCTTGTCATGCGTCTGCGGTAAGAAGGTTAAGCATCGCTCGGGTGGCTGCCGACTGACGGCGTTTTTACATCCTGATTATGATGGATAAACGTGGGGAGAGATAAAATATATAAACTAGTAGGATAACTAAATTATAATTCTTATACTTATGTTAAAACGTGGAGGCTGAAATGCGATTAATCCTAATGCTGTGCTGCTTTTTAGTGCAAAGCGTCACCCTGGCTGGTGAGTTGCCAAAACCTGCTGGTAAACCCATTTTAACGATTTACGGTAATATCGAGAACACGAATGAAAGTGGAAAAGCCGTGTTTGATATCGCCAGCCTTGAAAAACTCGGTATGGTGAGCTTCCAGACATCATCCCCCTGGTATAATGGCCGCACAAAGTTTGAGGGTGTTCCAATGAGCAAACTCATGGATTATATTGGCGCAAAGGGTAACGTGGTCAATGTTATAGCGCTTAATGATTACGCGACAGCCATCCCGCTCAGCGACTTTAAAAAATATAATGCCATACTCGCTTTGAAGGTTAATGGTGAATATATGCGCATCCGAGATAAAGGGCCGGCATTCATTGTATATCCCTACGACAGTCTTCCTGAATTAAATAATCAGATATATTATTCGCGATCGGCATGGCAGGTCAGCAAAATGAAGATTGAATAGCAGTTCAGGAGAACATAATGAACAGGATACTGGTTGGTATCATTTTTTCTCTTTTTATCACGACTGGATATATTGCTTTTCTTGTTTACGATCGACAGCAGGAGCTCCAAAAACTGACTCATTACACGGAGTCATGGTCTGTCGCCCAACTGGTATCCGAATATTACCGCTTTGAATCATGGCTTGGTCTGTACGCAACCGATTCCGATGACGTTACGATAGACCAGGTCCGGATGCGGCTGGAAATTATGCTAAGCCAGAATGATCTGTTTAAGGAGGGGGATTTAGGGCATTACATTAAAAACGTTCAGGCACATCATGACCTCGCGTTAAGCCTTGATAAAATCCTTACGTATCTGGATGCTAACCTCGAAAAAATGAGCCATTCGGATGTAAAAACATACCTTCATACCATGCATTTGCTGGATGCTCCACTCAGTCAGCTTTCATCAAGCGCGTTAACGAAAGACATTAGCACAATTAACAGTAGCAACCATAAAATACAGATCCTGTATTATATTTACTCAGCCCTCTCTTTACTGCTGATCATTCTGAGTATTATCCTGGGTTTTTTAACGATCTATCAAAATAAAAACATCCTTAAAGCGCACAGGCAGGTTGAAAGTCTTGCAGAAGAACTCCAGTTATCCAAGGAGACCCTACAGATTCAGAATTCAAAACTAGAGTATGACGTTTACCATGATTCCCTCACTGGCATGAAAAACCGTCTGTACTTCTGGGATGAGCTCAGCAAACTCAATCTTGAGGCCGAAGAAAATCATGTTCCCGTTACGGTAATGTTATTTGATTTAGACCGATTCAAAGAGGTCAACGATACCTATGGTCATGATGCTGGCGATTTACTGTTACGTCAGGTATCCAGGCGATTGACCGCCATGAGCAATATTTCAGACAGATTTTACCGTTTAGGCGGAGACGAGTTTGCTTTTTTAGCCAGTGGGTTAAACGAAAGCGAAGCCGTTTTGCGCGCTAGAGAGATCAGCGAGAATATCAGTAAACCCTATACGATTAATAACCAGCTCATAAAAATTGCCACCTGCGTGGGTATTGTTTTATCAGATAATGAACGACGTGCTGATTATCTTTATAAGTTCGCCGATCTGGCGCTTTATGAAGCCAAAAAGACAGGCTCACAGCAGATTAAAGTTTTCCGTCAGCGAATGCTTCAGAAGTTGCAGGAGAGCAGAACGCTTGAAAATGATATGGCAAGGGCGATAGAAAACAATGAGTTTATTGTTTATTACCAGCCTATTGTGAATTCCGTCAGCAAGGAAATTTACGGCTATGAAGCGCTTATTCGCTGGATGCACCCCGTCAAGGGAATGCTTTCCCCGGATAGCTTTATTTTCGCCGCAGAAAAAACAGGCATGATCAACGAGATAGGTAAAACCGTACTTAAACTGGCCTGCAGGGAAGCGGTCTCCTGGGCTGTTCCGGCCAGGATCTCCGTAAACGTCTCGCCTGTTCAATTAGGCAGCAAATCATTTATTAATACGGTGCAGACCGTTCTGGCTGAGACCGGGCTCCCGGCTAACCGTCTTGAGTTAGAGGTCACGGAGTCATCCCTCTTTAGTGACAGAAATAACCCCATTGCGATTCTGAAAAAACTCCGCGCACTGGGCGTAAGAATTTCCATTGATGATTTTGGCACGGGTTATTCGTCGCTCTCCAGACTCAGCGAACTGAATTTTGATAAAATCAAGATCGATAAATCTTTTGTCAATCCGATATCTACACAAGAAGATGCGCTTAATATTGTGAAGCTTATTACCGGTATGGCTAAGAGCCTTAATATGGGCGTTATAGCCGAGGGCGTTGAGACCGAAGAGCAGCTTGAGCGGCTTCAGGCTCTGGGTTGCGAGCTTGTGCAGGGATATCTTTTCAGCAAACCACAGCCTCAGGTCGACAGCAAAATTAAGAGCGGCCTGGAATGATTCCCTCTCCTCAACCCGATGCCAACCGTGATCACGTTTTTCACCCCTGGGTATTCACTTATAAAAATCAGGTGTTATCATTCACCCCGTAAATACCTTTCAACTCAACCCGAGGCTTTGATGCTGGAGAATGTAATCATCCGATAATCAGCTTACCGACCTTTCCAGGCCGGACTGATTATCAATGCGCCGAAATCGAATGCGGACACCGCTGTGTGTTTGCACGTTTTGCACATGATGATTAAACAGGTTTTCCAGTATGAATTTATCCCGTCAGGAACAACGTACCTTACACGTTCTCGCCAAAGGTGGCCGTATTGTGCACGTCCGCGATGCGTCTGGCCGCGTCACCGCCGTTGAATGCTATAGCCGCGAAGGGCTACTGCTGGCTGACTGCACGCTCGCCGTTTTCAAAAAGCTCAAAACCAAAAAGCTGATCAAATCCGTCAACGGTCAGCCCTACCGCATTAACACTACGGGGCTGAATAACGTCCGCGCCCAGCCCGATAACCGTTAAGGAGAGGATGATGGATATCCCACGTATTTTTACTGTTAGCGAAAGCGAACACCGCATTCATAACCCCTTTACGCAAGAGAAGTACGCGACGCTGGGCCGCGTGTTACGCATGAAGCGAGGCACACGCATTCTCGATCTTGGCAGCGGCTCGGGAGAGATGCTTTGCACCTGGGCACGTGATTACGGTATCACCGGTACCGGCATCGACATGAGCCCGCTCTTCACCGCGCAGGCCACGCGGCGCGCAGAGGAACTCGGCGTCAGCGAACGCGTCCATTTCATTCATAACGACGCGGCTGGCTATGTCGCGAATGAAAAATGTGACGTGGCGGCCTGCGTTGGCGCAACCTGGATTGCGGGTGGCGTAGCCGGGACGATGGATCTGCTGGCAAAAAGCCTCAAGCCCGGGGGAATAATGCTCATTGGCGAACCGTACTGGCGTCAGGTACCCGCGACGGAGGAGACAGCCCAGGCGTGCGGCGTCTCGTCGATTGCAGACTTTCTCACTCTGCCCGGTCTGGTTGCGTCTTTCGATCAACAGGGCTATGACCTGGTTGAAATGGTGCTGGCAGACCAGGAAGGCTGGGACAGGTACGAAGCCGCAAAATGGATGACCATGCGTCGCTGGCTGGAGGAAAACCCAGAAGATGACTTCGCGCAGGAGGTTCGGGCGGAGCTGACGATAGCGCCTGAACGTCATGTGACGTACTCGCGGGAGTACTTTGGCTGGGGGGTGTTTGCGTTAATGGCGCGATAATATGGCGCTGGCGGTATAGCCTTGGGGGTATACCGCCATTCGGCGTTTACGATCATGCTTTTTCTCAATCAGACTAAAGATACAGCGCAGCATTCCCCCGCTAAGAGACAGATATATACAAGTAATGTGTTAACATACAGCTATACGGGTTACGTCATATTAGATAACGATGATCAATAAAATACTGGTAAGTGCATGCCTGACGGGACTCAAAGTACGTTATGACGGAAGCGAGAAAGCACAGATGTCAGATCAGTTGCAGCGCTGGCAGAAAGAAGGACGCCTTGTGATCTTCTGTCCAGAACTGGCCGCCGGTTTATCAGTGCCCCGTCCTCCGGCTGAAATTATTTCTGCTGAAATTAAAGATACATTGCTGGCGCAGGTCAGAATAATTGAAATTAATGGGCAGGATGTCACTGAACAATATCAGCTCGCCGCCAGATTAGCGCTTCGTACCGCTCAGGAGTCAGATTGTACCGCGGCGCTATTAACCGACGACAGCCCAACATGCGGTAGTCAATTTATCTATGACGGTTCATTCAGCGGCCAGCGTAAGTCAGGAATGGGTGTCGCTGCATCGCTACTCTCCAAACATGGTATAGCCGTATTTTCTGAGAAGAGGCTCGCCGATCTGATTGCCTGGATTGATGAAAAAGAAAAGTGAGTTCTTTTTAAATAGCTACGGACAAAACTCACTTAATCCGTTTATGTCATTTTTTGAGAAAAACACGCTTCACAAAACCTTTCTGAATCTCATTAATTTTAAGCAGCAATCGATTTGGTGAAACGTTAGCGCGGAAATGTCGATGAGATCAGGGATAGACACATGAAAATTGCTAAAAATATGATCATCTCAGCCATCCTGTTACCTTTCTAGTGATTATCTGCGGATGGCCAATAACGTCATAAAATTTAACGTGCATGGAGCATTCAGCCCACCTGACGACGAGAAGGATACTCCTCTTCCAGCCGTCAGGTTTGACATAACTTAACGTCACGCAGGCGCTGTGCTACCTGCCACGCCCGCATTTTATTTCACAAATTTCCACACTTCCGGAGGTACCTTGTCGTAAAGTTTCCCCATTGTCAGTTCGGCCAGTCGATGATCGACCGCAGAGTTAAATGTCTCCAGCTCATCACTGGAAAGAGAATAGGTGTTTTTATCTATGAGTTTTTCTAACGTATCTTTTGATGTACACCGCCTGAGTTGTAAAAGCCATTCCTGTCTGGTCATATCGACTCTTTAATTTCAATGGATGAGAGAAAAATTATTATTTATCATACTAATAATAATTTATTGTGAACGTTAGCGCTGACTCCGCCAAACCAGGAGTCACCTGCCCGCCTGACTGTATATATCTGGCCTGCAGAGGGATGCGTAATTGCGTCACTCCCGTATTTCCGGTTACGGGGCCCAGAGGATCAAAAGCTGTTCCCATTGTTATCAAGCTGGTATCATTTTGCTTTCGGATCTGCATGTCTATCCCCGTTGCGCTGCCAGTACCTGCTTTGAGACTGAATGAATCAGGGGTTGGATTGCCATAAACGGGATTAATCAATAAACTCATTTGGTTTTTTGCCTGAAAATATCCTGGATAATTCCCCGGACAGTTATCTAATTCAATGTTGAAATCCACCCATTGACTGGTACTTCCCACACCGGTGAAATCCGTTGTTTTATAGTTTCCCATCGGCACGACCACATCAGGTGTCTGGCATGTAAACGGAATAATATTAACTGAGCCGCTAAAAGATACAGACCCCATCGTTATTTTCTTTCCGTCATAGGGTGTTCCATCACTCTTATAAATCATGCCGTATATGCCGAAGGTGGGCAGGTCACTCCCCAATAAAACGCCTGGCTGTAAGAGGGAACCGTTAACTAATGCTATATAATATGCCCCCATACCTATGCCAGAACCATTACCAATGATAGAAGATCCAGCGGGGCCGTGAATTGTTACATAATGAACTGTAGTCACCGCCATGCCTGGTGGTGAAGAAAGAGAATTAGTGAATCCGACTCCAAATGCCGGAGCATTCATTGCAACGACACTGTAAGCTGGATTAACCCCTATATTCAAATTATAAGAACTACCATATGAACTCAATGGTTCAAGAAAAACATATAGCGTATAAGTTGCGATATCTCCACCAGTTACATAACACTGATAATTGTAATTTGAAGTTATAGTGTAATAAGAGGCTATCACAGTAGTCAACGAGGATAGGTCAACACCGGGTGAAATACTACCTCCAGGTAATACTATCTCCTTGTGGCCAATATTCGTGTCGTCACAAACAGGTGCAGCTAAGGCCACCGACGGGAAATGCGCCATGATGAACAATGAAATAGCGAGTAACATTTTCATGCTACTGCGTGACAGAAACCCTACCGCATTCAATAACATTCCAGGACCTCTTTCTTCATATTAATTGCTGAATCTTCTTCGGAAACGATGACTTTCATTTTGCACTCCCCCTGATTACCGGCCTTCAGTTTGAGAATATGAGTGCCTGGCTCAAGGCGAACAAATATCTGCCCGGCCTGGCCGACGATCGCAATATAATTACCCTTCTCACTGCTGACATCAGCGCCGAAGGGGACTGGTTCTCCTTTCCATCGGGCAGAAATCAGTACGGGGACCCCTGTTTGCGTATTATATTTAACCTTTACAATAGCACCGGCGTAGGGGGCCACCTTACGTGACGTGCTATCAAAGCCGACATTATTCGTCGCATCCTTTGGATCGATGGCCACTTCATTCAGTTCATACGCATTCAGATAAGGCACCGCTGCATACCCGGCATTATCAATGCTGATACCAGGGTACGAGGAAACCCGGGCGCCTTTGGCTCCTCTGGCTTCAATCAACGCCCAGGTATCTGAGGTGTAAGGGCTGAGGGTTGCGCCACCGGAATGCAGGATCACGGACCCATTCGCACCAAATGACTGGCTCTGATAGTGATTACCAACGCTGCTGCTGGCATTAAGATAGGTATATGGTGTCCGCCACTGCCCGTTAACATACAGGCTGCTGCCGGTTGCGCCGCTGGTATTGCGGGCTGTTACCCCATAGCTGTACTGGTTGTCTTCGCCGGCAGTTCCGGACAGGGAGGCCGCCTCAGACCATGAATCATCATTGTTGCGCCCTGTTTCCAGACGCGCGGATGGAACGTCTGTATCTCCGGCAGTACCGAGAGGGAAGCTGAGGGACAGAAGCCAGCTGGTATCGCTTTTGCCGTACCAGGTGTATGTCCGGTTGACATTTAATCCGTAAGTAACTGAATTCCAGCTATTACTGTAACCGACCTGGAACTGTTTATCGGTATCCTTACTGTTCCAGTAATTCTGTAATGACGCACTTGCGTAGAACTGTCCCAGGCCTTCTGGAAGAGACTGGCTGGCAGTCAGGGTATAGCGGCTTTTGGAACGTTTCAGACGCTGTTCATCGTAACCACGCGCCAGCATATCTTTTGTCATCATGGCTGTTGCCAAATCGTAATAGCCCTGCGTTGAAAAACGATAGGTTGCCAGCGTCAGATTGGTGCCCGTCCGGGGGATGAATTTTGAATAGCTGAGTCTGTAGCTCTGTCCGGATAACGTTTTATGGCTATATTCCTGAGCATTCGGGTTGCCCGCAAAAGAGGCATGCGACTGGGTGATATCCAGAGAAATCGCCCCGGCCTGGGTTCCTAATGCCATACCAGCCTGAGCGGCATAATAACCATCGCTTTGTTGCCAGCCAGTATAGCCCGTCAGGTAATTTGACAGTCCGTGCTGCCAGGTTGCCTCATAAAACTCTGGTTTATCTCTAAGGTTGAGCTGGCGTAATTTACCCGCCGTAAAGGAATAGCGGTACGACCCCGGTCTAATGAGCTGGGGCATCGCGGTATATGGGACCAGAAAAAAGTTTTCATTGCCATCTGCCTCCCGGACGGTCACGGCCAGATCGCCACCAAACCCCGTCGGATAAAGATCGTTAATGAGGAATTCACCCGGGGACACGGTAGTTTCGTAAATAATGGCGCTGTTCTGGCGTACAGTGACTTTCGCATTCGTTCTGGCCATCCCCCTGATTTCAGGTGCATAACCCCGCAGCGAAGCCGGATACATGCGCTCATCGCTGGCAATTTGCATACCGGAAAAGGGCAGTGAGTCAAAAACCCTGCCTGTAGTATTAGACTGGCCGACAAGTAAGCGGCCTTTAATGAACGGAATATCCCGCTGCGCATACGAGTTCAGAGACTGATAATCCTTTTTCCCGTCATCTGACCAGGAATAAGAGCCATTATGACGGAAATACCATGCACCAAGATTAAATCCGGTATTTAGCGAGGCAAACAACGATTTATAATCGTAATGACTGGACTGACTTGTCCAGGCGTTGAGGCCATAGCTGAGAAATGCTGCTGGTATACCGCTATCCCAGAGTTCCGGGTTCACGAAACCACGCGCAGAGCGATGGACATATTTTTGCGGCAACGTAATATCCAGTACCTGCTCACCGGCATCGAATTCGACCCTGGCATTCGGGATGCCAGATAAGATCTCGGTGCAGCCATCAGAATTTGGCTGTCGCACTGTGTCGGTCTCATTGATTCTTTCCCAGGCCAGAGGGATCGCTTTCAGTAATTCCGGCGTTATACAGACATAACCAGAGTTATCCGCCCGGGTTTTAATCTCGATATTTTCATTCCCTACTTCACTCCCATTTACCCGAATAGAGGCATAATATTTCCCGGGTAAAAGAAAACCGCGCTTTGAAAAGCGGCTGATATCGACGGGTTGATTGTTTTGTAACATCAGTACATCACTGATAAATTCAACGTCCCCGGTCCCGGGGTCAGGTATCACTTCTGACAGAGGATTCTCAGGCTGCGCTCCTGTGTATTCCATTGCTTCAGTTGAATGCGATATACTGCAAAAACCCGCAACAGCTGCTGCAAGAAAGCTCTTGCGGAAATATTTATTATGGTTTTTCACGTTATATTCCCTGTCAAACAGACGTTATTGAACAGCAGCAGATTTCGCAGTGACTGCGCCATAATCATTGACGGCGTCAAAGTGAATCGTTTGTCCATGCCTTACCTGCAACGGAAACGACTCAGCATCAAAAGGTGCTATCATTTTCCCTTCGGTCTTTTTTCCATTCGCTTTTACGCCAGAAATAGATACATTCCAGGGCGTTTTATTGATGGCCTGTAATTTCCCGTCTACGGTTTTCCATTCGAGCTTATCCGGAGCTTCAATGGATTTCCCCTGAAGCGCCTGCGGCCGATAAAAAAGTTTTATCCGGGTACGAAAAGCGATTTGTAAAAAATTATCATCTTTCTTTGCACTGTTACGTGCTGGCACTTCAAGCACGTTAAGCCAGAATACTGACTCTTTATCTGAAGGAAGCTGTTTTCCGGTAAAACTGATCTGTAGTGTCTGACCTTTGCCGGGATCAACACGGTTTATCGGTGGCGTCACAATAAAGGGGGCAGTGCTGGTATCTGGTGATTTGCCCATAACGCCATCATCAACCCAACTCTGGATAAGTACGGGGGATTTACCATTATTATTAAGTTTCACACTGACAGAGCGCTCGCCCTGAGAGTAAATCACCCGGGTACCGGTAATAACAATACTGGCTTTCACGGGCGCGCTAAGCAGCACCAGAAAAAGCATGCATAGTGAACTCAGTGTCTGAATAAAAAAAAAGGTATGCTTCCGCTGCATAGGCATAATTCCACTCTCTCTGAAAGGGGGCCGAAGCCCCCCTGATTAATAAAGTACGTTGAATTACATGTACTGAATGGAGTAAACCACCTGGCTGATAACTGTCCCGGCAGTGGTTGCAGCATCAGCAAAATACTCAACTGAATAAGGCAGATTTGCACTGCCGGATGAAACATCAACATAAGTTGTGTTGGCAGCCTGATTGCCGTTACCCGCCACAATGACACCTCCAGTAGCAGAGGACTCATCACGCAGCTGCAGGCTGACGCCGGTTGCCGTTCCGGTCTTATTCAGCAGATGTCCGCTGGCTAAATCCACGGTCGGACCTGCTTCAAAGAACGCGGAGGCGTTTTGCAGAGTGCCCTGGCAATTAGTCAGGGCAATATTAAATCCCGTACGCCCCGCGGTCTGGCCTGCAGTAGTCAACTGGTTGGTACCAACGGTAGGCAGAATAACCGTTGCATCTGCACCCTGTGTATCAACGACGGCATCACAGGTAGTGGCAGTCAGTTGACCATTAAAGGTAATGGTTCCTGTCGATGCAGCATTCGCAGAATTTACAGTTGCACCCAGAACAGCAAACAGCGTTAACGCAATAGCACTTTTTTTCATGTCTATATCCTTAGATCATATTTATACACGATAGAGTTGTAATAAGGAGATGTGAAAACATCCTTATCAAACCCCTTACTTAGAATGGTGAAAATCACCAGGCACTACAAAAAAACATAAAGCGTTGAGTTATTAATTTTCAGTATTAAGCACTTCATCTGTTCAAACAAATGAATTTTGGCAATAAACAAACAGAGGTAAACCATGGGACAGCGGTTATAGCATCCCTGTTCTAATTTCACTTAATGCTTTCACTACAAAATGAGCTTCCCCATCACCATTAACCAACATTTTCTGATAAGCAGAACGTTTATAATGACTAATTTTCTTAACCCCAGTTTTATACTTAAAGGAACTAAACTGGGCACCGGTTAAGTTAAAATAGTTGAAAATCACCTGTTCCTCTTTTTGGGTAAGAGATATGCCAGGCATAAAACTTACCCTCCCGTACTTCTTAATTACATCTAACATCCGCCATGATGAAAGGCATCTGTTAATTACCAGAAAACCTTTATAACAAAGCGCCATTTCTCTTTTGCCGAGGGTTCTCAGAGAAAAGACAATATTAGTTCTAAAACGCGCAGCGAAATTCCTGATGAGGTGCAAGTCATCCACTGCCAGTATAATGATGCTTTTTTCATTATAGTTTTCAAAAGGAATACCATCAGAAAAACATTCCTGCTGGTTTTGATCTACATAATGACAAAAAACATTTAGATTATTTTCATTCTTTAATAAAAACCCCAACCCATTAAGGTAAAAATAATCATCGGATATGAGAAAAACTGTTTTTTTTACTGTCATGGTATCCGTCCTGTCAGCGGTAGTGTTTCATAAAATCACAAAAAGCAGCTACGGATAAAGGTCGTGAAAAAAAATACCCTTGCATATGTATGATTCCAGCGTTTCCCAGAGCCTCTTTCTGATGTTGATTTTCCACCCCTTCCGCAACAATATGCACCCCGCACAGAGAGGATACTTTTACGATGCCATCAATTAACTTCCGGTAAATTAGTTCAAAGTTCTCTTTTATCTGCGTAACCGAGCGATCCAGTTTTAGAATTGAAACATTACTTACGCCAAAAAATTTCATTGCAGCAGTGTTTATCCCAGCATCATCAATAGCGAACTTCACTCCGATAGAATTATAGAATGCGATTGCATTCAGAATATCACTGGTCGCGTCAGTAATATTTCTTTCCACTATCTCAAGCAGGATCACCACATCTGTTTTGAAATAACTCTTAAACCTCACTACCGCATTCCTGATAGTTTTAGAGCTTATCTGACCACAGGTGATATTCAGAGAAAAAACAAAGCCCGATGGGATTTCGCCTGCGCCGTCATTTTTCCTTAACAGTTCTGCCGTTTTCAGTAAAAGCTCTCTTGCATAAAAATCTGCACGCTCAGGCACCTCAAGTTCTTCGATATGCAGCTGATTAAGTATGTATCCTTTTTTTGTTTTTACTCTACAGAGGATTTCTGCTCCCACGATACAGTTATCATAAGTATTAATAACAGGCTGAAGGAAAGGCGTAACATCCATTTCACAATGTAAGAACATTTCTTTTCAAGTGTATCATTCATTATCAGCATGTTTCATACCCTTCTTTTATCTGTATCGCAGTGTTTATCCTTACTTTCGTTTGCTTCAGCGTGTCCGTCTGCAATGAAACAATCATAACTCTGACTTCTAATTTTTTATATAATATATTGCAAAATATATAAATATCAGATGATTCATCTGAGTATATGTGCAATATTAATTTTTTTATTCTTTTATATAGAAATAAGGCTCATCATTGAGAGAGTTTTACGAACTATCAGAATGTATATAAAACATTCATGTCGGAAGGACAATTCTAAATTTTGATATGATAGTTATTGTAAATAACAAAACACCATCATATTCGCGTGACAGATATGTTTAATATGCTAAAATCTGCGCCAAAATCAGTTTCACTATTTCATACAGGTAAAAGTTCCGCAGGTAAGACCTGAAGGATAAGGACGGGTTATGCTCTATATTTTCAATGAGAATATTGTTTATGATGACGCTCAGTGTTCTTTAACTAACTGTAAGAGTTATGACTCGATCCTTCTTCCAGCAACGGCCTCAAGGTTGCTGTCGTTATTTATCAGATATCAGGGGTCAACTTTAACCCGTGAAGAAATTCTCAATTGCGTATGGGATGAGTACGGTTATAAAGCGTCCAACAATACACTTACACAATATGTATCGTTGATTAGAAAAAATTTTCAGTTACTTGGTGAAACAGCCGATATCATCATCACTATTCCACGTACCGGTTTTGTGATGAACAAAGATGTAGAAGTGAAAATGATCGAACCCGGAGCAGAAAAACAAGACCTGTTGCTTCCGGATACCCGTTTATTCAGTGATGATTTTCTACCTGACACGGTCGAACAGGGGATGTCTCTTACAGAGACTAATACAGATACAGGCACTGAAGAGGACAGTACGACTTCCATTACAAAAAACAGTAAAAGATTAGTATGGTTTCATGGCCTTAATGCATTGTCATTAATCATGTTCTTACTTATTTGTTATCATATTCAGCTTAAAACTAATGAGATGAAAGTATCCAGGGTATACCAGGTCGGTACGATTGACAGCTGCCCTGTATATATGTTTTTCAGAAGTGCGCATGAACTGCTCCCCGTGAGACTCACCTTAACTGAAAAGATAGCCAGAGAATCAATACCTTGCCTCCCAGGAAGCTTTTATATCTCTCAGCAGGAAGACAGCCTGATTTTTGATGAAGCAGGACGTTTATTCATCAGCAGATGCAGTTATCAGGCTGGCAACAAGAAAAAGTTATCCAGTTGCAAGAGCGTATATAGCCATGAATAAAAAATATAAATTATTAACAATTACTTTATTTGTGTTTTTCTCAGGCATCCTTGTCACTATCAGTAACATGACTAAAAGTGGCAATGTTAACTGCTCTGGAACCTTACAAATGAATTCACCGGGCGATCAAGAGTTTCTCTTTAATGGAACCATCAGTGTGGTGATACGACCGGGTACTGAAAGTATTATCAGTATCTTTGGTACTTCGGTATCAGCAAGACAGCCTTCCCCCGTCAATACGCATCTCGTTAATCGGGATATAACATTCACGGTCCTGAGCAGAAACAAAAGCGATTTTTACCTGAGTGATATGAAGACAACAGCTCACCCCGGGGACAGCATGACCGAGACAGAGGCCTCTGGGCTGCTTTTCGATATGTTTGATCTGGAAAACAACAGGCTCACCGTTCGAAGATATCTCAATACCTTTGTTTTTGGCGATGTTCCTCTTCCTTTATTTATTTGTGTGAAAAAAAGATAAAATTTTATAGCCCTTTAATCGGTTTAATATGAAATAAGGTGATTTTCGGATGACCATCTTAACGTTGGTGATATGCACATCTCAGGGCAGAGTTCAAACCAGAATACGGTCAACTGGTTCTGCTCCATAACTTTGCGGTACGACGTAACGTATGTCTGTGCTAAATACACTGTGCATATCTTGCCGTTATTCTCGACCTGTTCACAACAGAACGGATAACAAACCAGGCGGGGAGACAAACCAAAGCGATTAGGCGTTTAAATATAACTTCAGATTGCAACCAAACGAATCCGAAAAGAGATAGCGGGAGAAGTTGAAATGGTGCCGATAATAGGAGTAGAACCTACGACCTTCGCATTACGAATCAGAAGCACTACATTTAACATACTGTTTTAACTAGCATTGGCCGCATTCACACATACAATGCTGATGGCACAAACTGAAAGATGCAGTAACTTAACGATGGGTATATGTCACACCCATGGCACAAACATGTCACGCCCTCAAATCACCAGAAACGCAGAATTTTGCGCAGCCAATTCCAGAATCCTCATCAGCCTGTTTACTGGCTATGCCCTCCCCGCCATAATCACCACCGATCCGATTGTAAGACTTAACTAGCGCGCACTACTTTTTTCTTGCCCTATACTTTCAGTCTGACTGACTGGAGGTTTCTATGTGTGGACGTTTTGCACAAGCCCAAACCCGTGAAGAATATCTGGCTTACCTGGCCGATGAAGGCGATCGCGACATTGCATATGACCCGGAACCAATTGGCCGGTACAACGTGGCGCCCGGCACCAAAGTGCTGCTGCTGAATGAACGCCACGAGCAGTTACATCTCGATCCGGTGTTCTGGGGCTACGCGCCCGGGTGGTGGGATAAAGCACCCCTGACAAACGCGCGCGTCGAAACCGCAGCCACCAGCAGAATGTTTAAGTCTCTCTGGCAGCATGGTCGGGCGATCTGTTTTGCGGATGGATGGTTCGAATGGAAGAAAGATGGCGACAAGAAACAACCCTACTTCATTCACCGTGCCGACGGCCAGCCCATATTCATGGCGGCGATCGGCAGCACGCCGTTCGAGCGCGGTGATGAAGCGGAAGGATTTCTGATAGTGACGTCAGCCGCAGATAAAGGCCTGGTCGATATTCATGACCGTCGGCCACTGGTTCTGTCGCCGGAAGCGGCGCGCGAGTGGATGCGTCAGGATGCAGGTGGGAAAGAAGCTGAGGAGATAATTGCCGACGGGACAGTGCCCGCCGACAAGTTTATCTGGCATGCCGTTACGCGTGCCGTGGGGAATGTTAAGAATCAGGGACCGGAGCTGATCCAGCCGATTTCTTGAGCCTGGTAATCATATCGGTAATCCGTCATCTATTGCGCGGTTGATGAAGAACGTCACTCGGCCAAGAACTTCGACCTCTTCGAGTGCGTTTCCCTCTATCGCCTCACCATCATCTGTAATGAGCGCCTTGCCCATCAACTTCGCAAACTGCGTATGACCGTCGCAAAGGATAAGTAAATCACCGGGTGTTTTTTTCACTGCTGGCTCAATGACTGCAAATCCTGAATCAGTTTCAAGAACCCGGCTCTCTGCCCCGATGTTGCAAATCACCTCGGGTGAAAGTTGGCGCTCGACATAATCGCTTGCAGGTGATGCAAATCCTATTACTGGACCCTCCCCATGTTACGCAGGATCCAGTACCTGTTATCGCTACCGTCTGTCGTCTTGTCAGCAAAGTCTTTTTGGTATCGCTCTATCCAGGCATTCGCTTCTTCGCGCGTGTAGTGCCAGTTGAACTCCCGCAATTTCTCTATGAATGCGTCTGTGCTCGGGTAACGATAGCCCTTAGGGTTGAGCTGTATGGCCGCAATAAAGGCTGCGTGTATGTCTGCTGTGCGTGGCATAATCACCTCACAAAATAACTGTATGCATATACAGTATCGTCAAATATGAGGGTCGATCAAGTTTCACAGTGGTGCTAAACTTCAGACCTTTCCGAATTGACTGATTTTTATAATGTTAAAGATATTTAGTCGTTATGTTTCAGTTGGCGTGATTAACACTGCCTTACATTGGTTATGCTTTGGTGCTCTACTTCATTTTTTTGGCGTCGGGCAAGCTCTGGCTAACGTAATAGCATTTTGCATTGCTGTTACCTTCAGCTTCTTTGCAAATGCAAAATGGACTTTTAATGCTCAGGCAACTTCAGGTCGATACATAGCATTTGTTGTTTTCATGGGGCTGATGGCTGCATTAACCGGCTACATTGCAGATGTTATAGGGGCTCCTCCGATTGTAACGCTTGTAGGGTTCTCCGCGTTTAGTCTTATAGCAGGTTTTGTTTACTCAAAGTTCATTGTCTTTAGGGATGCGAAATGAAGATTTCTTTGGTTGTACCCGTCTTCAACGAAGAAGACGCGATACCGATTTTTTATAAAACGGTGCGGGAATTTGAAGGGCTTCAGCAGTATGAAGTCGAGATAGTCTTCATAAACGACGGCAGCAAAGACGCGACAGAATCAATTATCAACGCGCTTGCTGTTGCCGATCCGCTTGTTGTTCCACTGTCATTCACTCGCAACTTTGGGAAAGAACCTGCGCTATTCGCTGGACTTGACCACGCAAACGGTGAAGCCATTATCCCGATTGACGTAGACTTACAAGACCCCATCGAAGTCATTCCGCACCTGATAGAGAAATGGCAGGCCGGGGCTGACATGGTTCTTGCCAAGCGTTCTGACCGCTCCACTGATGGCAGACTGAAGCGCAAGACAGCTGAGTGGTTCTATAAGCTGCACAACAAGATCAGCAATCCAAAGATTGAAGAAAACGTTGGTGACTTCCGTCTTATGTCGCGTGATGTTGTGGAAAACATTAAGCTCATGCCAGAGCGCAACCTGTTTATGAAGGGTGTACTGAGTTGGGTTGGTGGCCGCACCGATGTCGTTGAATATGCCCGCGCAGAACGAGTTGCAGGTGATTCGAAATTCAACGGATGGAAGTTATGGAATCTTGCATTGGAAGGTATTACTAGTTTCTCAACTTTCCCTCTTCGCATGTGGACGTATATTGGGTTATTTGTAGCTGGACTTTCATTCCTCTATGGTGTATGGATGATTGTCGATAAATTGATTTTTGGCAATAGCGTACCCGGATACCCATCTCTTCTTGTATCAATACTTTTTCTTGGCGGCGTGCAATTAATAGGAATCGGAGTTCTTGGTGAATACATAGGCCGAATTTATTTGGAAACAAAACAAAGGCCAAAATACTTATTAAAACACACAAAAAATGCTATTGGAGGGAGCCGTGAGAATTGATATTTTTGAGCGAGAGATTAACCATAAAAAATCTTTTTACATTTTGCTTTTTATAAGCATTATTTATTTCTTTCCATTAATATTGTCTAACTCGTATTATGTTGATGACAATGAAAGATCTCTATCAGGATTGACTGGGTGGTATTATTTAGGCAGACCACTAACTGATTATACTTATAATTTCCTATCTCAGTCACTAACAGGAGTCGATGTTTTTCCGTTAGGGCTGCTGATTTCTTTATTGGCGTTATCTTATTCATCATACTTGATGATAAAAATGACTGGCAATAGATTTACACTACCATCCATCTGTATTTCGTGCATGCTTTGGATGACACCATTTTTTCTGCAAAACATGTCATACCGATTTGACGGAATGTCAATGTCTCTTTCAGTGCTTAGTTGTGTATTCGCGGCTTACTGTACAACAAATAAAAGCTTGAAATTTGATATTATTGCAGTCTTACTTATAGTTTCCTGTCTTAGTATGTATCAACCTGGGATGTCAGTTTATCTATGCGCAATAGTTGTTTCTTGTTACCACGTTTTTTTGTCAAATGATAAAAAATTACCATCACTAACTATAACAATATTAAGGTCTTCTATTACATTTGTTGTAGCATATCTTTTTTATAGTAAGGTAATATTGCCAGCAATTAACTTTTCCAATATGAGAAGCGATCTCATTTTCAATACTGAAGACCCTGTGAGTTATCTATCATCCTATGTTGAAAAGATAATCATAATGTTGCGTGATGTTTTTAACTCAGGATTCCACGCTCCAGCGTTATTATTATTAGCATCTACTATACTTTCTTTGCTTGTGCTGATATTTCAGTCTAAAGAAAACAAGAATTTAATTAAAAACTTTCACCTGTTAATTGTAACGCTATTATCATTAGTACTGTTAATTTTAATTACGTTTGGACCAACGGCAATCTTGAAGGAATCAACAACCTTCCCAAGGGTCTTCATGTCTAGTGGTTTTATATTATTACTTTTGTTTAATATTAGCTCACGAGTTAAGTATCTTTCTATTTTAACATGTTTTACTTATTTTGTTTCAATATTCTCCTTATCATATTCCTATGGAAATGCCACTAATAAACAAGAGGAATATGATAATCTTATTGCATACAATGCAATTTCACTTATGGCTGGGAATAAAAACACCGCAGTCGTCTTTGGTTACAATAAATATACACAATCAGTTCAAAATACAATGTTGGCAAAACCATACCTCAAGCATATTATTATACCCGGGTACGACTGGACTATTACAAAAAAAATGCAAAATTATAATTTTAACAACATTCAATTCTCTTTTGATAGGAAATTAAGCAAAGAATTAAAGAATGAATTTTGCAAGCGTGGTTATAAACCCACATCCGAAGATTTATTTATAAAAATATACAATATCGATTCCTATGCATTGATATCACTTGGAGATCTTAAGTGTTAATTTGATAGTTAACAAAGGGCGTATCTATCATGTGATACGCCCTCAATTTCATTTATTTATTATTGCGGGAATAATATACTTACTAGTACCCGCGAGCAAAGAAACCAGACAATGTAATAGTAATGCTACTGGGCGAGTTATTCATTAAGCAAGCTTTACCACCAGAATAACCATTAATGGATTGGCTCTGTATACTCCCGCTTGTTGGATATACCGTAATATTATCTCCTCCTTTTATGACTTTTACTTTACCAGATAGATCTGCGGTCACTGTACCTATGGAGGTTAAAGTATTTCCACTTAATGTGTAAAACGATAAAGCACCTGAAGAAGATCTACCCACACCGCATCCAGACTTTTGTTTCTGCTTGTAGTTGAAAATAATCACACCACCAACAGGCAGTGAATCAAGTTCAACTATATTTATTTGAGACAATTTGGTTGCCATAATCATGTCTGGAATTTCATCGTCATGGCTTGATAAATTATACCCCAATGTAAGATCGTTTACCGTTACAACACCTCCAGTCATTCCCTTTACTTATCCGGAAGATAAATTTACAAATGCAAAGCCAGTGTAGCACGTCATCATCTGGTCCCTGAACATTAACCCTGGAGGGAATAGCTTTGATGGTGCCCCGCCATAAGAAATTGATACTATATTTAAACCTTTTTTAATGGTTCCTATGTAAGTTGTTTGTTTCCCAGAAAATGAAGCAATACCATTACTTGCCAAAGAGCCTGAAATATATGCTGGGTTACGGATATCGTTTAGAATTACTGCATATGTATTTGTTCTATCAGGTGTAGTGTATGTAGGGTTAAATGGCTCAAAAACATTCACTGCCACATCACTAACATCACTCCATATAAAGTATCTGCATGTTACATTTTCAGATGCAACAGAAATCATACCCCACCCACCAAGTGCATCAAGATAATCACCTCCGCTAAGGGTAGCAATAGATGGTATATATCTCGAACCAGATGGATACCCCAACCCAATAAAAGAAAGTTGTGTTGTTGGGATGAGATTTTTATTTTTTGTGGCTAAGTAAACTCTTTCTTTAAAAACTTCTTTGGCAGCATAAGCACCGATGTATGCGTGACCAATTGTCGAAGGATGACTCTGGTCAAATACAGTACCGCCATCCCGTTTTGCTACGTCAGAGATGGAGTATGCTCCGATATCTGCGTAAGCGTCAGTTGTGGCTATCGATAGGTCAAGAAATTCGACTTTTGGAAATAATCGCTCGATGCGTTTCTTTATCGCTGATTCAAGAAACGCCTTTGGTGCATCGTTATTGTTTATTGTAACAAAGCAAATAGGGCTTCCATAACCCCATGCTTTTCTTATAATCTTTTCGAATTCGTGAAAATACTGATCAAACCCGATGGTCGGTAATTCACTGTTATCATTATATCCGAGGCTAACGAAAAGAACATCAGGCGCAGTTTTTCCATATGCGGAGTTCTGGAAGAACCCATAATCAAAGTTAGCATACCCCCAACCTGTGGCTAAAGCCTTTCCTGAAGAGGCACAGTTGTATCCTTTAAAGATATTTGTTGTGCTATCAGATAACATGTTTAGGCAGTCAGTGAATATCCTGAACCATGAATATGATCCACCATTAAGATTATGGTTGTAATTTGTTGAGCTCAGATTACCACTGGCATCAGTAGGGTTTGCAGTCCACCCAGAACTGTAAGCTCCGTCCGTTATAGAATCTCCAATGATACCGACATGACAATCAGCAATCGTTGATGGGTATCCCTGTTTGTTTGCAAATTGAGCAAGAGTGCCAAGGGCTGTAAAATCTGTCCCGTTGGTTGCAAGACCCACATCAAAGACATGCTCGTTCCCCCATGGGTCGCGAGTAAGAATTTTCCCTTCACCGATGAATTTTGTTACATCATCGTCTGGCAGGAAATTACAGCGTAGCTGGACACCCTTCGGAACATAAATTTGTCCTGTGTAAGCGTATACTGCTGCGCGGTTATCTGTCGTGCCATCGATGACGACCCCTGGAACATATTTTACAGCTAATGCGTCACTGCGGTATTTACCGTTGCTTAGCTCTGTCCTTAAAGCGGCATCCCCAACACTGACCCACTTCCCGTCACCAATACCGCCAGTGGTATCAGGCGTTGAATTCTCTGGCACGTCCTTAGGGAACGGCCCATCCCAGCGGTAGTATTCGCCTGTCGCTTCAAGGCGCAGAACCTGGTTAGGAAGTGTAAGGTTATTACCGTCTTCGAAGCTATCCAGAGTTATATAGCCAAAGGCTGATACTGCCTGCTGCGCCAACCAGCGTACCCCCTCAATTGTATAGTGCTGGTTTCCGAAACGATCGGTATAGGTCCACCCCATAGAGGTAACAACCTCGTCGATTTTTCCTATGTTGAATTTGAAATCGAACGGAGATTCGCTCGGTACTGGCAGGTTAGTAGGTGTAGTAGCCATATTGATTCCATAAAAAACCCGGCGCGGTGGCCGGGTTCGGTTGGTCGGGGACGGTTCTTATTGGTAGATGGCGTCGCTGTATTCCGCGACGGTCAGGGAAACCGTGTTATCTGTGTTCGGTTTGATGCTGTTGACCGTCCATAGCTGACTGTCCAGCTCCTCAACTGTCGCAATGAGATAGCGCGACGGG